>DATLQX010000178.1:0-6311 GCA_035534995.1 Chloroflexota bacterium | reverse complement strand
GGCCGGCGATTCCAGACCGTTATTCTGCACGGCGGTCACGCCGTAGGCATAGGTGAGCGGCGATCCGGTGGTGCTGCACGCTGGGGTTGAAGGATTGATCTGGCAATCATCGTCGTAGCTCCAGGTCTGGGTTCCCGAGTTGTAGCTCGGTGAGGTGGCGGGACTATTCGGCGCCACCAAGGTACCGAACCAGTAGATGTGGTAGCTGGAGACCGGTACACCGGCCAGAGTCACCGGGGCCTGCCAGGACAGATGGAAGCCGACCCCTGGGAGGGCGCTGACCTGGAGATTAGTGGGCGCCGGAGTGGCCATGATCGTGTCGGCGCTGGCCCCGAGGGTCACTGACCCGTTGTGCAGGGGTCCGCTGTTGATCAGGTTGGCGAGCGGCATGACCACCGGGAAGGATGAGGTGACGCCGATCGTGGCCAGAAGCGACTGTGTGGAGGTTTGGGTGGTGGTTTGGCTAAAGCTCACGTTCGCGGCGGCGTTAGGGTAGCCATTGACCGCCAGGTAATTCTGTACCACGGATGCGTCGGCGGCGGCGCAGGTACTCGCGGACGTGCAGTTCACCGAAGGGTGGTGGATCAGATACTGCGCCGCCTGCTGGGTGGCCTGGGAGAGGGAGGTCTGCGACCGCAGGGCGAGGTCCAGGTTGACCGCTCCCAGAAGAAAGAGCAGAACAATCGGCATTGCCAGGCTCAGCTCGGTGAGACTCTGTCCCCGTCCGTCTCTCCGCGCCCACGCCAGCGTGATTCGCGGGCAGCCCGCTACCCGGCGGGCAGCAGGCGCGAGGCGCCACAATGGACACATGGTCGAAATCCTTGTAGTTGGGCTGAAGACGTACTACGCTCATCCTAAACGGGGATCTATCGTACGCCCATCACCCATATGGACCAGCATCCAATAGCCCTTATTACCCATATGGGCAAGCCACATAGAAGAGTGAGTCGGAAGGCTCGCAATCCAGACGAGTAGCTGCTTTCGCTTCCGCTGGTTGCGCGCTACCCTGTTTTCCGGGCATCTTACAGGTAGGGGCGCATCACGAAACGCGGCCACGGGAAGAGGCGAGCCAGATGGGTAGGGAGGTATTGGCGGTGGAGGACCGCGCCATGCCCACCGTGGACGCGGCGCGGTTTAAGAGTGCCCTGGCCTCGTTCGCCACCGGCGTGACCCTGGCCACTACCCTGGCCGACGGCGAGCCGCACGGAGTTACCGCCAACGCCATCATGTCGGTTTCCCTGGACCCCCCACTGGTGGCCCTCAGCATCCAGCAGGGGACTCGCATGCACGCCGCCCTGCAGCGCGCCGATAACTTCGCCCTCAGTGTCCTGGCGGCGGAACATGCCGAGGTGGCCCGCTACTTCGCCGATTCGACCCAGCCCCATGACGCCGCCGCCTTTCTCCAGTTCCCCAGCCGGCCCGCCGTGACCGGTGCTCCGCTCCTTGACCGGGCGCTGGCCCAGGTGGATTGCCGGATCGTGGAGGCCCACCCCGCGGGCGATCACACCCTCTATCTTGGCCGGGTCGTCTACTCGGCGATCCGTCCCGATGGCGAGCCTTTGCTCTACTTCCGGACACGGTTCCTGGGGTAGGCCGGATGCCTGGGGGCCTCCGGCTGCGGCCGGATGGCAGGGACGGGTCCGGCTGCGGCCGGGTGTCGCGTGCCGGCACGTCTTAGGGCGCGGGTCTCCAGGCCCGCCTGGTTCGGCGGCGGATCGCCATCCGGGTAGCACGCCCGCGCCCGGCGGCTGGCCACGAAAGCGGGTCGGAGATCCGCGCCCCTAATCACCCGGCCTCAGTGCTCCAGCGGACGGTGCGGTAGCCCTACACCCGGCCGCAGCCGTCGTTCCCTGCCATCCGGCCTCAGCCGGAGGTCCATCCGCGGCCGTCGTATCCTCCCATCCGGCCGCAGCCGGAGGACCGTCCCCACTTCCACCGGCGGGCTAGCCAAGACGGGCCATTGGCCCTTTGCCCTCCTCCCGGTACGCTGCCAGGGGGTGGACACATCGCGGGTGGGTATGAGGACCAGGATATTGCACGCAGTGGAGCGAATCGCCGTGCCGGCGGATAGAGCGGATCGCCTTAAGGTGAGCCTTCTCGAGACGGCGCCTGTCCTCGGGCTGCTGGCTATCTTTGTCGCCGACGTGACCCAACCCGTGGACGTGGTGTTCTCCATTCTCTATACGGTGCCGATTCTGGCCACCATCTTCTTGAACCAGGCCCGCGCTACCTACTTGTTGTTTGCTCTCGGCTCGGTCGCTACCGTGGCGGCGGCGGCCCTGGGCCGGCGCCCGGCCGATCCGCCCGCCGCTCTCGCCAATCACGCCCTGGCTCTGGTGGCCCAGCTGTTGGCGGCGGTGGTGGTGATCCAGCAGCTCCAGTTGCGGGATCGGCAGGAAGCGCGCGCGGTGGAAAAGGAACAGCACCTGGCCTACGCTCGCGACGCCGCCGCCCACGCGCGGGATCGCTTACTGGCCCTGGGCAGCTTGATTCAGGCCATTCCGGAGGGCGTGGTGATGCTGGACGCTCAGGGCGTGGTCTCCGATATCAATGGCGTGGCCCTGGAACTGCTCTGCCTCCGCCGCACGTCCGTCCTCGGGCGCTCCTGGCGGGAGATCGCGCGTGGACTGACCGCGACGGGATCCGGTACCCCGTCCGCCCTGGTAGCCGGTAGCTGGCCAGGTGAGGGGCCGGCTACCGTGCAGGCCGAGGTAGAGGTGGCCGGCGCGGCGGAGTCGCCCGTCCGCTGCGTGATCAGCGGCGCCGCGCTCCGCGACGCCGCGGGCCTGTCCGGCGGGGTGGTGCTGGTCCACAACATTACCGACTTGCGCCGCCAGGAGCGCGAAAAGGCGGAGTTTGTCTCCATGGCTACCCATGAGCTGCGGTCACCCCTGACCACCCTACGGGGGTACGCACAGTTAGTTGCCCGGAGCGCCTCACGGGCCAACGCGCCCGAGGTGGCCGCCACCGCCTCGAAAATCCTGCGCCAGGCCGATAAGCTGAACGGTTTGGTGGCGGACCTGATGGATCTGTCCCGGATCCAGTCCGGGCGCATGCTGTTGCGGAGCGCCGACCTGGATATGGCGCAATTGGTCGCCGACGCGGCCGAGCAACAGCGCGCCGCGCATCCTGGCCGTGAGATCACGGTCGAGGTGGCGGGCGATCCGCCCATGCTCCGGGCCGACGACCAGCGGATCGAGCAGGTGGTGGCCAATCTCCTGGACAACGCGATCAAGTATTCGCCCGATGGCGGCACGGTGCGCATCCGCCTCTGGCCCGACCCTCATCAAGTATGCGTAACCGTGACCGACCACGGGATCGGCATCCCCATCGATGAGCAAGACCAGGTGTTCCATCGCTTTTCGCGGGGGAAGAGCGCCGGGCGGCGATTCGATGGGCTGGGGGTCGGCCTCTTTATCAGCGACAGCATCATCCGCGACCATGGTGGGCACATGTGGCTGGAGAGCGTCCCCGATCAGGGGAGCACGTTCGGCTTCGCGCTCCCCACGGTGCCCGCCAGGCCAGAGGGGAATGGCTAATACAGCCAGGTCCAAATACTTGGCGGTTCCGTAGGGGCACTGGGTATCTTGGGTGATAGGCCCCAAGTAGGGGCACCCCTTGTGGGTGCCCTTGGCGACTCGAACCAGGGCACCCACAAGGGGTGCCCCTACGGAACCGCCAGGCTGAACTGCCTCTAGGCGACGCGCAATGCCTGGGCGGCGCTGGTATCGAGAGGGATGCCGGGGGCCATGGTGGAGGTGAGGGTAATCGACCGCATGTAGTGGCCTTTGGCTCCGGTGGGCTTGGCCGCCGTTACCGCCTCGATCATCGCCGCCACGTTGTTCATGATGCTCGGCTCGTCAAAGGACAGCCGGCCCACCGGGACATGGACCAGCCCCGCGCGATCCACCCGGAATTCCACGCGCCCGCTCCGCACTTCCCTGATCGTGCGGGCGATGTCGAAGGTCACGGTGCCGGCCTTGGGGTTCGGCATCAAGCCGCGGCGCCCGAGGATCTTACCCAGGCGGCCCACCGCCTGCATCATGTCGGGGGTCGCGATCGCCACGTCGAAGCCCAACCACCCTTCGGTGATTTGCTTCACGAGGTCCGCGCTGCCCACGAAGTCCGCGCCCGCTTCCTCCGCTTCGCGCGCCTTGTCGCCCTGGGCGAAGACGAGGATCCGCACGACCTTCCCGGTGCCATGGGGCAGCACGGCGGTCCCGCGGACCATCTGGTCGGCATGGCGGGGATCGACCCCCAGACGAAAGTGCAACTCAATCGTGGGATCGAACTTGACGAACGAGGTTTGCTTGAGCAGCGTCACCGCCTCGGGGGGAGAATAGAGCTTCCCTTCCTCAACCAGTTTCGCGGCGGCGATGTATTGCTTGCCATGCTTGGCCATGATCTTTTTCTCCCGTGGTACCTCAACGGGCCGCGACCGCGGCCCTCCCACCTGTAATGGAAACGCTTCACCCGGCCTCAGCCGGAGGTTACCGCCCCATCCCTAACCAACAATCTCCACGCCCATGCTGCGGGCGGTGCCTTCAATGGTGCGCATCGCCATCTCGATCGTATTGGCATTGAGATCGGGCATCTTCTGCTCGGCGATCTCGCGCACCTTATCCTTGCTGATCTTCCCTACCTTGTCGGTCAGCGGATTCTTGGCGCCGCTGGTCAGGCCAGCCGCCTTCTTGATCAATTCCGAGGCGGGGGGAGTCTTGAGCACGAAGGTGAACGAGCGATCCTCGAAGACCGTAATCTCGACCGGCACCACGCTGCCGGCCTTGGCCGCCGTGCGCTCGTTGTATTCCTTGACGAAGCCCATGATGTTGACCCCATGCTGGCCCAGCGCCGGGCCAACGGGCGGGGCTGGGGTTGCCTTGCCCGCGGGCAGCTGCAACTTCACGATTGCCTTAACGCGCTTTGCCATGGCTGTGGGTTCACGATAACGGGCTGGTTACCGCCGGCGCTCCCCATTCCTCCTCTACTTACAGCTTCTCCACCTGCAGGAAGTCCAGCTCCACCGGAGTCTCGCGGCCAAACATGCTGACCAACACCTTCACCTTGTTCCGGTCGGGCGAGACTTCCTCGATCACGCCGATGAACTCCAGGAAGGGCCCATCGATTATCTTGACGCTCTGCCCCTTGACATAGGTCGCCTTGACCTTGGGCGCGTCCTCCCCCATCTGCTTGAGGATCTGCTTGACCTCGCTGTCCTGCAGCGGGACGGCCTTGGTGCCGGAGCTGACGAATCCGGTCACTCCAGGCGTATTCCGCACCACCGACCACGAGTGATCGTCCATCAGCATTTCCACCAGCACATAGCCGGGATACAGTTTCCGCTGCACCGTGTTCCGCTTCCCGTTCTTGATCTCGATCTCGTCCTCGACCGGGATCTCCACGCGGAAGATGCGATCGTCCACGTTCATGGACAATATGCGGTGCAGCAGATTCTGCTTGACCTTATTTTCGTAGCCGGCATAGGTATGAATGACATACCACTGGCGGGCGTCGACCGGTGCTTCGATGGCCACGGCTGCTATCTTTCTCCCCTTCGGTGTGGTTCGCGGGGGCTACTAACTCCCTGCCAGGAACTTGATGAACGTGGCGAAGAGCCAATCAAGGCCGCCAAGGAACAGGGCGATTGCCACGCACACCACGCACACCACGATGGTGAGGTTAATCGTTTGCTCACGGGTAGGCCAGTTAACCTTCTTGAGCTCGCTCCGTGAATCGCGCAAATACCGGGCAAGGCTGAGTTGCCTGCGCTGCGCGGGCGCCGTCGTGGGGGTCGCGGTGCTGCTTGGCATGGCTTACTTCGTTTCCCGATGGGCCCGATGGCATCGGCACCATCGACAGTATTTATTGAACTCCAGGCGCTCTGGATCATTGCGCCGGTTTTTGGTGGTGGTGTAGTTCCGCCGCTTGCACTCCTGGCACGCCAGGGTGATGAAAAGGCGATTCTCTTTCTTCGCGCTGGCCATGGCTTTCTCCCGCTGGACCAGAGGGACCGGGTGGCGGCTCGGCTACGAAATCGCCGCGCCTCCGCCCAATCGCCCGACCCCTACTTCTCGATCTTGGTGACAGCACCGGCGCCGACCGTGCGGCCGCCCTCGCGGATGGCGAAGCGCAAGCCCACCTCCAGGGCCACCGGGACGATCAACTCCACCCCCATCTCCACGTTGTCCCCCGGCATCACCATCTCCTGCCCCTCGGGCAAGGCGATGGAGCCGGTCACGTCCGTGGTCCGAATGTAGAACTGCGGCCGATAGCCCTTGAAGAAGGGGGTGTGCCGCCCGCCCTCTTCCTTG
>DATLQX010000177.1:0-15395 GCA_035534995.1 Chloroflexota bacterium | reverse complement strand
GATCGCCTCCGCCGGGGACATGGCGCCCTCCGCCACGGAGACGATGCCGGGAAGATAGCGGTCCATCATGATCACGTTGGCGTAGATCACATGCTTGACCAGGACGGCGTTTGGCTCAACGTCCTCCATATCGATACTGGTCTTGAAGCGGACTTCGCCGTCCTCAAGGTCCAGTTCGAAGTTGCCGAGCGGCATGCCGTAGTTGGCGCGGGTCAGGAATTCGGCCATCGCCGGACGCCGCTCCGCCGGCACGGCCACCGGGCACAGGGAGTGGAAGACCAGTTGCCCATAGCGGTCATCGACTCGGGCCAGACACCCCCAGCGCCCATGTTCGCCCTGGAACTCCATAAGCAAGGCCGTCTGATCGGGAAGGCGGCTCGTACTCCAGCCATCCTCTTCCAGGAAGGCGGAGACGGTCTCGAATAGTGATCGCATACGCGGACCCCTTACTTCCCCCTGGCGGCCGTCTTCCCTTACGGAGAGCGGGAACCGCGCCGGCTGGGCCCAGTATAGCACACGGTTCGTCGCATACATCTCCCGTGGAGGAGTGTAAGGACGTGCCTCATGTTTCGTGGTCGAGAGCACCCTTTTAGGAGCGCGGGTCTCCAGACCCGCCAGCGCGACCAGCCGCCGGCCGCGGGCGTACTTCCCGGACGGCGATCCGTCGCCGAACTAAGCGGGTCTGGTGACCCGCGCTCCTAGCTCGTGACCGTCGCTGTTCGCCGCTCGATACATGCGCTCACACGATCTGAGGTAGAATGCAGCGTGGGACCGCGGCGTATACCGCGTGTGAAAGGAAGGATGCGTGACCACAGGGATTCCCGGTGTTTCCGCCCCCGAGGGGCTGCTGCGCGCCTATGGCGACTTGTTGCCTCTTACGGGCCGCACGCCGTTACTGAGCCTCGGCGAGGGCCACACCCCGCTGATTCGAGGCCATGCGATTGAGCAGCGAACGGGCTTACGCCGCGTCTTCCTGAAGCTGGAGGGCTGTAATCCCACCGGGTCGTTCAAGGACCGCGGTATGGTTCTGGCGGTGGCCAAGGCCGTCGAGGAGGGTGCGCGGGCGGTGATCTGCGCCTCCACCGGGAATACCAGTGCCAGCGCCGCTGCCTATGCCGCGCGCGCCGGGCTCCGGGCCCTGGTGGTGGTGCCGGACGGCTATGTGGCGGCGGGAAAGCTGGCTCAAGCCCTGGCCTATGGCGCCCGCGTGGCGGCCATTCGGGGGAACTTTGATCAGGCCCTGGCCGTGGTGCGGGAGTTGGCGGCCACCGGCGCGGCCACCCTGGTCAACCACATCAATCCGTATCGGATCGACGGGCAGCAGACGGGCGCCTGGGAAATCTGCGACGCCCTGGGCGGCGCTCCCGCCTACGTGTGCCTCCCCATGGGCAATGCCGGCAATATCACCGCCTACTGGAAGGGGTTCCGCCGCTACCGCGATCTGGGGCGGATCACCGTCTTGCCTCGAATGATGGGCTTCCAGGCCGAGGGAGCGGCGGCCGTGGTGCTTGATCGGATGATTGAGCAGCCAACGACCGCCGCCACTGCCATCCGGATCGGCAATCCGGCCAGCCGAGCGGCGGCTATCGCGGCCCGCGCGGAATCGGGCGGCCAGTTTGCCATGGTGAGCGAGGAGGAAATCCGCGCTGCCTACCAGTTCCTCGCCGCTCAGGAAGGGGTGTTCGTGGAGCCTGCGTCGGCGGCAAGCGTGGCCGGGCTGTTCAAGCTGGCGGCGGCGGAGGGGTTGAAGCGCGATGGCGCGGTGGTGTGCATTTTGACCGGCAACGGACTCAAGGATCCCGAGTATGCCCTGAGTCTGATGAATGAACTCCCCGCGATCCCCGCTACCGTGGGGGCCGTGGCGGCGGCGGCTGGGCTGGACGTACCGACCTAATCGACGGGGCGTGGACACCGCGGGCGGATCTGGCCGCTGGATACTCGCCCAGGGATGGGTGGCGACGGCTGGGCCGCGTGGCGAGGTTGCCGCCATCGATGGGAAGGGCCATAATCACACGGGCGGTCCGCGGCTCGCGCCACCGGTGGGTGGCGGCGGAGGACGCGGCGCCGGGAGCGCGTGAAGGAGCACGAAGCATGAAGATAGCTATCCTTACCGGGGGCGGCGATGTCCCTGGACTGAATCCCGCCATCAAGGCGGCGGTGAACCGCATTACCGGAGCCGGGGTCGAAATGGTCGGCATCCGCCGGGGTTGGGGTGGTTTGCTCAATTACAACCCCGATAAGCACGAGCCGCAAGTGGAGTGGATACGACCTCTCACGCCGCAAGACGTGCGCACCATCGACCGCTCCGGCGGCACTTTCCTCCATAGCTCGCGCACCAATCCCGGGAAGGTGCCCGAGAATCGGCTGCCCGACTTCTTGCGGGGGAAATTCGCCTTTTCCCCCAAGGGGATCGCCGATTGCACTGATCACGTCCTGCGGGTGCTGGATCACCTGGAGATCGGGGCGCTCCTGGCGATTGGCGGCGACGATACCCTCAGCTACGCCCTGCGTCTGCACCAGGAGAAGTTCCCCGTGGTGGGGATTCCCAAGACCATGGATAACGATGTGTTCGGGACCGATTATTGCATCGGTTTCTCCACCGCGGTCAGCCGCAGTATTGCTTTCATGAACGATCTCCGGACCCCCACCGGCTCGCACGAACGGATCGCCGTGGTGGAGCTGTTTGGCCGCAACTCCGGCGAGACCGCGCTTATTTCCAGTTATCTTGGCGACGTGGACCGGACGGCGATCCCAGAAGTGCCTTTCGATCCCGAGCGGCTGGCCGCCCTGGTGATGGAGGATAAGCGGCGTAACCCCAGCAATTACGCGATCGTCGCCGTCTCCGAGGGCGCCACCATGCTGGGCGGCGATATCTATCAGACGGGCCCCGAGGATGCCTTTGGGCACCGGAAGCTGGGGGGGATCGGGCAGGCGACCGGTGAGGCGATCAAGGCCCTGACCGGCGAGGAGATCGTGCATCAGCAACTCGGGTACTTGATGCGCTCCGGGCCGCCGGATGCCCTGGACCGCATGGTGGCGATAAGCTATGCCAATCTGGCCGCCGAGTTGGCCTTGCGCAAGGAAACGGGTCAGATGGTGGCGCTGCGCAACGGGGTGTATACCACGGTGCCCCTCGATCTGATCGGTACGGGGGTGCGCCGCGTGGATGTTGACCAGTTGTATGATACGGAAACCTATCGTCCCAAGGTGGCGCACCTGGTCAACAAACCGATGTTCCTCTATTAAATGCACGCCGACGCGCCCTTCCTGGCCCTACTGACCGCGCTCCCGGCGGGGGCGCTGCCCCAGGCGGCGCGCGATGTATGGCGGCGACCGGGCGCGCTCCAACCCCGTGACCTCTTTGAGTGGTCGTCCGAGGCGCTGGCTGAGGCGTTGGCAGTCCCAGAGCTGGATCTGGAGCCGCTCCTGGCCCTGCGGGCTCGTCTTCCGGAGGCCCGTACCCTGGTTGCCCGCCTGGCGGCCGAGGGGGTGACGGCGGTGACGACCAGGGAACGGGCCTACCCGCGTGCCCTCCGGGAGGCCCTGGGGGAAGAGGCACCACCCCTGCTGTGGCTGGCCGGTTCCCGCGATCCCCTTCCGCGGGGACCGGTCGCGGTTCTGGGCGAACGGAACGCGCCGGCGGACGCACTGGAGCTTGCCCGAGATATCGCGGTGGCCCTGGCGCGCGAAGGGCGCCCGGTATTGACCGGGGTAGCCACCGCCTTCGAGCGATCCCTGCTGCAGGCGACCCTGGCCGAGCCTGGGGGCACCGCCGTGGCCGTGGCGCATTATGGGATGGCCCGCGCCCTGCCCAATCTCCGTCCGTGGCGGCAGGCGGTGCGGGAAGGCCGACTGCTCCTGCTAAGCCACGCCCCGCCGGAAGCGCCCTGGGAGGCACGGCTGGAGGAAATTGGCGGCGCGATCCTGGCGGGGCTGGCCGAGCGGATGGTGCTGGTGGGTGGGGGCGAGCCCGCCGCCGCTGATCGGGCGGCGTGGCACACGCTGCGTTTGGGCCGCCCACTGTTTGTCCGCGCCGGAGACGACCAGGCAACCGCCGCGTTATTGGCCGGTGGCGCGCATATTCTGGTTGAGCCGGTGCGCGTCGATCTGCTGCTGCTCGGGAACCCGGCGGGCCAGATGGGCACCCGCGAGGCACGGTTCGACGAGGTGCCAGAGGCGTCGCCAGCTCCCCGGCGAGGCGCCGCGAAAAGCGGTGATGGTTCCAATTCGTTCTCCCCCAATGGGGACATGAGTGGGATCGAGTCAGCTACCAGCACGCCGGGGGAGAAACTGGAGGCGAATCTTTTGCGATGCTTGACCCAAAATCGGCGACCGGTGGGGAAAGGAGCGCTGATTCGGGCTCTGGCGGTAGAGGAGGCGACCCTAGATCGTCTGCTGCCGATTCTGATCGGCCAGGGCCGCGTGGTGCAGCGTCCGCATCGGTCGGGGGTCGCCTACGCGCTGCCCAGCGATTCGGCCCCCGTCGTGAGCGCCTTTCAGCCCTCACTGTTTGGCCAGAGCGAAGAGTAGGCCCCTTCACATCTGCATGCTGGCCTGCCATTGGGCCTGCCGCACCGCCAGATGGCAATTCTTGCAGAGCGACACCCCATACTGATCCCAGGAGTGCTGGATCAACGGCATGCAGTCGCCATCCTCCTCACGCGCGGTGGTGGTCAGCATTGACCATGGTTGGATTGGGGCGCCGCAGAACTGACACTGATGCACGTCCTCGGCGGCGGTGGCGGCGTGACGTAGCGCGTTGATCAAGCCAATCATCTCCATCTCGGACATCACGCTGGCCAGGTGCATTAACGCGAAATCCAGGCGGCGCGCCCGTTCGGCCGGGTCGATCTCGGAGGAGCGGATCAGTCGAGCCTGGAGTCCCGCGTGCTCCAGTTCCGTGGCCAATTGCCGGAGCACGGCGGCGGCGGCGGTATTGGCCGACAGCGGATCACCGCTTTCGCGGTCAAAATCGAGTTGGTCGGTCAACGACACCTTCGCACACTCCTTCACATCGGCCGGTTGGTTACGTCCAGTGTGCACTCAGCCATAAGTACACCCCAAGCCAACGCCGGCCGGTACGCACTTACCGCCATACATGGGCGCTCATCCAGGGCGCCCCATCGGCCCCGCGGGAATCCCTTCTCACCCATCATACCGCGGTCACGAGTATGATGCAGCCTCCGAACTAACTTTGCCCGCCGGCGGCCAACTCGTGCAGACAGTATTCCACATCCGTGCTATTGGGGTCCAGCCTTTCGGCCTGTTCCACGGCGTGACGGGCGGCCTCTAGATTTCCGTGCTTGAGGTGAGCCATCGCCAGGGCGCAGAGCACCGGCACGCTGTTAGGCGAGAGATCCCGCGCCCGGCTCAGGGCCTCCACCCCCTCGGCGATCAGATTGCCGGCAACCAGCGCGATTCCCCAGCCATAGAGCGCCTCCGGCAGATCGGGCCGCAGGCGGGCGACGGTCGTGTATGCGTTGAGGGCCTCGGCGGTTCGTCCCTGATTCAGGGCTTCGTGCCCCAGGGCCAAGGCCGACGGCCAATAGGTAGGGGCGATCTGGAGGGCCCGTCCGTCATAGACCCGCGCCAGATCGTTCCGCCCCAGCCGCTGATAGCACCGGGCGAGCAGGGCATGGACATGAGCGCGCTCGGGCTCTAGTTGCAGTGCCTGATTTAAGGGAGCGATGGCCTCGCCCGCCAGGCCAAGTCTATACGCCGCTATGCCCAGCTTATAGAGCGCGTCGGGCGTCATCGCTCCCAGCACCAGAGCCCGCGAGAGGAGTTCGTAGGCACGCTGGTACTCGCCCGTCGCCACCAGATAGGAGCCCAGACGCATCAGCACCTTGGCATGATGAGGGTTCTGCTCCAGCGCCACCTCCCAGTGGATGGCCGCGCCGGGGAAACGTTCGGCGCTGGCGAGCAGATTACCCAGCACCTCATGAGCGCCCGCGTGCTCTGGATCGAGATCGAGCACGGCATTGACGAGGACGCGGGCTCGGGGAAGGTCGCGTGCCTGGTACGCGAGACGCATCACCACGGCCAGGGCCGAAACCGGCGCCGATTCATGTTTGAGCACGGTCGCGGCTACCGCCTCGGCCTGGGCGCCATGACCCTGCTCCTCCAATTCTCTTGCCAACGCCGCCCCAGCCGCCACCTCCTCCGCGTTGGAGCCTCCCAGGACCACCAGCAGATCCGCGAGGGTAGCTTCCTCTCCCTGGTTCGTGGCGCAGGCCACCAGGAGATCCAACGGAAGCTTAAAGGTGGGATCCAGGGCGAGCGCGCGCAACAGACCCTTAAAGAACGACTCCGCGTCTCCCTGTTCGACCCCATGCGCTGGGCGCCGATCAAGCGCGCGCAGGTAAGTAAGCAGGGCCTCCAGGCTATCGGTCTCACGCCGGCCCACCTGTTCCTGGTCGGTATTTCCCACGGCAAGTCCGAGCGCGCCGGCCACCGCCAGCGCCACGTCGCCAGGCGCGTCCAGAAGATCCTCGGGCTCGCCGATCAGCGTATCCTCGAACAATACCTTCCCGCTGCCCGGCTCGCGGACGATCAGGCTCCAGCGCAGCGTAGGATGCAGCGCGATGCTCCCGGAGAGAACGGAGGCGGCGCCCCAGCCGACGCCGCACGTGCGCGCCTGGTCGAGGGAGAGCGTGCGGTGGAGCGGCACGTATCGGCGGCGACTGCCAACCGAGGCAAGGAGCTGCCCATGACCCACCACCAGGCGCGGCAGGGCACGCAGGCGCGATTGCAGCACCTGGGCCAGTTGGCGGCCAAACACCTCCTCGCCGCGTGGCGCCGCGAAGGGCAGGATAAGGAGCGCGCCATCCCCCGTTGAAGGGCGATCGACGACCAGCGAGATCTTCTCGCGGGCGGACGAACGCTGGGTTGGCGCGTCCTTTTCCTGGTCCCGCAGGTTGGCTTCCCGCGCGGCCATCTCGTGCTCCCTCCGAGGTCTCCCTGGTCAGCCGAAATATCCGGCCCCTGCTAGTATCGCCCGTCCACGCCGGCATCACAAGCAGGACTGTTGTCGGTTAGGTCCGAGATTGGCTCGGCATATCCCGCCAACCGGCCTCCGGGGACTCAGCCGATTCCGCCGCCAAGGAGATCTCGCCCGCGGAAGGCGCGTCGTGGACTATCTCGCCGGCTGGAGTCTCCTCGGTCAGGGGGTGGCCGTCCGCGGCCTCGCTCTCCTGCTCATCCTCATCGGCATAGTCCTCGTCAAGTGCATAGGCCGGGTCGAACCACCAGGGACGCCGGGCAATCACCCAGGCAACTGGGATGAGGCCGATTTGCACCGCGACGGCGGTCACTTGCGCCTGCTTCAGGTGGAAGAGGACGATGTCGTTGTCACGCACGATAAAGAGGAAGAACTGGCCTACGTTATAGAGGCTGAGATAGAGGACGAACAGCATGCCCGCCGGCTGGACGCGGAAACGGAGCGGCCAGAGAACGGCGAAAAGGACCAGGCCAAAGAGCAACTCGTAGGCGGCCGCCGGCTGGACGGCCGTGTTCAAGGGCGCGAAGCTGTGGCTGTTGGTGTAGATGGTCGCCCAGGGAGCATTGCTGGGATAGCCGACGATATCCCCATTTATGATGTTGCCGATCCGCCCCACGGCCTGGGAGAGCGGAGCGAAGAGCGCGATGCAGTCCAGGGCCACGCCCAATGACACCCGTTGTTGGTAGGCAAGCAACAAGAGCACCGGAACTCCGAGGAAAATCGCCCCGTAGAAGGCCATCCCCCCTTGCCAGAAGGCGAAGAGATCGCCGGGATGTTGGACATAGGAGCCGGGATCCGATTGGAGGACATAGTAGAGACGGCCGCCAACCAGGGCGGCGATCGCTACTCCCCAGAAGATATTCCAGAGCTGATCGCTGGTCACGTCACGGCGCCGGGCATAGGGTTGGAGAATCAGCACGCCGATGGCGATTCCCACCACGTACATAAGGCCGTACCAGCGTAAGGAGAAGGAGCCGAGCTTCACCAACACCGGATCGAGACTGATCGTAATCGAGGCCATCAGGGCAAGCATCGTGACTCCTGTTCCATGGGCGATAATTTCAGTGACCACATGGGTCGCCACGGAGGATACCACGGATCGCGGCCAAAGCCTCGATGGATTCCAGACCGTGGGGACGTTCACCGAGGGCGGGATCACTCAGGACGCCGGATCAGGTCCAGCGCGCTCAAGCAGCGCCCGCAGCCGGGTAATTTCGGCCTCGGCGGCAACGCGCGCCCGGCGTTCCGCGTCCCGTTCGCGCTCAGCCGCGTCCCGTTCGCGCTCAGCGGCGTCCCGTTCGCGCTCGGCCGCGTCTCGCGCATCGACCTCTTCGTCGCCATGGAGCAGTCGCTTCCCCTCACGAGTGATCAGGCGGAGTAGCGGCCCACGACCGGGCTGGGCAGGCGGTTCCGCCTCCACCCGCAAGGAGATCGTGGCCAACCACAGGCCGCCCTCGGGGGCCGGCGGGATCTCCCGGTACATCCCCTGGCCCGCCAGCCGGTAGCCATGCATCTCCAATCGTTTCCGTGGCCGGGGATCGAAGGTGAGATATTCGGTGACTCCCATCTCCGCGTAGGCGGCCCGCTTCGGGCCGCTATCCTTCCGAGCGGTCCGCGAAGAGGTGATCTCCACCACGAGGCTGGGTGGGCGCCCTACCGTCCGCATATCGTAGGGCTCCTGGTCGTCGAGTTCCACCCCTGGGGCAAAGAGCACGTCGGGATAGAAGGCGCCGATGGAACGATTGGATCGCACATAGAGTAACTCGGTTTCGGCGCGGACCAGCCAGGTCAAACCCTGGCGTTTGGCGCGGACGCGCAACGTCTCGCCAAAGACACCGCCGGCGGCGTAATGCGCCTGGCTGCAGCCCAAGATCTGGCCCTCTCTCTCATTGGGCACGTAGGTACTCACGGTCCACGATGGGATGCTAGGGACGCGGATCTCGATTGCCATGGCTACTCCTGGTGCGCGGCCGGCGCCGATGACGACAGTGTATCACTGGGATGGCGGAGCCGGCACGGGCGTTTCCCACGAAGGAAGGCGTCGGATCGGCCCGATCCGACCGATCCGACCGATCCGGCGGATTTTTCGTGGCTCGCTCGTATTTCGCCAAATGGACGCGACAGGATGGCGCGAAACATGGCACACTGGATGGAGACACGGCGCACGTCTATAATGATGTGACGGAAGTCGCCCGACCCCAGCAGGCCGGCACGGAGGTAAGTACCAATGTTAGTGTTCCTGTTTCTTGTAGCTCTGGTGGCAATCGGCTTTGTCGCGGGCCGGATGCGCCGCGCCCCCGCCGCGCTCGACGGCGCGGCGCTGGTGGGGCTGGCCGCGGTTGGTTTTCTCGCGTCCTCGCATATCCTCGCCCTGGTGATAGCAGTACTGTGCCTGGCCGGCGGTTTCGTCGGCGGCGCGACCGGCGACGTGCGGAAGATGAGTCGGCGGCGGCTTGGCGGCGGCGGCGGCGGTCTTCTGGGCCGGTAACTTGCTCGGCCCCCGCTCCCGCCCTCGGTTCGATCCGTGACGTGGGGTAGGATGGGCGGCGTGGCCGTCGCGCCCCCATGATGCGCCGGGGCGGTGGGCGGCATGGTGCGTCGCTCCCGCTGGATCAGTCGCGTCATCGGCTGAGTCGGGCCGACGCCCGCGTCTTCCGTCGTCTCCTAACCTTTACCAGGCCCTATATCCGCCGGATGATGCTGGCTACCATCTGTCTCTTGATAGCCAGTCTCTTGAATCTGGTCTTCCCCTGGATTGTGCGGAGCCTGGTCGATAGCGTGTTCGTGCATCATGATGAACACGCCCTGAATCTGATCACCCTCGGTCTGTTCGCTGTCTTCATTTTCCAGGCCGGCTTCAATTTTTCCCAGAACTATCTGATCGGGTGGGTGGGCGAACGGATCATCGCCGATCTCAGGCGTACCATCTTTACCCACTTACAGTCCCTCTCGCAAGAGTTTTATGGTGAGCACCGTACCGGCGATCTGATGTCCCGCGTGACCAATGACGTGAACGCGGTGCAAAACGTGGTCAGCGGCAATCTGCTCAGCCTGCTCCAGCAACTGGTCACCCTACTGGGCAGCCTGGTCATTATCTTCTATCTCGATTGGCGGCTTTCCCTCCTGATGCTGGTGGTCACGCCGCTGATCGCCGGGAGCGCCGCCATCTTCGGGCGACTCCTCACCCGCATCGCGCGCCGGGTGCAGGAAGAGCTGGGCAGCGCTACCACTGTCCTGGAGGAGACGTTATCCAACGTGAGGGTGGTGCAGGCGTTTACCCGTGAGCCGCACGAGATCGAACGCTACGGCGGCCTGGTGGAGCGGGTCTTTTCCCTTACCCTGGGCCGGCTCCGTCTGCGGGCCAGCTTTGTCTCCCTGATCACCTTCCTCACCTTCGGGGCGATCACCATCGTGCTCTGGTTCGGCGGGCGCGAGGTGTTGGCCGGCCATCTCACGCCCGGCGGCTTGATCTCCTTCCTGTTCTACATTTTCCTCATCGCCGGTCCCCTCGGTACCCTGACCAACCTCTATGGGCAAACTCAGGAGGCCATGGGGGCTGCTGGGCGGATCTTCGAGGTATTGGATGCCCCGCCCGGGATCGCGGACACCGCCGATGCCCGCCCCTTGCCGCTCCTCCGGGAGTGCCTGGAGCTCGACCGCGTGCGCTTTAGCTATATCCCCGAACGGGAGGTACTGCGGGGGGTGAGCCTGCGGGTGGAGGCCGGCCAGATGGTCGCGTTGGTGGGACCGAGCGGGGCCGGGAAGACTACGATCGCCTCGCTGATCCCCCGCTTCCACGAGCCGGACAGCGGCGCCATCTTGATCGATGGCACCGATATTCGTCAGGCAACCCTGGCCAGTCTCCGCGGGCAAATCGCCCTGGTGCCGCAGGAGCCGGTGCTCTTCGGCCTTTCGGTGCGCGAGAACATCGCCTACGGACGCCTGGAAGCTTCGGAGTCCGAGATTATCGCCGCCGCCCAGGCCGCCAACGCCCATCAATTCATCATGGAGTTACCCCAGGGGTACGAATCCCTGGTGGGAGAGCGGGGGGTCAAGCTCTCGGGCGGCCAGAGACAGCGGGTCGCGATCGCCCGCGCCATTCTCCGCGATCCGCGGATCCTCATTCTGGACGAGGCGACCTCCTCGCTTGATAACGAATCGGAGCGCCTGGTGCGGGAGGCGCTGGAGCATCTGATGGCCGGACGCACCACCCTGGTGATCGCCCATCGCCTGACCACCATCCAGCAGGCGGACCAGATCGTGGTGCTCGACGCGGGCCTCGTCGTGGAGTCCGGCACCCACCGGTCGCTGCTGGCGGCCGAGGGGCTCTACCATCGCCTCTACACGGTAGCTCGCCGGCAGGGCGACCTCTTGCCGGAAGCGATCGAGGCCTCCACAATTTAGGTACACTGTATTCCCGTATACACTATCCGCCATGCATCCGTTGAATCACCTACCGGTAAAGGAGGCGCCATCTCCGCTACTCTTGAGCGATCCGGAAAACCCTGGCCTCTTTTTCTCTGTTCTTCGTTTAGACCTTTCCTGAGGAGTACCATGAAACGCACTCGCGTCCTGATCGCCGCCCTCGCGCTTGCTTCCCTGCTCCCCTTCACCGGCGCGGTGCGCGGCGCCGCTCCCGTGACCGCCCCGTCCGGCCTGAAGGCGGCCGGTACCCTCACGATTGGCACCAACTTTGGCTATCCTCCCATGGAGGATTTCACCGGCGCCAACGCCACCGTCCCCTACGGCGCCGATATTGACCTGGGCCGCGCCCTGGCGGCCAAGATGGGACTCCGGGCGAACTTCCTCAATATCACGGACTTCGGCACGATCATCCTCGGCTTGCAGGGGCACCGGTTTGACATCATCATGTCGTCCATGAATGTTACGCCCGCCCGCTCCAAGCAGGTGAACTTCGTCCCCTACTTCCTGGCCGGCCAGAGCATCGTGGTGGCCAAGGGGAACCCCAAGCACATCAAAACCCTGGCCGATCTCTCGGGGCAGGCGGTGGCGATCCAGGCCGGCACCACCGAGGTGGACGCGGCGAACGCCGAGAGCGCCAAGCTGAAGGCAGCGGGCAAACCTGGGATCACGGTCAAGGTCTATCAGGAGGATCCGACCGCCTTGCAGCAGGTAGGGCTGGGCCGGGTGGCCGCCGAATTGACTGACTATCCGGTGGCCGTCTATTACAGCACCCATTTCGCCAGCCGTTACCAGATCGCCGGCCAGCAATACAACGCGCTGCCCTATGGGATCGCCATTCGCAAAACCGACCCCGCCATTTTGAGCGCCGTGCAAAAAGCGTTCAAGCTGGTCCAGAAAGATGGCGAGTACCTGAAAATCCTCAAGAAGTATCACCTGGAGCAAGGCGCCTTGAAGTAGGGGCCTCCCTTGCGGGTCGGGCGCGCCCGACCCGCAAGGGGGCGGCGATGTCGCGCGGATCACGGCATGTAGAGGAGAATCGGCCATTTTTGGCATAAACTGGAACTTCTCCTGGAGTTGGGGCGTGTTCCATGAGTACCTCTTCAATGGGGTGCTGCTGGAAGGGGCCAAGATCACCCTGGAGCTCACCATCCTGGCCCAGTTGATGGGGGTGATTCTCGGGGTGTTCGCCGCCCTGGCCAAAACCTCGAAGTTCCTTCCCGCCCGGATCGTGGCCGAGTTCTACATCTGGCTGTTCCGCGGCACCCCGGTGCTGGTCCAGCTCCTCATCTGGTACAACCTGCTCTCCTCAACCCCCGAGTTCACGATCGCCCTGATTGCCCTGGGGCTGAACGAGGGCGCCTACATGGCGGAGATCGTGCGCGCGGGGCTGGAGGCGATCGATCCAGGACAACACGAGGCGGCGCAATCGCTCGGGATGCGCTACACCCAGATTATGAGCCGGATTATCTTGCCGCAGGCCATGCGCGTGATCATTCCGCCTACCGGCAACGAACTGATCAGCATGCTCAAGACCACCTCCCTTGCCTCGGTCATCTCGCTCTCCGAGCTGTTGCAGCGAACCGAGAATATCTATGAATGTTCAAGTTGTGACGGGGCCCTGTGGGTGATGCCGCTGTTGGTTATCGCGGCCCTCTATTATCTTGTCCTTACCACTGTTTTCACCATTGGTCAGGCCTATATCGAGAGCCGGCTCGGCGATCGGCGGGGCCGTGAGAATCAAGGGATCTTCGGCTTTATCGACCAGATGCTCAGTTCGATGGGATCCGGGAGCCGCCGGTAGGGTGTACCAACCCGGATTGGGGTGTAAGGAATGGAGCCGGCAATGATGGCGCCGCCCGATCGCCAGATCATGGTGCGGGCGATCGATGTGCACAAGTCGTTCGGGAAGTTGCATGTGCTGCGGGGGATCAGTCTGGAGGTGGCCAAGGGCCAGGTACAGGTGATCATCGGCCCCAGCGGTTCCGGCAAAAGCACCTTTCTCCGCTGTCTCAACCACCTGGAAAAGATCCAGCAAGGGCAGATTTTCATCGATGGGGAGCCGATGGGCTACCGCATGGTGAACGGACGGCCGAAAGAGGATAGCGGGCGGAATATCGCCTGCATGCGGGCCGAGGTGGGGATGGTCTTCCAGCGATTCAACCTCTTCCCCCACATGACCGCCCTGCAAAACATCATCGAGGCCCCGATTCGGGTCCGCGGCATACCCAAGGGGGCGGCGGTCGAGCGCGCCCGCCAGCTTCTGGCCCGCGTGGGAATGAGCGAGAAAGAGCGGTCCTTCCCGGCGCAGCTTTCCGGCGGCCAGCAACAGCGGGTAGCAATCGCCCGTGCCCTGGCCATGGAGCCCAAGGTGATGTTGTTCGACGAGGCGACCAGCGCCCTCGACCCCGAATTGGTGGGCGACGTGCTGGAGGTGATGAAGAGCCTGGCTCTGGAGGGGATGACCATGGTGGTGGTGACCCACGAGATGGGCTTCGCCCGCGATGTCGGTGACTACGTCGTCTTCATGGACCAGGGCGTGATCGTGGAGGAGGGGACGCCGGCCCAGATCTTCGGCGACCCCCAGCACGAACGCACCCGAGGGTTCCTGCGGTCGGTGTCGCGGACGTAGCGAAAGTCCTGACGGTGAGGAGAACCATGCGATGACGCTGAATTGGGGCGCGTTGCTCATCGGGCAACTGGAGTTCTATTGGGACGTTCATCTCCGTCCGCGCCTTGAGGGCCTCACCGACGAGGAGTATTTCTGGGAGCCGGTGGTGGGCTGTTGGAGCCTGCGTCGTGGCGAGAACGACCGCTACGCGCTGGACGGGCAACGGCCCGAGCCGGCGCCTCCGCCATTCACCACCATTGCCTGGCGCCTGGTGCATGTGGGCGCGCTGTGCCTGGCGAACCGAGCCAACGCCTTCTTCGGTGACGGCAGCGTGCCCAGCGACGCCACGATGGCCGATCCACGCCACGTGCCGGCAAACCTGCCGGGTTGCGCCGCCGAGGGCATTGTGTTCCTGGAGTGGGCGTACCGCAAATGGCACGACGGGATCGCCTCCCTTGATGAAACCGGCCTGCGAACGCCGCTGGGGCCGAAGGGAGGCATATTCCGCGACGAGCCGATGGCCGCCCTGATCGTCCACATCAACCGCGAGGTGATGCATCATGGCGGCGAGATCTGTCTGCTCCGCGACCTCTACCGCGCTACCGGGGCCGCGGCTCGACAGAGCAGATTGATACCCTCGGCCTGAGTCGCCGTGATTTCTCCCGTACGAGCCTGGATAGGTGGAATCCGGCCAAGTCTCGCCCTTGAGGTATCATGAAATTGTGGCCTGCGTTTGGCGCGGCGGTGCTTGCGCACTTACATGCCCTATAGTGGTCCCAGCTGCTTCAGGATACATAACGCACTCATGAGCTTTCCTTTCTTGGCCTTGTCATAGAGCGTGATTGTAGTCGCGAAATCGCCAGCTGTCGATCAAATGGTAAGCTCCTCATGGAACCGTTCACGCCATCGATCACACAGGCCATGGACAGATCCCTGCATGAGAACGTTCCATGGCCTGTGTGATCGTACGCGGTGTTCAGTCCTACGGCTCGGATCCCGGAGCGAACGTCGTATTCGCAATCATGATGCGCCAACCCTGACTGGTGTTCACCAGCGAGACATCGGCAATCATGTCATTCGCTGGGGAAAAGGGCGCGAGATGGGGATCTTCCCCTTACAGTGGCGCGATGGTGGGCTTGCTCGGGATGGACGTTCCGGCGTTACACGGGCGCCACTTCATGGCGGTGGATGAGCTGGGTGTCGTTGATCCTGCCAGCGGGATGCCTGACCATCTGGAGCTTGAGGGGTACCTGGTGGGCGGCATGCGGTTTCACACCGGCTTTCTGACGGTCAGAAAGCCAAGAAGATGAGGTTAGTGTTGGCAAAAGACAAGGAAGAGACTCCGCGTCTAGACATCAAGCG
>DATLQX010000176.1:0-8326 GCA_035534995.1 Chloroflexota bacterium | reverse complement strand
CGCGAACTGGAGCGAGAACGGGCGCCTGCGTGGATGATCGGGATTCGCGGTGTCGCGATTGACCAGATGGTACAAGGTCATCGTCTCAACCGGGACGCCCGCGGCGGGGAGGCCGCGCTCCGCCAGGCCGGCCAGCATCCGCGGATCCTCGGTCTTCTCGTGCAGGAAGGTGTATTCGCCCTCGACATCAAGCAGGATCACCGCCATGCCCGCCGCCTGGGCTTGCTGGACCAGGCGGGCGATGGTGGTCGATTTGCCGCCGCCCGTGGTGCCGAGCACGGCGGTGTGCCGGGGGAGCACGGATTTGAGATCGGAAGGCACGCCGACATCGAGATTCCGGTGGCCGATCACGCTCCCGATATGGATGTCCCCATCGGCATGCAATGCATTGGCCGATTCCTCGTCGGTGAGCGCGAACACCGGACTGTTGGGCAGCGGGCGGAAGCGCGGCGGCAGGGTGGTCCCGTCCGGCAGTTCCTCGCCCATGATCTCTACCTGGACTCGGCCATGATAGGGAGGCACGTACACTTCGCTGCCCCGCGTGGAAATGGTGATAATCATGGGCGAGTCACCGCGGATACTATCCGGCTCGGCGAAGGGACCGGCGGTGACCATGCCGAGATAGCGGCGATCGTCCCGGCTCTTGACCCGCACCAGGGCCTGTGACGGGGCAAGCTGAATGTTATCTTGGGGGAGGACAACGGTGACCGACCCGTCCTCGCTGTTCGGCAGATCAAACATGGTCCGGCCAATCGAGCCTTCCATTGCTGGATCGGGCGGCACCTCACCGCCCGCCGCCTGGATGTCGTCGTCCAGGCGGCGGAGAAAGCCTGGCGGGGTGGACAGCGCTTCCTCGCGCACGGTCATCTGGCCGTCCGCGATGGTCACATCCGTCTCGAACATCACTCCACCTCCTTCTTTACAGCCCGCGGGTTTTCCGTTCGCTTAGGTAACGGAACGGCGCCCCGGCCTCGACATAGGCGTTCGAGACCGGGCCGGTGAGCGTATCACCGCCGAAGACGCCGCGGCATACGGTGTCCGCCAGATCGATCAACAGAGGAAAGCCCCGGTGCTCTTGCAAGATGCTGTCGGCAAGCGCGATGTGCGCCGCCACGTCAAAGTGGTCCGCGTGCGCATAGAACACCTGGGGACCGGCCAGGCGGGTGGCCCGATACACCCCGACCACCACTTGTGGCGCCACCTCGTCGCGGAAGCGCCTGATCCAGGCGTCCGGCGTGAGCGCCACCCCGTCCCAGTGCGTATCGCGAGTCACGGGCGTGTGGTAGCGTCCGGCATCGACAGTCTTGTCGATCATTTCCTTGAGCGAGCGCACAATGGCGAATTGCAGCGGTTCCAGCGCCTGGCCGATCGTCAGCAAGAGGCGATCTCTGGGTTCGCTGGCCACGAAAATGAAGCGTTTGTGATTCTCGACCAGCATACGGATCATCCTGGTCGCCTCGATCATCAGGTCGAGGCTGCCCGAGCCCGTGATCAACTCGTAGGGCGCCGGACTGCCGTGACCCATGCGCCAGGGAGCGGTTGATCGATGGAGCAGAATGGCTCGCTCCGCGTAGGCCATGATCGCTCGCCCCGCCATATCAGAGAGCGTGTCTCGCCTACCTGGCTGATTGACGCCCCCACGAGCGTCGCGTCGCTCCAGCAACTCGGTCATCTCGGCGATCGGGTCGCCGCCCGCCATACGCAGATCCCGCCGATAGAGGCGATGCCCCCAACTTCCCTGGTTACCCTGATACGACACCAGGCTGATCCCAATCTGGTGGAGCGTCACGGGTAAGGTGTCGTGAACCAGACGGGTGCCATCGCAGGCTTCGACCCGGCCGCTAAAGAGGAGATCGCGATGGATACGCTCCAGGTCGCCCAGCCGCGCCCGGTAGACTCCGGCCCCTGGCGGCGCCCCGGGATAGGCACCCAGGCGCGGGAGGACTTTCGCACGGATGAATCCATGAAGTGTATCCTCGCGCGCCACGGCATCCCGAATCTCGGCCTCGATCCGGGCATACGCCCTGGCCAGATCCTCGCCGACCCTCCAGGTGTCCAGGTCGAGGGTCTGGCTGAGATCCTCGCCGAAGTGTTCCTTGAACTCCGTCGAGCTGACCCCAAGGGGCGCTTGAGGCTCGGGGAGAACGCCCAGGCTCTCCAGTGGTTCTTCCATTTGCGGCTACTCCGTCCCCGTCGTGCTCACGCCACCGATCCAGCCCTACTGATAGTTCACGACATAATTGGGAAAGGTCGACATCATGCACGCAAGCCAAGCCGGTGCATCAGTGAATCGGAGCGATCCGCCCGTGGAACCAGGATCGCCGCGTAGCGCGCGGCCACGCGGGCGGGCAGCCCGTAGCCGTGCGTGAGTTCGGCGGCTACGGTAGCGCGCCGGTCGGAGGATGAGCCGGCCCGCGTGGTCGCGAGGACGAAGGCCGAGGGGGCCAGCAATTCATAGGCCAGCACGTCGGCATCACGCTCGGCGTCGTCGATCACCTCACTGGCGAACCGGCCCGCCGCCGTGCGATCCATCAAGTGAACGTGGAAACCGAGGGGAACGCGCGCGAGCAGGGCGTCCATGCGCTCCTCCGGCCGTACCGGCCTGTCTCCATCAAGTACTTCCACCACGGCCGATCCCAGCCGATCCACGGCGACTCGGCGCGGCTGCCAGTAGCCGCGCAGGAAGTGAGCGCACTCATGAGCCAGGGAGAAACGCTGCTCATCATCGGGATCCGTGCCGTCCAGAAAGATGATGCCCTGACCATGGCGAGCGACCAGGCAGGCGCGGAGCGGGCGGTCGGGGAAGCCAAGCCGGCCGCGGTCTGCTTGCTCCCGAAGCCAGACATCGATAGCCGCTACACGCAGCCTGGGCAAGAGGACGACCGAGAGGGGAAGGGCGTTGGCGATGGCTCGGCGTAGGCCGCGCGGAAACGATTCGTCGCCGCCCGCGTCCTCCCAGAAGAAGCATGCCAGTTCAATGGCCCACTGAGGCATGCCCATCAGGATGTCGATTCCGTTTCGTCACCATTCCGCTCCCGGTCCCGCGCGGCCATCAGCATACCGTCTCCTTGCGCCGCCGTTCCCCGGATCCGTCTCAGGGCGTCGGAGCGCCGCACCGCCTCGGAGAGCCGATCCGCGTTCACCGCGAAGCGCTCCACGATCGCCTTGATGTCCGCCCGGAATAGAGCAGGCTCCGGGCGTGGCCTCCGGCACAGGCGAAGCGGGGTAAGCAGTTCCTCGTTGCATCCGAGGGCGGAGGCCATGCCCGCGTCGTCAAGATGCTCGCTGGCGGCATAGTCGGCGAGAGCCGAGCCGAGAAAGAACGGATCGCTCGAGGCAGTCCGCGCGAACTGGTCAATCCTCCTGGTCATGAGCATCCCCCGCGCGCCGGCGGCGCTTGTGCAAGCGATCCTTGGCTCGTTTCACGGCCCGCCGCTGCTCGGCCACCGGCTGATCCACGATCCCGAGCAACCGGGCGAAGACGATCGTTCTCCGTTCCTTCATATCCATAAGCCGCAGCATCTCGATCTCCACGGAGTTGAGGGTTGTCCGCAACGAATCCGGCAGCGGGGCAGGCGCGGGCGCGGCGGACTCTTCCTCCTGGTGCTCAACTATCCGGGCCGGATCCGCGTCCTCGTCCCCAAGATACTTCCCCATGACGGGCGAGAGTGCGACAGCGTCCAGGCTAGCGCGGCGCGTACTATGGCGCCGTTCGGCCCGCTGGAGATTGCCGAGCCTGGCCTTGGCCGACATGCGCAAATACCCGAGGAGACTTTCGCGCCGTTGCCGCTCAGGCTTATAGCTCTGGGGATTTTTGATCACTGCCAAGATCGCGTCTCCAGCCGCGGTGGCGCACTCATGCGGATGCAGCCTGGGATAGAGTGCCTCAAGCCAGGCGGTCAGCGGCTCGAAATAGGTCATGGCCAGGTCGGAGGGCGCCACCGGATCGCCGGCCAGCAGACGCGCGTGGACGTTCCGCCCGTCCGGCAACGTAAGGGTTCCCGACTGTAGAGGGGCCATCAATGCCTCGGAGTATCCACGCGGATAGGAGAGCGAGGGCGAGAATAACACCAATCAGGATCTTATCGTAGCACGTTGCCTCCCGAACACCCCCCATAGGTCATGGACGGGATGAACGACACGCGGCGGAACGATCCTCCTGGGAGCGCGAGCATCTTGCTCGTCCCCGTCGATCCCAGGCGGCGTCGGCACGCGGATGCATTTGCCAACAGCGGCATACATGTCGGGGCTTCAATGGTGCTCCTCACTTCAACGGGCAAGGTGCCCACTACTATGGGCCAATGCTGGATGGGAAAAGGAGAGCAGGGTACCGTGAGGGTACCTCGCGACGAGCGGGGCAAGAAGGAGGAAGGCGGAATATGAGTGCGCAAGCCCAGGATCTAGCCCGGCGTTTCACGGAGATGAATGACGCGATAATCGCCAAGGTTGAGCAGCGTTCCGCCGCCCAATGGCGGGTTCCGATGTCTGGCGAAGGTTGGGCGCTAGGGATGGCCGCGTACCATGTCGCGTTGATCTACGACCGAACCACGAGCCTGCTCCTGGCCGCGGCGGCGGGCCACTCGCTGCCACCGATTAGCAGGGAGATCATCGAAGAGCGCAACGTCCAGGATGCCAGGGAGCACGCCGATTGCACCAAAGAAGAGACGCTGACCTTGCCGCGGGAGAACGGGCGGAAAGCCGCCGAGGCGCTGGGCGGGCTGAGTGACGAGCAGCTCCAGCGCACCACGGCCAGTCCGCTGTTTGGCCGCTCGTGGACCACGGCGGAACTGGCGGAAGGAGTCGTGCTCGGCCACGCACAGGGCCATCTCACCGATTTCCAGGCCGCGCGCTAGCCCCACCCCGATCACGAAGATAGACCGCCGGCGGTCTATCTTTTTCGTTGCCCCGCATCGATTCCCGAACCCCTTGACCAAACGATCAAGTGGTAGTATCGTATTCTTGATTAATTGCTTAATCAAGGAGTGGATCTCGTGGGCGATACTCGGACCGATCAGTCGGATTCGTCCGATCCGACTGATCGGTCCGATCTCACGAATCAGCCCAGTCGCCGAACGCTGATTCTCGGTGCTGCCTTCGAGGAGTTCGCGGCCAAGGGCTTCCGCGGGGCCACGATCAAAAGCATCGCACGGGCCGCCCAGCTCCAATCCTCGGCCCTCATCTACTGGTATTTCCCCACCAAGGAAGCCCTGTTCCAGGCCGTGTTGGGCGAACAGGCGCCGATTCTCCGCGCGATCGCTACCCCCGAAGCGATGATCGACCTGCCGCCCGAGGAGGTGCTCCCCACCCTCGCCCATGCTTTTCTGGCCACCGCCGGCAGCCCAGTCGCCCAGCGCCTGCTCCGCCTGGTGATCGGGGAAGCCCTACGCCATCAGGATCTGGCCGCCACCCTGGTCGCCGCCGGCCCACGGCGCCTGCTGACCTTCCTTATTGCCTATCTCGATCGGCAGGTCGCCCTTGGTCGGCTACGGCCACACAACACGCAATCCAGTGCCCGCGCCTTCATCGGGATGCTGATTCCCCAGGCGGCGGGACTGGGGCTCCTCCCCGCTCTGGCCGAGGGTGGGCCAAGTAACGCCGAGCATGTCGCGACCGTGGTCACTCTCTTCCTCCATGGTCTCGGCGGCGACGAGGTCTCCGAACAACGGACCACGCGAAAGGACGTCTGATGGACGCGATCGTGGTCGAAGAGCTAAGTAAACAGTACGGGAAGATCGCGGCGCTGCGTGATCTCAACCTCACCGTCGCCGAAGGGGCCGTGTTCGGCTTGCTGGGGCCGAATGGGGCCGGAAAGTCCACCTTGATCAAGGCGCTGGTCGGCGCTCTGACTCCCTCTTCCGGCAAGGCGCGCGTCCTCGGCCTCGATCCGCTCCACGATCGCCGTGACCTGCGCCGCCGGATCGGCTATATGCCCCAGGAGCCCGCCCTCTATAGCGACCTCTCGGCGCGCGAGAATATCGCCTTCTTCGCCCGTGCCCACGATCTGCCCGACCTCAAGAGGCGCGCCGAGGATGTACTCCAACTCACGGACCTGGGCGCCCGGGCCGACGATCCGGTGCGCACCTTGTCGGGCGGCATGCGGCGGCGCGTCTCCCTGGCCTGCGCGCTCGCCCATCGCCCGCGCGTCCTGTTCCTCGATGAGCCGACGGCGGCGGTCGATCCCGTTTTGCGCGCCCGCTTCTGGTGTACCTTCCGCGAGATGGCGGCGACCGGCGTCACCCTCTTCATCAGCACGCATCTGATGGATGAGGCATTGCTATGTGACCAGGTGGCCGTGGTACGCGCCGGCGAGACGGTGATCACCGGCCCGCCAAAGGCGATTCTCGACCGGGGAAAGACTCGGCTCACCTTTCATCGGGGCGCCGCGGTAGAACGGCAGACCATTGGCGGCCATCCCGAGGATCTGGCGGCGGCGCTCCAGGCGCGCGGCCTGACGGACGATATCACGGCGATCGAGATCGAGCGGGATACGCTTGAGGCGGTGATCTTCGGTCTGATCGCTCCCCAGGAACAGGAGAATCAGGGATGATCCACACGTTGAGCGTCGCGCGACGGGTACTGACCCAGCTGATCCACGATCGGCGCCTCCTCGCGCTCTCGGTAGTGGCGCCGCTAGTCATTATCTATCTACTCAAGTTGTTCCTCGATACGATGCCGCCGGGATTCGACGTCGCCCGATACGCGGTTCCGATCGCCGCGTTTCTGGTCCATTTCCTCGCCTTTCTTCTCTGCGCCATCGTGCTGGTGCAGGAGCGCACCGAGGGAACGCTCGCCCGCATGCTGATCAACGGCTACCGGCGCCCGGAGATTCTCGGCGGCTATCTGCTCGGCTATCTTGGGCTCGCCACCCTACAAGCCGTCGCGGCCCTGATCGAGGTGCTCGTCCTCTTCAAGCTCTCCTACTCGGCGGGGATCCTGATCGCGCTGTTCATCGTCGTCTGGCTGCTCGCGGTCGCCTCGGTGATGCTTGGCATCTTTATCTCGACCTTCGCCCGGAACGCGGCCCAGGTGTTTCCCTTCATCCCCCTGGTGATCCTGCCCTCGGTCTTTCTCTCCGGTCTGCTGGTGGACGTGACCCGGCTGCCCCAATGGGCGCAAGTCCTCGGCCATCTGCTTCCCCTGTTTTATGCGAACCGGGTGATCCAGATCCTGATCGGACCCAACGGCAGCCTCGGGGCTAGAAGCGGTGATGTCGCGGTGCTGGTGGCCTACAGCCTGGCGCTGCTCCTGGTGGCGTCGCGGACCCTGGCCGAGACAGAGTAATCAACGCGCCTTCGAGCCGCCACTGTTGGTCCAGGGCAGTCGTCTCAAGGGAGCCGGTCTCGCGGCGGGTGTTAGGAGCGCCTCCAACACGCTTAACTGAGTAGTGCCGCCACCTCCGCGCGTTCGAAGTGCTGGGCCCACCCGAGCGGCGTCCCGTGGTAGAGATCGTCCTCGATCCGTGGGTCGGCCCCTTGCGCGAGCAGGAAGCGCACCATCTCCACGTCTCCATTCTGCGCCGCCAGATGAAGCGCCGTGACTCCCTCACCATGAGTTGGGCCGCCGAAGGTAGCCCGCCGTTTGATATCGGCGCCGTGCTCGATCAACCAGCGCGCCGTCTCCAGCCGCCCTTCCACGGTGGCCCAGATAAGCGGGGTGCCACGATAGGGATCGGCGTTAACATCGGCGCCCTGTTCGGTTAAGAGCGGCAGCACCTCCACTCGCCCGCTCTTGCAAGCCCACACTAGGGCTTCGTCCAGGATTTCCTGCCGGTCATCGGACGGCTGCCAGAGCGGGAAGCCGGTATGGCAGCGGTAGAAGCCACGCCCCGCTCCGGCCTCGGCCCTCAGGGAACCGTCCGGGTTGAAGGCGTCGCGGACCAGGTCGGCCCGACCCAGACCGGCGGCGACCCGGAGGTTGGCCGGGATCACCGCGTGCGTGGCCAGAAGCTCGGCGACCTCGCGATGTCCCCAGAAGAGGGCCGCTACCAGCGGCGTCCCCCCGTCTCCATAGCCGATAGCATCCAGCGGGGCGCCCGCCGCGAGAAGGATCGCGGCCACCTCGACCTGATTGCCGTAGCCCGCCTGGTGCAGCGGGGTCCAGCCGCGATCGTTGGGGAGCGCGGGATCGGCGCCCGCCGCCAGCAGCAGGCGCACGATCTCGGCCCGGCCACCGGCCAGGTGGAGCAGCGTGTTGCCGTTCGTACCCCGCGCGGCCAGGATGTCAGGCGCCGCCTCCAGCACCGTCCGCAGCCCCGCCGGGTCATCGGCCTGAATGGCCTGGAAGGCGGTCATGAATGGTTCCATCACCTCCCCACGCGCCAGCGCCT
>DATLQX010000175.1:0-20831 GCA_035534995.1 Chloroflexota bacterium | reverse complement strand
TACACTAGCCATTAAGAGCGGAGCGCATCCGGCGCCGCCGCGCAGTGAAGGAGTGGGGGATGAGCGAGCAAAGTGGACGGATGCCGGACGGCTTCGTCTGGGGCGCGGCGACCGCCTCGTATCAGATCGAGGGCGCGGTAGCCGAGGATGGGCGCGGTGAATCAATCTGGGATCGCTTCAGCCATACGCCCGGGAAGGTCGCCAACGGCGATACGGGTGACGAGGCCGCCGACCACTACCATCGGACGGCGGAGGATATCGCCCTGATGGGCGAACTCGGTCTGGGCGCCTACCGCTTCTCCCTCGCCTGGCCGCGCATCCTGCCCGAGGGAACCGGGGCCGTCAACGAGCGTGGTCTGGACTTCTACGATCGGCTGGTCGATGACCTGCTCGCCGCCGGGATCACCCCATTCGTCACCCTCTATCATTGGGATCTTCCCCAGGCACTGCAAGACAAGGGCGGCTGGGCCAATCGCGACACCGTCACCGCCTTTCGCCGGTACACCGAACTCGTGGCTCGCCGGTTGGGTGACCGGGTGCGTCACTGGATCACCCACAACGAGCCGTGGGTCGCCGCTTTCCTCGGCAATCTCTCCGGCATCCATGCCCCCGGCCTCACCGACCTGCCCACCGCCCTGGCGGTCGCCCATCATCTCCTGTTGTCCCATGGCGAGGCCGTACCGGTGCTCCGCGCTCACGGGACGTCCGAGACCCAGGTAGGGATCACCCTCAACCTGAATCATGTGGATCCCGCGTCCGAGAGCGCCGCCGATCGGGCCGCCGCTGACCGGATGGATCAACGGCTCAACCGCTGGTTCCTCGATCCCGTATTCCGCGGCGAGTATCCCACCGAGGCCCTGGCCGACTACGCGGCGCTCGGTGCCGTGCCGCCCGTGCACGACGGTGATCTGGCCAGGATCGCCGCTCCCATCGACTTCCTGGGGGTGAACAACTACTTCCGTTCCCTGGTCCAGGGCGGACCCAAGGGCGACGGCACCGACGACATCCACGACGTGAAGGTACCGGGCGCCCACTACACCGCCATGGGCTGGGAAGTCTATCCGGACGGCCTGCGCCAACTGCTGACCCGCCTACATCGCGACTACCAACCCACCGCCCTCTATATCACCGAGAACGGCGCCGCCTACGACGACGTCCTCACCGCCGAGGGCGCGGTGCACGACCCGGAGCGGGTCGCCTATTTGCGCGATCATCTCCGCTCCGCCCGAGAGGCAATTACCGAGGGCGCTCCACTCCGCGGCTACTTCGTCTGGTCGCTCCTCGACAATTTCGAGTGGGCCCAGGGCTACGCCAAACGTTTCGGGGTCATCTACGTGGACTACCCCACCCAACGCCGCGTGATCAAGGACAGCGGGCGGTACTATGCCGGGGTGATTCGCGCCAACGGGCCGGTGGAGTAAGGCACGTGAGGGGCCTCCAGCTGGGGCTCGTAGGAGTAGGCAGGTTAGGTTGTACCGGGTTGAAGCCCCGGTATTGATGCCTTAACGTTGCCCACAAATTGGCAGAAGGGGTCAAGCGTGGTAGGGTAGAGGCAGGGGGAGGCACGGGAATCACCGCACGGAAGGGGCAGTCATGAACGAAGCGTACAGGTGTCCATCAAACCGGGGTAAGTCCACCCCGTAAATGTGGGTAACGTTAAGGGCGTGAAGCCTGGGGCTCTTTCCGTTGTCCCGGATGAGATTTGAGGTGGGCGATCTTGTTGTTCACCGAGAGGAAGTACGCCCCACCGCCCGAGCTATGATGCCGTCGGCAACTCGATCCGCACTTCCTCATGGTCAGGCAGTCGAACTGCCAGCCGCACTTCCCCACCCAACGCCATTACGTAGCTGGCAACGTTTGATAGCCGGAGATCGCGAGCATTTTCCAGTTGGCTTACTGCCTCCTGGGCTACACCCATACGATCCGCCAGTTGTTGCTGGTTGAGTCCCATCGCCTCGCGAAGCCGCACAAGCTCAACCGAGATGCGCACCGCGCGCATCTCCGCCTCGACTTCCGCCTGGAACTCTGGGGAATTGTCGCGAATCTCCGCGAACCGCCGGTGCCCGCTCATATTTCACCCTCTCCGCGCAATTCCGCCAAGTACTCATCATAGAGCATATCAGCCGCCGGTATGTTTTTGGCATACCAGATGTCCCACGCAGCCGCTTTGTCGCCACCGAGCAGCAGGATCGCCGTACGCCGCGGATCAAAGCAAAACAGGATGCGTATCGACGTGCCCAGCGGGCGTAACTCTTTCATCCGCTGATGGCGAGACGTCGTGATGTGATCAACCAACGGCCTGCCTAACGCTGGGCCATCCTGCTCCAGGATGCCAATCGCGGCATTGATCGCCACGAGTTCAGCCCGGCTTATAGTGCCCTCATACCAGTCGAGAAAGCGATCCGTTACCTCAATATCCCACATGCGATCAGTGCCAGGTCGCCCGCAGCACCCGCACCCAATTCTCGTGGCCGAGCTTCCGCAGGTCGGCCTCGCCGTAGCCGCGTTGACGCAGGGTCTCCACCAGCTTCGGCAGGCCGGCGGCGTCGGTCAACTCCCGCGGCATGGTGGCGCCGTCGAAATCGGAGCCGAAGCCCACCCGGTCGATGCCCAGATGCTCCACCAGGTAGTCCACATGATCGGCGATCACGGTCAGCGGCGTCTCCGGAGTTCTCTCCCCATCGGGCCGCAAGAAGCCCACATGAAAGTTCACCCCCACCATGCCGTCCGATTCGCGAATGGCCGCCAGTTGCCGGTCGGTGAGGTTCCGGCTGGCCCCGCAGATCGCGTGGGCATTGGAGTGGGTGGCCACCAGCGGCGCCGTGCTCAGCTTCTGAACGTCCCAGAAGCCCTTCTCGTTCAAATGGGAGAGATCGATCATGATCCCCAATCGGTTGCATGCCTGAACCAGCGCCCGCCCGGCCTCGGTCAGTCCGTTGCCAGTATCGGGCGAACTGGGGAAGGCGAACGGCACCCCCTCGGCGAAGCGGTTGGGCCGGCTCCAGACCGGGCCGATCGACCGTAAGCCTGCCCGATAGAAGACCTCCAGCGCCTCTAACTCGGGATCGATCGCCTCCGCCCCCTCGAAATGAAGGATAGCGGCCAGAACTCCGTTCGCCAGGCAGTTGGCCAGTTCATCGGCGGTGCGGATCACTTTGACCTGACCGCCCGAGGATGCCTCGATCCGGAACAGATCGGCCGTCATCCCGAGGGCCTTACGCTGCGCGGTGGCCAGATCCGGGGTAGGCGGCATGGTGCTGGTATCCGCGTAGGCCGCCAGCGATGCGTCGGCGACTCCCTGGGCGGCGTCCGGCTTCGACGGCGCGTCCTCCTCGGCTCCAGGGATGAAGACGGCGAAGAAGCCGCCTCCGAGTCCGCCTTCGCGGGCCCGCGGTAGGTCAAGCTGCGCGTCCTCGGCCCGCTCGAAGAAGCTGCCGCCGTGCTTGCGCAGACGCAGCAGCACATCGTTATGGCCGTCGAAAATCGTTACCTGTTCCTGGCTGGCCGCCATGCTCTACGTCCCTTTCCACTCCCTTGTAAGAACCCTGTCAAGCAACAGGTTGATTCATGTGTCCGACCGCGCCTCATTCCCTGACCACAGCCGGGAGATGGAAATATTCCGCTTTCACCCGGCCTCAGCCGTCGTCCCCTGCCATCCGGCCTCAGCCGGAGGCCGCGATCTCAGCCGGAGGGCTGCTCCCCCGCGTCGGGGTCGCTCGTGATGGCCCGTGCCACGGTGTCAATCAAGGCATCCAACCCGAACGGTTTCTGGAGCGCCGCGACGGCTCCCAGCTTGCGGGCCCAGGCATGCGCGTTCCCAGCCGCGGTCATCACTACCACGGGAATGGACGCCGTCCTTGGATCCAGGTGCAAGCGCCGATACAGCTCCGGTCCATCCATCAGGGGCATCATGATGTCGAGCAAGATGACGTCCGGTGGTGAGTCGGCGGCTACCTTGAGCGCGGCCCCATTGACCGCCGTGGCCACGCTGTAGCCCTCATCCTCAAGAATGATCGCTACGGTGTCGCAAATCGCGTCCTCATCGTCCACCACCAGCACCCGCCGCTGCCGCGCCGTGCCGGCGCTCTCCATGGTGACTCCCATCGCTTCCTTCCCGCGCCATCCTCATTCGTGGCGCGAGTTCCCTGGATTCATGATAAAGCGTACGCTCCGATGGACCTGGTAGTTCCGGGGATAGCCTATCGGGGTACTATAAATGGTGTGGCGCCGGCGGGGCGTCGCCGCCCTACCAGCTATCGTACACTGGCTGGAGTATATCGCGTGTGAGGGAGTCGTTGTGGAGTACAGAAACCTGGGCCGCTCGGGCCTGAAAGTAAGCGTGATCGCGCTGGGCAATTGGTTGACCCATGGCGGCTACGTAGCCGAGGAGAACGCGGCTACTTGCGTACATCGTGCCTTCGATCAGGGGATCAATTTCTTTGATACGGCCAACGCTTATATGCGGGGCGCGGCGGAGGAGGTGCTGGGCCGCGCCCTCAGCCAATACCGCCGTAGCTCGTACGTACTGGCCACCAAGCTATTCTGGCCCATGGATGACGGGCCAAACGACCGTGGACTCTCCCGGAAGCATGTGATGGAGCAGTGCCACGCCTCGCTCAAACGGCTTGGCGTGGACTATATCGACCTCTATCAGTGCCACCGATTCGACCCCACCACGCCGGTCGATGAGACGCTCCGGGCCATCGATGACCTGATCACCCAGGGGAAGGTGCTCTATGCGGGGATTAGCGAGTGGACGGCTCTGCAAATCTCCAGCGCCGTGGCCTTCGCCCGCGAGCACAATATCGACCAGATCGTCTCCAGCCAGCCGCAATACAGCATGCTCTATCGCACCATTGAGCGGGAGGTAATCCCCCTCTGTGAACGCGAGGGAATTGGCCAGGTGGTCTTCTCGCCCCTTGCCCAGGGTGTGCTCGCCGGCCGCTACCGACCGGGCCAGCCGCCGCCCGCCGATTCACGCGCCGCCTCCGGTGACGCCGGGAACTTCGTCCGTACTTGGCTCCGCGATGACGTGCTGGAGGGGGTGGAGAAGCTGCGGCCCATCGCCGCCGATCTCCACCTGAGCCTGAGCCAGCTTGCCCTGGCCTGGGTGCTGCGCCAGCCCAACCTGAGCGCCGCGATTATCGGCGCCTCCCGTCCCGAACAGATCGACGACAACGTTGGGGCGGCCGGGGTGACGTTGGACGAGGCTACCCTGCGGGCCATTGACGACGCGGTGGGAGCGGTGGCCCAGCGCTGATCCTTCCAGAGAGTCCGTCAGGCCCCGGTCCCTGACCGCGGCCTGACGGAACCCTCATCCGTGCTTCCGCCTACCCTCGCCATACAAAAGACCCAGGGTGAGGCCAAAGGCACCGTGCCGGACTATCTGTTGCGCTATCGGGATCGGACGGTTGAGCTTTGGCAGCTCGCCCGCCCGCATCGCGGGATGTCGACGATCCACCACCCAGACTAGCGGCCACAGCAGGCAATTTTCTCCCATGAGCATGGCGAGACCGCGCGCCCAGGCGGGTCCAGGCAGCCGGCGGCGCGCATAGCCCGCGTAGACGAGGCTCAGGGTGATGCCGAAGCCCATGTGAGCCAGAAAGCCTATCATGCGAGCGCGCCGACGGTCCACGGTCACCATCCGACCCAGCAGGAGCAAGTCATCGGAGGGTGATCGGGTAACCGCCATATCCACATACATGACGCCCAAATAGACAAGGGAGGCGAGGCTGCCCACGCCCACGGCCCGCGCCGCGTCAACATCGGGATCAAGGCTGGGCAGTTTGGGGAATATCCGCATGAAGGGAAGCGGTCCTTTCTCGAGACGAACGTATCACCCTCAGGGTACCGTAGGGGAATAAGCGGACGCCACTCTCGCGGAGAGTATGCACGCGGGCCTTCATTCCTGCTATGGTATGCAAGGGGTATTTCGCGATTGGGGGCACGAATGTGGCACGCTTCCGCCAGGCGGTAACTGACGATATCGATGTCGCGGCCGATGTCTGGCAGCGGACGATCGAGGATTCTCGGCGCGGCGCTCAACGCCTCCCAGCCAGCCAGCGCTGGGGCGTCGATAAGAGTTGGTGGGAGCACCTCCTGCGCAGCAGCAAGGGCGGCTTTTGGCTGGCCGAGGATGGCAACACCGTCGTCGGCATCGTCTGCGCGATCGTGCGCGATGGAGAATGGCTGCTCACCCATCTCTACGTCCTGCCCGAGCGTCAAGGTCATGGGATCGGCCGCGGCCTGGTTGAGCGGGCCCTCCGCAGTGCCCGCGGTACTGACCGCCACGTCGCCTATGCCGATGCCTCGAACTTTGCCAGTACCAGCCTCTATATGCGCCACGGGATGTATCCCGCTCGCGATATCGTCGGCCTCACCGGCCCGGTCAGCGTGCTCGAACGGGTGCGGGCCAGCGCCGATGGCCTGGTCGCCGAGCCGCTGGGACCGCACAGTACCTCCCTGATTGGCCATATCGACGCCCTGGATCGGCAGGTGCGGGGGACAGGACGGAGCGAGGATCATAGATTCTGGCTCGATCTGGGGATGCGCGGACTGTTATTCCGCCGCCACGGGCAAATCGTGGGCTATGCCTATTGCAGTCCTTGGGGCGGCATCGGGCCGGTGGCCGCGCAACACGAAACCGATCTTCCCGCCATGCTGGAGCGCTGCGGACAGGTGTTGGCGGAGAGCGGGGTAGCCGAAACCTCGCTGTTGGTGCCAGGAGTGAATCAGACCGTGCTTTCCCAATTGCTCCTGCATGGCTTCCGCCAGACCTCGCTTGGCCTGTTCGTGGCTACTCGCCCCGCCGGAGACTGGAGCCACTACCTGCTGTTCCACAGCGGCTTGCCTTGATCAACCTGATGGTGATAAGTGCCTGGGCAAACACCCGTGCTCATGGCGCTATAAAGCCCTCACTCCGTGGCCAAGGGCAGATCAAGAGCTACCAGCAAACCGCGTTCAATCATGGCCAATGGCGCTGAGTGTAGTATCCCGCGCCTTACAAGGAGCCTCGTCTTGCTCAGCGCGCGTACCTGCTCCGCCATGGCAACGGAATCGACGGCAAGCCCGCCCTCCGGGGCCCGGAGAAGGATGTGACTAGGGTACAGATGCCGTCCGCGATAGGTGGTGCAAGGCACCGCCAAGATCACCGAGCTGCTACTATTGATGGCGTTTCGCGAAACAATGATTACTGGCCGCGTACCAGCTTGCTCGGAGCCTTCCGTGGGATCGAGGCGGGCGTCGTAGACTTCACCACGCAGGATGGTCGCTGTCATATTTCCGCCTGGCGAAGCGCTTCCCAACTTGCCTGATCGAAGCCCTGCACCAACGCGGTAGCTTCGGCCTGATACTGCTCATCGGTACTCATCAGCGCGAAATCCGCATCGATGATTTCGCGTTCCCGGGCAGCCAGCAGATCATGTATCGCTCGGGTAAATAGATCATTTCGAGACCTGGCAGCCCCATCGGCCACGGCTTTGTCCACGGCCGCCAAGAGAGATGCTGGTAGAGCGATTGTAGTACGCACCGCCTTAGAATTCATGATTCCCGCCAAAATTGATGCACCTTGTAGCATGGAATATGATAGCAAATATGATGCAAATGTGGCTATGAAGGGAAAGGATCTCCTACGGATCAGCCTGCTATGATCACCCTATGCCCCGCGAATCCTCGTTGTCGGCCCAATTCCGGTTCGAGAGGAACATTCCATCACCCTACGTGAGCTAGTCGCGCTTGCCATTTTCGCCGCTACCCTGTGCGGGGTGCTGGCCCGGCCCTTCAAAGTGCCCGAAGGCGTCTGGGCCATGGGGGGCGCCGCTCTCATGCTGGTGACCGGTCTTGCCGGTCCTGGCGATCTCGGCGCCGTCCTCTCCGGCAACCTCCCCGTGTTCGCCTTCTTTCTTGGCATGATGGCGCTGACCCGGCTGGCCGAGGAGGCGCTGGTCTTCGACCGCATGGCCATGGCGGCCGCCAGGCTGGCCCGTGGGAGCAGCCGCCGCCTCTTTTTCAACGTATTTCTGCTCGGCACCCTGATCTCTACCTTCCTGACCAATGATGCCACGGCACTGATCCTCACTCCCGTGGTCTACGCGCTGGTCACGCGGCTCCGCCTCGATCCGCTGCCCTTCGCCTTCGCCTGCACCTTTATCGCCGATACGGCCTCCATGACCCTGCCAGTCAGCAATCCAATCAATATCATTCTTGGCCAGCGATTCTCCGAACTCACCCTGGGCGGCTTCCTGCACTATATTCTTCTCCCGAGCCTGGCGGCCATTGTCATCAACGTCGTCGCCTTCACCTTCATCTTCCGCCAGGTCCTTGCCGCCTCCTTTACCGTACCGGCGCCGGCCGAGGCGCCGAGCCCCGCGGCAACGCGCGCCTTCTGGATAGCGGTGATCGTGCTCCTCCTCGTAGCCCTCGCCTTCGTGGCCGTGTCGCTCGCGCACTCATCCTGGGTAGGGGTGGTGGCCACTCTGGGCGCGGGCATGCTTCTTCTGGCCACCGGATTGCAGGGCCGGCTTCACTGGCGCCGGCTGGCGGGCGGGATCTCCTGGGGCGTATTCCCCTTCATCGCCGGGATGTTTCTTCTGGTCCGCGGCATCGAGCACCAGGGCGCCACGCATCAGCTTGGCCTTCTGCTGGCCCGGCTCGCCGGCCACGGCACCCTGCAAACGGCCGTGGTCACCACCTTCTTCGCGGCGATCGGCAGCAACGTGATCAATAATGTCCCTATGGTCGCGGTGATGGGTTCCGCCATCCCCAGCGTGCATGGCGCCTCGCATAGCGCTCTGGTCTACGGCACCCTGGTGGGCTGTGATCTGGGGCCAAACCTCACGATCGTCGGTTCGCTGTCCACCTTGATCTGGCTGTTGCTCCTCCGCAAGCGCGGGGTTGAGGTCTCCAGTCTGGACTACGCAAAATTGGGGATCATCGTCACCCCGATCATGCTGCTGGTCAGTGGGCTGCTCCTGGGTGTATTACTACGCTGAGTTGATCGTCAGATGGAGCTGGGTGGCCGCCCCTTCAACCGATCACCTACATGTGGTAGCTTGGGTTATGGGTTGGGGACACTGGCTATCGTGGAACGTTTATTCTAGCCCTCGCGGTATCCCCATGTGACCATCCAGGCAACTAGTCGTCTGTCAACGCTTATTGTTTCCGCGCCCCGACCGCGGTCGGCTCGTGCGCTACCACCCGACCACAGTCGGGGGATCGCCTCCTCGCCCCTGGACGTTCGCCCCTTCTTCCCGCATCATATCCTCATGAGCGCCAACTCTCCCTCCCAGCGGCGGATCCTGACTATCTACGCCCACCCGGACGACGCGGAGATCTGGGCCGGCGGTACTCTGCTGGCCCACCGCGCGGCTGGTGATCAGGCCGCCATCTGCGTCCTCACGCACGGGGACAGTCCACGGGCGGTCGAGGCCCGGCACGGGGCCGAAGCATTGGGCGCGGCACTGCATCATCTCGCCTTCCCTGACCGAGCCTTGCGCTTCGGACCGGAGACCATCGAGGCGGTGCTGGCAGTGTTGCGCGCGACCCGCCCCGGAATCGTCTTGACTCACTGGCCGGAGGATTACCACCCGGATCATGTGGCCGCCTGGGAGATTACTCGGGCCGCGATCACCCTGGCCACATCCGAGATCGGCCGTCCCGCCGTCTTCTGGTCGGATACCTACGGCGGCTTGGGGGCGCATGGCCCTTTCGCGCCGGATTGTCTGGTCGATGTCACCGAGGTGTGGGGTGGGAAACGCGCGGCGATCCAGGCGCACCAAAGCCAGAATCCGGATCACTACCTTCACATGGTGGAGTTGCAGTGCGGCCTCCACGGGGTGCACGGCCAGACGCGGTACGCCGAGGGCTTCATCCGCGTGCCGTTCTTCAGCCGTGGCCGTACGGCGCGGCCCACCTTGTGGGAGCATCTGTGAGTTGAACCACGGGGCAGTCTCTTTTCCGCGATCCCAGGTACCATGAGACACTGAATAGCTGTCGTGGAAGTCATGGAGAGGGGCGGGTGCGGGGATGATCAGGCGCGTGGCCATGCTTTGCCTGCATAGCAGCCCTCTTGACGACCCCGGCGCCGGGGCGGGCGGGGGGATGAATGTCTATGTGCGCGAATTGGCGCGAGCCCTCGCCGAGGCCGGCACTGTCGTGGATATCTTCACCCGTTCGCCGGATCACCTTCGCGTGTTCGAGGATGCCCCAGGGGTGAGGGTGATCGCCATCCCCGCCGGCCCGCGCGGCGGCGTGGCGAAGGATACCGTCCCCAGCCTGTCACCGGCCTTGCTGGCCGGGATTTCCCGCTTCGCCAAGGCCGAGGGGCGGCGCTACGACCTGGTCCATAGCCACTACTGGAGTTCGGGCTGCGTGGCCCAACGGCTGTCCCGTCTGTGGCGCGTCCCGCATGTCCATATGTTTCATACCCTGAGCCGGATCAAGACCGCGTACGCGGGCACGCCGCCCGATCCGCGGCGCGCCCATGTGGAGGCGAACTTGCTGGACGCCGCGCATGCCGTCGTGGTCGCCACGCCGGTGGAACGAGCCGAGATCCTCGCGCACTATGGGCGGCGGCAGGCGCCTTTGGTCTCCATCCCTTGCGGCATCGATCCAGCGCTCTTCTCTACCGCCCGTGACTTTTCCCGGCGCGCGGACGGCCGTTTCGTGATCGTGGCCCTGGGGCGGATCGAGCGGCTGAAAAACTTTGAGCTTTTGCTGCGGGCCGTGGCCGAGGCCGGCGCCCGCGACGGGCGATTCGCCGAAGCGGTAGAGCCGCGCATCGCGGGAGGACCAGCCGGAGGGGAACCGGAAACCTTGCCCGCGCTCCAACGTCTAGCGGCGGAATTAGGGATCGAGACACGGGCCCGGTTCCTGGGCGTCGTGCCGCGGGCCGAGGTGCCTGGCTTCTTTGCCGATGCCGACCTCTGCGTGGTTCCCTCGCGTCACGAATCGTTCGGCCTGGTGGCTCTGGAGGCGATGGCCGCCGGACTGCCGGTGGTGGCAACCCGTGCCGGCGGCCTCCAGGTTACGGTGGCGAATGGGATCAACGGCTATCTGGTGGATGGGGATGATGTGCCGGCCCTGGCCGGCCGGCTGCTGGATCTCTGGGCCTCTCCGATCCTACGCCGTGATCTGGGCGCGCGGGGCGTGCGAACCGCCCACCGCTATGCCTGGCCACGAATTGCCGAGCGGATGAGCGACCTCTATGAAGATCTGATTGCCGATCGGCAGCGGGCGGATGGCCGCGCCGCTCCCTGGGCGTTGGAGGGCGAGGCGAGTTAGCGGGCTCGCCTACCAGGCCGCCTCGCCGTAGGTCTCCCGCCGCAGCGCGTCCAATTCCTCCAGGTTGTCCCACGACATCACTCGGCGCCCATCCTCCAGATCGTGGATCATGGCCACTAGCCGTTTGGTGAGCGGCATGAGCATCCCGTGGCCGGCCGCGAGAGAGACGATCAAGCCAAGCTGGTCGTCCACTTCCGTCTTGCGCTTGCGAACCGCCAGATCCCGCCAGATCCCGCTCTTGGTTTTGAGGTCTCGCCGGCGCCGGGCGATCAAATCATCGAATGAACCGGCAATCGCCTCGGCGCGGCGGTTCTCGCGCGGGTAGAAGAGCGAAGGCTCCACGTTATCGAACGGCTCGACGGTTACTCCCTCGCGCGCGGCCACCGCCAGGATCTCGCTCCCCAACTCCACCATCAGGGGGCGGTAGCGATCCAGGACGTCCGCCATCGTCTCGTCCGCCAGGGCGGTGGCGAACAGCATGTTCCCGTACGCCTCCTTGCCCCACAAAAATCCCCAGATATTGGCCGTGATCTTGACCTCTCCCCAGACCGACAGGATCCGCCGCAACGCTTGTACGCGATCAGTCTCCTCGCCGCCCAGTTCCCCCAGGTAGAGGCTGCCCGGCCCACCGTAGGCGATGACGCCCGGCTCCAGGTAATCGGCCGAGAAGTTGACGAAGGCCCCAACTGTCCGCTCCGGCCCCACAATCTCGGCGATGAACCGCTCGCACAGGCCGTTCTGAAGCGAGACGACGACCGATGATGAGGTGAGAAGGTGCGCGATCCTGGTCACGGCGGGCACCGTATGCTGGGCTTTGACCGCCAGCAGGACGGTATCGAGCGGACCGGTAAGGGCATCAGGGGTGGCCGCCTCCACGGGAACGGTGAAGGTCTCGGCGAAGCCGCGGATGGTCAAACCGCGTTCGCGCATCGCCGCGACATGGGCAGCGTCCTGGTCGACCAGGAGTACCGGCTGGCCGGAGCGCGTGAGATAGGCCCCAACCGTGCCGCCGATCGCCCCCGCTCCCACGATGGTAAAATTCATGCGCTTCCCGCCTCCTCGAATCGTTGTTTACTCACCCGCCGCGCGCCAAAAGTCAGTCCACGCCGCGATCCCATCCCAGAGGCGCGAGAGGCGGAAAAACTCGTTCGGGGCATGGAAGTCCTCATCAGCGGTGGAAAAGGAAAAGTAGATGGTGTCGATCCCCAGCACCTGCTGAAAGATATCGCTAATCGGAAGAGTACCTCCCATCAGCACCACGGCGGGCTCCTGGCCGTAGCGGCGCCGGAGTACCTGTTGGGCAATACGGAGCGCGGGATGGGCGACATCAATGCGGTAGGCGGGCGCGCCCCCAGCGTGCGGAGTAACGCGCACGGTCACGCCCGGCGGTGCATGGGCTTCCAGGTGTTCGATCACTCGCCGCACTATCTCGTCCGGTCCCTGTCCGGGGACAAGACGACAGGTAATCTTAGCGTACGCCACCGAGGGGACGACCGTTTTGGAACCCGCTCCCTGGTAGCCGCCATACAGGCCGTTCACCTCCAGGGTGGGCCGATACCACTGGCGCTCCAGGGTCGAGTAGCCAGCCTCGCCATACAGATCGGGGACACCCATCGCCTCGCGGTAGCTCTCGTCGTCAAAACCAAGCGCGGCCATCCGCCGGCGGTCGGCGCCACTGGGTTCCTCCACCCCTTCGTAGAAGCCGGCCACGGCCACCGTGCCATCCTGCCGGTGCAGACCGGCCACCAGGGTAGCGACCGCGTGCAGGGGATTATGCACCGCGCCTCCGTGGCGGCCGGAATGCAGATCGGTCCGTGGGCCGCGGACCTCCAGGTCGAGCGCCACCAGGCCACGGCTGCCGATCGTGAGCGAGGGCTCGGTGGGGCGCCACATCGCCCCATCGGCACTCAGCGCGTAATCGGCGGCGAGCTTGCCGGCATGGCGGGCCACGAATCCGGCCAGATGCGGGCTGCCGATTTCCTCCTCGCCTTCCAGGAGAAATTTGACGTTGATCGGGAGGCGGCCGCCGGTGGCGAAGAACGCCTCGGCGGTTTTGATCGGAATGTACATCGGTCCTTTGTCGTCGCTCACCCCACGGGCATAGATCCGCTCGTCGCGGATCTCGGGTGAGAATGGCGGCGACCGCCACTCGCCCAGGGGGTCGGGCGGCTGCACGTCGTAATGACCGTAGACCAGCACGGTGGGACGGCCGGGAGCGCCCAGCCACTCGCCATAGACGACGGGATGGCCGCCGGTCTCCAGGATCTCGACCGTCAGGGGGCCGGCCTCGCGCAGCCGGTCGGCCACCCACTCCGCGGCGGCTTTTAGGTCTCCGGCATGCTCGGGATCGGTACTGACGCTGGGAATGCGGAGGAAATCCAGCAACTGGGCCAGGATGGACTCGCGTCGCGCATCAATGTAGGCTTCCGGCGTGCCTTCCATGGATCAGAGCCCCGCGATCACGTCGCGGGTTTCCGCCACCGCCGTCTGCCACAGCGCCAGCATCAGGGCGTCCGCCTTCTCGTAGTCGCCGCCATAATTGCCGTCCCCAATCAGATCGCGGATCGCGGCGGGCGGGAGACGGCGAAGCTGCTCCAGATCGGCCATGGGCTTCTCTCCGGAGGGAGCCGAGGCGACCCGGTTCCAGGGAAAGTTCTCCATCCAGGAGCCATGGGAAGCCACGGGATCGATCTCCTGTACCGCTTGCCAGGTACGAGGAGCATTCCACCAATTATGCAGCACAACTGTCACTTTGGGATGATCGGCCATCCACTCAGCGGCCAGGGAACCGGCGGGATTATTGCCCCCATGACCGTTCACCAGCAGCACGCGGCGGAAACCCTGCCCAGCCAGGGCGTCCAGCACGTCGCGTATCACGGCGATATAGGTGGAGACGCGCAGACTGATGCTCCCGGGGAAGGCGAGAAAATAGGGGGTGATCCCATAGGAAAGCGCGGGGAAAACCGGAATCCCAAGCGGCTCCGCCGCCTCCACGGCGACTCGTTCAGCCAGAATGGCGTCGGTCGCCAGGCTGAGGTAGGCGTGCTGCTCCGTGCTGCCGAGCGGCACCACGGCCCGGTCATCGCGGGTCAGATAGTCAGCCAGTTGCATCCAGTTCGTCTCGGCGATTCTCACGATGCTCTCTTTTCCTTGCACACCTTCGTGATCAATCCGGCCAGCATGGCCGCGCGGGGCACCAGGGACGAGACCTCAAGGTACTCGTCGGGACTGTGCGCGCCGCCGCCCACCGGACCTAACCCGTCCAGGGTGGGAACGCCCATGGCAGCCGTGGTATTCCCATCCGAGCCACCCCCAGTGGCGGTCTCCTCCACCGTGAAGCCCGCCGCGCGCGCCGATTCCTGACAGAGGGCTACCAGGTGAGCGATGGCCTCGGTGCGAGCCATCGGCTGGTGGCCGATCGCTCCGGTCAGCGAGGCGGTCGTCCCCGGCACGGTCACGTTCGCCGCCAATCGGTGCATGGCGGCAATGGTTGTCTCCAGATCCTCCCTGGCGCGGGCTCGCAGATCGATCTTGGCCACGGCCTCGGCGGCCACCACGTTGCCGCGGGTGCCGCCATTGACCGTCCCCACATTGACAGTGATCCCGGCCGGCAGGTTGCTCAGGGTATGCAAGGCAACGGTCTGGTGAGCCAGTTCCAGAATAGCGCTGCGGCCCTTCTCCGGATCCACTCCCGCGTGCGCTGCCTGGCCGGTAACCGTCAACTCGAAGGTGCCCATCCCCTTGCGGGCGGAGACGATGTTGCCGTTGGCTCGTCCCGGCTCGAGGACGAGCACGGCATCCCGTCCCTCGGCCACCCGCCGGATGAGCGCGGTGGAACTGGGGGAGCCGATTTCCTCGTCACTATTGAAGACGAAGGCAATCTCGGCAAAGTCGGCGAACCCAGCCGCGCGAAGCGCGTCCAACGCATACAGCCCGGTCAGCAAGCCGCCCTTCATATCGGCCGTGCCGGGTCCGCGTGCCCGGTCCCCTTCGATGATGAAGGGATGCCCCGTGGGCCAGTCCCTTGGGTACACGGTGTCCAGATGACCAACCAGGAGGACACGCGCCGTGCCGGTTCCGCGCCAGGTGGCGACCAGCGAGTCGCCCAGTTCGCCTCCGTCAAAGGTCGCCACGGTCGCGCCGCGGGTCTCTGCCTTCACCCGGATCAGGCGGCCCACCGCGTCCACCCCAGCCTTATCGTAGGTGCCGCAATCCATGGCGGAGAGCACTGCCAGTTCGGTCAGCAGTTCCGGTAATCGGGGGGTAAGATGAGCCACGAACGGCGAGTCGGGCATTATGTACGATCCTCTCGGTGTAGGTTCAGGTTGGAGGGAGTCGGCATGCTCCCGCATTCGCATAGTCAGAAGTACACGTCCATGCAACTGTAGGGGCACCCCCTCGGGGTGCCCCTACGGAACCGTGCAGATAGGCACGCCACGCTGTTCTACCCATGCGCAGGCGCCAGAGCCGCGAGATCCCGGAGGTTGCCTTCCTCATCGAACGGGGGCGCGGTAGGCTGTTCCAGCAGTTCCAGACGGCCATCGGCACGGGCATCGTCCAGTAACGACTGGGAGAGAAGCAATTCGCCCAGGTGCAGGGTATTGGCGATTCGGAGCAGACGGGGCGGACGGTCCACCGCGTTACAGGTGAGCAGCGCGGCGGCCAGGGCCAGCCGATCCGAGGGGAGGACCATCGGCAAGGCGACAGGCTGGGCGACCGTGGAGGTAAGCGCGTTGGGATAGGTCCGGGCCCAATCGACCTTCCGCGCCGCGCGTACCGTGGTAAAGTCGGCGATTCCCAGGCCATTGGCGTTCCCGTCGGTCGCCTCGGTGAGATCCAGCACTACCTGCTTATTCACCACCGGTCCCCCGGCCGCGAAGGGCGTGGCGTAACGGCCGGTGATATTGGGATCGGCGCCATCCCCGCTGATATTCTTCCCCAGCTCGTCGATCACCAGGACGTCCAGTTCAGCAAAGGGAAGGCTGGGCATCACCGCCTTGGCCTCAAGCAACAAGGCAGGCTCGTCGGCCAGAATCCGATCTCCGGGGATGGCGAGAATCTTGTAGGGCTGGTCGTAGGCGTTCTCCAGCACCGCCAGAGCGAAGCGGATCGGGGCGTGGGCCAGAGCGACCGCCGCGATCAGCGGTACCCGGCGTGCCATGTCGCCGAAGCCGGCCGCGTGGCAGGCGGCGGCGCCCGATTGCTTGCCCAGGCCGATCGCGATCATCTTGGCCAACCCACTCTCGTAGGGGCCGCGGAACGCGGTGTGCGGCTTCACGCGTCCCACGAACACGATGTGGTCGGCCCTCAGGGCATGGCGGTCCAGGCGCACGGAAATGCCGTCCCCCGTTCGGCCAATCTCCACTGTTTCCATAGAGGAATGGATGGGCGCCCCGACCCGCTCCTCGGTCACTCCCAGGTGGGTCAGCACCTCCCGTTGCCCCTCGGCGGTGGCACCGCCGTGACTCCCCATGGTGGGGACGACGAACGGCTCCGCCCCGAGACCGCGGAGCGCCCGTACCAGGGCCGCGGTGATCTCGGCCGCGCGCGCCACTCCCCGGCTGCCCACCCCGATGGCCACGCGATGTCCCGGCTTGATCGCGCCGCTCACCTCCGGTCGCCGAACCTGTTCGTCCACCACGGCATTGATATCGGCGACCGCGGCCGGTGTCGCCATGTGGTAACGGGCATGAACCATCCGCGGGATTAGCACTGGATCCAGCAACTCATGCAGGACTTGGTCAGGTACCTCGAATTCAATACGCATCGCACTACGAGACCTCCCGTGGAAGAGTGTAGCACGGCGGCTGGGACCGCGCGGCGAACCGTCCCCACCAGCGACTCCACCCTGTCCACTCGGTCGTGGGCCGGAGTATGCTACGCTCCAGCATATGGAGATGTTCGCGAATCTGCCCGTAGTGTTCCCTGAGTCGGCACGGCAATGGGAAGACTGGCTTGGCCAGTCCCACGGGCAACTGGGTGGGGTGTGGCTCAAGTTTGCCAAGAAAGGGACCGGGGTCACCTCGCTGTCCTACTCCGATGCCCTCGACGTGGCGCTCTGTCATGGCTGGATTGATGGGCTGAAGCAGTCGTACGACAGCGTCTTCTGGCTGCAAAAGTTTACGCCCCGCCGCTCCAGGAGCCTCTGGTCCAGGGCCAACACGGCGCGTGTTACCGCGCTCATCGAATCCGGGAGAATGAAGCCGGGCGGCCTGCGGGAAGTGGAGGCGGCGAAGGCGGATGGCCGGTGGGACGCGGCCTATGCATCGCAGCGTACGATGACGGTTCCGGACGACTTCCAGGCGGAACTCGATCGATCCCCACTCGCCAAAGAGTTCTTCGCGACCCTCAACGCGACAAACCGCTATGCTATCTGCTACCGGATCGCCATCGCGAAAAAGCCGGAGACGCGGAAGGCACGCATAGACGCATTCACCGCCATGCTGCTGGCCCAGGAAAAGGTCTATCCATAACGGAAGACGTGATTCAGGTAGACTAAATAAACCAAGATTCCCCCCAGTTCCCCCCCCCCGAGAGAGCCCAGCCCCGACCCATCACGAGAATCCCCTTGGAACGGCGCGAACAAAAAAGAGACATAGGGCGCCATGAAAGCGCCTCCGTAGTCCACATAGGCTATTGGCCCACGGGGAGCGTCCGTCTATTGTGTTGAGAGCGGCGAGAATCCGCGCCGGATCACGAGTATCTTTTCCGAATCCCCAGCCCCAATGTAGCGTGTCGTCAACGTTCATCCTAGAGACAGGAAGTATGGCCCATACTAGCCCTGTGAATCGCTAATCGTCCATACGAGGGGAGCGGCCTGCCGGCCGAGGAGCATTTCATGACGATGATGTCACCAACGATCGCATTCACCGTGGAGCGGCTTGGACTGCTGATGGCTCCCGAGCCGGGCAATCCCCACGAGGTTGAAGGGGTGCTCAATCCGGCAGGGATCACGGGGCCGGATGGGCACTACTATCTCTTCCCTCGCTGCGTGGGCGCCGGCAATTACTCGCGCATCGGGGTGGCCCGCGTTCTGCGGGACGCCCAGGGCCGTCCCAGCGGGGTGGAACGCCTGGGCATTGCCCTGGAACCCACCGCGCCCTACGAGGTCATCCGCGCGGGGGAGGGCGGATGCGAGGATCCTCGGGTCACCTATCTGGCCTGCGCCGGAATTTATGTGATGGCCTATACCGCTCTCGGTCCCACCGGCCCGCGGGTCGCCCTGGCCTCGTCGCGCGACTTGCGCGTCTGGAGACGGCACGGTCTGGTCGACTTTGGCACCGAGCAGGGAGCGGATTTCAACCAGTACGTGAACAAGGATGCCATGCTGCTGCCCGGTCTGGTGCTTGGACCCGACGGTACCCTGGCTCTTGCCATGCTGCACCGGCCCATCTATGAAATATTCCGCGGGCCGGGGGAGCGAGGCGTCTCGGCGCCCCTCCCTTCCGGGGCCATGGACGATCGGCCCAGTATGTGGATCTCCTACTGCGCGGTGGCTGACCTGGGGTGGCTGGACGACGCCGCGCCCGCCCGTTTCACCGGCCATCACCTGCTCGCTCGACCCGAGCACGCCTGGGAAGAGCACCGGATCGGCGGCGGCACCGTGCCCGTGCTGACCGAGGCCGGCTGGTTGACCCTCTATCACGGCGTTCGCCTCTACCCGGATGGTGGGCGGTGTTACCAGGCGGGGGTGCTGCTTCTGGATCGAGAGGATCCCCGGCGCGTGCTGGCCCGATCCCAGACGCCGCTCTTCGGGCCCGAGACGGCCGAGGAACGGATCGGGGTCGTCAGCAACGTGGTGTTCCCCACGGCTATCGATGAACGTGCCGGCGGCCTGGATGTGTACTATGGGATGGCCGACAGCCGGATCGGGGTGGTCCACTTGGCGCCAATCGCCGCCGATGCCTCCGAGTGCGCCGCCTAAAGGAGACTCATGAGGGCGGGTAGCCGGATGGCTGTCCGTCGGTGGCGGACCGTCGATTTAGGGGCGTGGGTCTCCAGGCCCGCGCCCATGGCTCGCGTCAAATCCTCTGACAGCCGATCGCGGGCGGCGGCGAACTGCCCGCCTAGCGATTGGGGAACAGTCGCCGTATATCCTGGCGTCCGACTGGCCCAATATAGGCGAGCCGGCGGAGATCGCTGTCGCTCAGCGCCGCGATCGCCTTGTCTTCCCAGATTCCATTGCGGCCAAGGGCCCGTTGCGTGCTCGGGAGCAGCAGGTCGAAACGGCGCTGCGTTGCTACCGGACGGGTTGTGTCGTACATCTTGATCTCGCTTCCACTATGCCTATGCGAGTGCCTGGCTCCTATCCTAGCAGATGCTCCTGATTCCACAATGACCCACTTGTCAAGGCACATATGGGCATTTCTCGGTGGATCTTCTCCGCGGATTGCCCCCATCTCCCGTCCGGCACGCTACCATGGCGGAGAAGCCGGCGCTCCACGGACCCCGGAAGCCCCTAGCTCGCATTTGGATCCGCCCGCGAGGCCGCTACACTGCATGACCCATAACACGCTGCATGACCCATAAGGAGAGTATTGTGATGGAGACGCTCGATCTGGCCGCGTTGGAACGTTTCGTGGTCCGGGCCAAGGCCACTACCTACGGCGGGGATGGTTTTACCCTCCTTCCCTATCGCCTCGATTCCCATGATTTCCAATTCATTGACGGTGATTGGGCCTATCACGACAGCTATGTCGGCCTCACCGACTTCGCCGGACAGGAGGTTGTCTACCACCAGCGCGGTGCGGTCTGGGCCATGAGCTACTATGGGCGTATTCTTTTGCCCGACGTGATCAGCGGGGTTGACGCGGGGCGGGTGATCAAGGCCAGCCTCTCGGCCATGTATCACGAGGGCCGGTTCCTCGGCGGCTTCCGTCATGTGAGCGAGCCCTACATCTACGTCGATACCAATCAAGGCGACGTGACCTGGTTTCAGGGAAGGGAGCGTATCGAAGCCAACGACAAGGTGGCCTACGAGCTGGTGTATCATGGCGGCCTGATCCATTGAGAGGCCGCTTAGCCTCTCAATGGATCAGGCCAGTCAAGCGCCTAACTGATGTTCACGCGGCGGGCCTGGGCCGCGGTTTCCGGCGCAGGCCGCGCCGCATCGCTTCCGCGAAGGTGGGACTACAGAGCCCAAGATCCGGCATGTAGGTGCCGCGGGCCGGGTCGAGGGCCCGGAGCCGGCCAGGCAGTTCGTCAAGCGAACCGCATCCCAGCGCCTCGCCCACCTGGGTCTCCGGGATGAAGCCGCGGGCCTCTACCTCGGCCAGCAGACCCTCCAGGGCCTGTGCCCCCGCGTCGGCCCGTCCGCCCCCCCACCTTGCGTTGAGCGCCGCCACGATCTCGGTCGCCCCGACTTCCCCGTCCACGGCGGCTAGCTCCGCCGGGAGCGGCGCGGAGCAGGCGGGCAGGCGGACCGCCAGCACTGGCAGGTCCGCGGCACGCAGCGCCCGCACGGCAGCCACATCGGCGTCCGCGGTAAGGGGCCAGAGCAGCACCTGGCGTTCGTCACGGCGCATGGCATGAGGGGGAACGGCCAGTCCGGC
>DATLQX010000174.1:0-9429 GCA_035534995.1 Chloroflexota bacterium | reverse complement strand
GGATGCCAGGCTCGGATCTGGGCCACGCTCTCGGGCAGGCGCTGTTGCCGCACCGCCAGCAGCCCCTGGGCCCGCTCCTCATAATAGGCAGGCTCGGCCACGAAAGGGCGCGTCCGCTGGCCGTCGCCCCGAATGTGGGCTGCCAGCTTCGGCCAACTGGGGAAGCCGTACTCGCGGGCGATTACGAGTTGGGCATCGGCCAGGCGGGGCGTGGCTTTGCCGGCGAATCGCGGGTGGTGACGGTGAAAACGGCGCAGCGCCTCGGGGTCGCCCGCTCTGGCCGCGTTCAGCAACTCGCGGGCGCGCTTCCGCTGCTGATCCAGGTTGGGGCGGGCGGGAAGTTTCTGGGCGGGCACGGATTCCGCGGACATGACGACCTCCTTCTATCATGGCCCGTCGTCCGCGTCACAGGCCGAAAGAGGTTGTCTAGTGTACCGAGGATTTCGGTAACAGGGGGCGCTGCCCTTCCCGCGGACCGGGCGCGTCCCGCACGCGCTAGGGGAAGTGTAGCATGAATGCATTGGCAACGCGCGTGAACTTCCGGATTCCATGACGGCGATAAGTCGATAAAGAATGCCTATCACGCGGCGTATACTACCTCTAACGGGTATAGCCGTGGAGGGTGAAAACTGATGATCTCCGAGAGGTGCCATGGCTGAGCCGCGGATGCGCGCCTGGCTCGCCTGGCGCGCGCTCAGCCAGCTCCGCGCCCAGGGGCACATCGTGCCGGGCATCCAGTGGGATGCCGACGGGCAGGAGGGCAGCGGCACCTGCACCCGCTGTGGCGATGGGGTGATCCTCTACTACGATCCCCAGCCGGATGGCTGCGATATCGAAGGTACGGCATACCGCTCCCCCTGCCCTGGGGAAAGCCGCGCCCATGGCTGGCATCTGTTACGACGAGTTGGGGTGGGGATCGTGATGCAATGCGCGCATTGCGGCGCCGAACGAACCGAGGCGGAGGAGAGTGCCGCGGACGCCTCTCCTTCCTGAAACACGGATCGGTCTCACTTTCACGCCGGCGATCCTGTTCTCCCAGATACAGCGCCGCGCGCCATCAACTGATATGGTGGAGTGATGCGGTTCCACCCTGAAAGTGAAAGGAGTGCCCACCCATGGCCCGCTGGGAGGAAGTGGCCGAGGCCGCGCCGGAGTTCGCCGAACGAGTTCGACGGATCTTCGTGGCGCATCGGACGAGTGCCCTGGCTACCCTGCGACAAGATAGTTCGCCCCGGATCAGCGGCATTGACCCGGAGTTTGTCGATGGCGAGGTGGTGCTGGGAATGATGCCGGACTCAGTGAAACTGCGGGACATCCGGCGTGATGACCGGCTGGCGATGCATAGCGCGCCGGAAGATCCGCCCAAGGATGACTCGATCGCGTGGCCTGATGACGCGAAGATCGCCGGGCGGGCGGTAGAGATAGCGAACGTGGAGCATCCGGGGGAACCGTCCAACCGGTTCCGGATAGCAATCACCGAGGTGGTGCTCACTCGGGTGGGCAGCCCGGCGGATCATCTGGTCATCGAGTCCTGGCATGAAGGCCGCGGGTTGGAGCGGCGGGAACGTCGTTGAGGGAACCCGATGGCGCCGTCTTCCCGCACGGGGTACGCACGCTTGGTGCCTTCGACCAGTACCTTGCCGAACACGGGAATTCCCCACGAGTCCAAAGCCGCTAGCTCTTTCCCGTCTATACTGGGAGGGCCGTGGAGCAGCTGTGGCGGCGTGGCGATAGTGGGGGATACATGGTGAGCATGAGCAACTCTCGGGACCGTGGGGCACTGCGCGAACAAGCGGAGGCGCATCTCCGCGCCCTCGCCGGCGACCGGGCGCGGCTCCGCGAGGATCAGTGGACCGCGATCGAGGCGCTGGTGGCCGACCGCCGCCGCGCCCTGGTGGTGCAGCGGACCGGCTGGGGCAAGTCGGCGGTCTACTTCGTGGCGACCGCGCTGCTGCGGGCGGACGGAGCGGGGCCGACCGTAATCATCTCCCCCTTGCTGGCCCTGATGCGTAACCAGATCGCCGCCGCCGATCGGGCCGGGATCCATGCCGCCACGATCAACTCCACCAACATGGAGGAGTGGACCGAGACGTATGGAAGGGTACGCCGCGGCGAGGTGGATGTCTTGTTGCTCTCCCCGGAACGGCTCAACAATCCCGAGTTCCGCGATCAGGTGCTGCCGCGGCTGGCGGCGACCTGCGGCCTGCTGGTGGTGGACGAGGCGCACTGCATCTCCGACTGGGGGCACGACTTCCGTCCCGATTTCCGCCGGCTCCGGACCCTGCTCGCCGATCTGCCCGCCCCGATCCCCGTGCTCGCCACCACGGCCACCGCGAACAGCCGGGTAGTCGAGGATGTGGCCGAGATCCTCGGGCTCGGCCAGGACCAGGAGGATGTGCTGGTGCTGCGCGGCTCGCTGGATCGCGAATCTCTGTTCCTCTCCGTGCTCGTGTTGCCGAGCCAGGCGGAACGGCTGGCCTGGTTGGCCGATCATCTCCGCGATTTACCGGGATCGGGGATCATTTATGCCCTCACGGTCGCCGCCTCCCAGGAGGTGGCCGACTACCTGCGCGAGGCAGGCTACAAGGTCGCCGCCTACTCGGGCCAGACCGAGCAGGCGGAGCGGCTGGCCGCCGAGGACGACCTGATCCATAATCGGGTCAAGGCGCTGGTCGCCACCAGTGCCCTGGGCATGGGGTTCGACAAGCCCGACCTTGGCTTCGTGATCCACCTGGGCGCTCCGTCCTCCCCCATCGCCTACTACCAGCAGGTCGGGCGGGCCGGGCGCGGAGTGGAGCGGGCCGAGGTGATCCTCCTGCCCGGCCAGGAGGATCAGGCAATCTGGGACTACTTCGCCTCGGTCGGCTTCCCCCGCGAGGAGCAGGTGCGCGCCGCCTTATCCGCGCTGGCCGCCGAGGGGAAGCCGCTGAGCACCATGGCCCTGGAGACTCGCGTCGATCTATCCCGCTCCCGGCTGGAGGCCATGCTCAAGGTGCTCGACGTGGATGGCGCGGTCCACCGGGTCAAATCCGGCTGGGAAGCAACCGGTGTGCCCTGGGAGTACGATGCCGAGCGTTACGCGCGGGTCGCGGCGGCCCGCCAGACAGAGCAGCAGGCCATGCGCGACTACATCGCCACCGGGCAGTGCCGGATGCAATTCCTCCGCGAGCAACTGGATGACATCGAGGCCGAGCCATGCGGCCGCTGCGATAACTGCGGCGGCACCGCGCTGCCCGCCGGGGTGGGCGACGAGACGGTGCGGGCGGCGCGGGACCGGCTTGGCCGTCCCGGCGTCACCATCGAGCCGCGGAGGCAATGGCCGTCCGCGATGGCGGCGCTCGGGGTGCCGCTGAACGGGCGGATCTCGGCGGACCAGATGGCGGCGCCGGGGCGGGCGATCGCCCGGGTCACCGATCTCGGCTTTGGCCCACGGGTACGGGAAGTGCTGGCGCCCGAACGTGCCGATGCCGAGGTGCCGGAGGATCTGATCCAGGCCGCGATCAAGGTGCTCGCCGCCTGGGATTGGGAGGCACGCCCCGCCGCCGCGGTGTCGGTGGGCTCGCGCGTCCATCCCCAACTAATCGCCAGTCTGGCTAGCCGGATCGCCCGGGTCGGGCGCTTGCCGTACCTGGGCAGCGTGGCTCATACCGGCGCCTCGCGGAGCGCCCGCTCGAACAGCGCCCAGCGTCTCCGGGCCCTGTATGGCACCTTCGCGCTGCCTGGAGAGATCAGGGAGGCGCTCTCCGGACTGGCCGGGAAGCCGATTCTGCTGGTAGACGACCTGACCGACACCGGCTGGACCCTCACCCTGGTAGCGCGGCTGCTCCGCGAGGCGGGCGCCGGCCCGGTCCTTCCGTTCGTGCTTGCCGTCGAAGCGTGAGGGCTGGAGCGACGCGCTCTGGACAAGCCATGCCTCAGTGCCACGGGGATCGATAAGAAAGAAGTTCGGGACCGCGCATCCGGTCGGCATCCTGAGCGCGAGAAGGACTCTATACGTCTCGTCTTGTGCAACCCGGACCTTGCTCAAGGCACGGCACCTGGCGCAACCTGCTCCGAGGCTATTGAAGTCCGGGCTGTACCAGGTCAAGGGTGAACCAGAACGTGCTTCCGAGGCCGGGCGTACTCTCCACTCCTATCGCTCCACCATGAGCTTGGATGATCGTGTGACTGATGTACAGCCCCAATCCCAGTCCGCCACTGGATCCCTGTGGATCATCCTGCACTGGTACCGCCCGCACCCGGCCGTAGCGCTCCCAGATGGCCCGTTGCTGCTCTTCGGTCAAGCCGGGACCCTGGTCACGTACCTGGACCCGCGCCGTGCCGCGCTCTTGTCGTACCGCGACCGCCACGGGCTCGTGAGGGGACGAATATTTGAGGGCATTGGTGACGAAATTGGTGACGACTTGCCTGATGCGATCCGCGTCGGCACGAACGAGCACCTCTCCGTCGGGCACCTCCAACGTGATCGTACGGGCGTCCCAGACCAATCGCAGTTCCTCCACGCAGAGCCGTGTCACGTCCACGATGTCGCACTGGTCCCACTGCAGGTCGAGCTGGCCAGTCTGAATGCGCGAGACATCCATGAGGTCGGTCAACATGTGCTTCAAGCGGACTGCCTGCGCTTCCGCGCGCCGTAGCGATTCTCGCGCGGACGAGAGAGCCGCGACGCGGTCGACGGAATCCGCGTCCTCCTGGGCCAGCGCTCGGTGCAACCGCCTGCTCAGGAGTTGGAGATTGCCGAGGATACTGGTCAGGGGAGTTCGAAGCTCGTGGCTGGCAATGGCGAGGAACTCGTCCATACGCCGGTTGACCTCCAGTAAGGCAAGTTCGGTGGCTTGCGCCTCGGCGCGTTCATGCAAAAGCCGCGCGCGTTCGAGGACGAGGGCAGCCAACTGGGCCACCGCGCCGGTCAACGCCACTTCCTCTGGCGTGTAGTCGTGCGCTTCCCCGCCGTAATCCAGACTGAGGCTCCCAATCAGGTTCCCATCGACGCGCAGCGGCGCGACCAGGAGGGTGTTGATGCCAAAGGGATTGAGCAATGCGTCGAACGGAGGCTTGGTCATGTCGACCAGAATAACCTCACCGGCCATGAAGCGCGCCATCAGTGGCAGATCGGTCGGCATCCTCGGGTCGCTCACGGGGGCGCCCTCAACGCTGTCCCACCACGCCTGCCGCAGATCCGGCGAGAGGCCGGCCACCGCCAGGGGGTGTCGCACGCCCCTCGGGTCGAAGGACACCAAGCTGACCCGTTGACACCCCAGCACCTGGCGCGTCAACTCAACCAACTGCTGCCCCGTGCCTTGGGGCCCGCCCGCTCGCTCCTCCTCGGCAGCCTCATTCGTGCTTGGCGATTGCACCAGCGTCCGCGCCATGGCAAGCAACGCATCGAGCGCCTGGTGAGTGCGCTGCTCCAGGCGCCGTCGTTCGGTCACGTCACGGTTGACAATCACGCCGCCGACTATCCGACCTTGCCCATCACGGATCGGTGCGCCCGTTACATTGAAGAGCACCTCGCGTCCATCCGGCATACGCACCAGGGAATCAATTGCCTCGGAGCCCAGGAAACGCTCGCCACGCAGCGCGCGGAATACGGGGATCTCCTTCTTGGCCATCCGATGGCCCCGCACGTCGCGCGGGATGGCCTGGCGAATCCGGGCCGCCAAGGGTTGGTCGCGGTAGTCCGGCTGATTGAGCGCCCGTGCCGATGCGTTGGCGCGGCGGACCTGGCCTGTGGTGTCGTACACGAATACGGCATCTCCGATGGCCTCGAAAACGGCCTCTAGCTCGTGTGCCTGCGTCGCGGCTTGTTCCCGTGCCTGGCGTTCCGCCTCGAAGAGCGAGGCATGATCGATGGCCAGCGCCAACCGATCGGCCACCAGTTGCAGCCAGTGCAGATCGTCCATGGTAAAACGGTGGGATCCCAGCGTACCCACGTGCAGGACGCCGATGACGCGACCAGCGACCCGCAAAGGCACGCCCAGCAGTGACCGAATATGCTCGCGCAGAAAGGGGTTCGCAGGGTCCGCGTGAGCCATATCGTCTACGAACAGCGGTTCCTGTGTCGCGGCAATGCGCCCGGCCAGACCTTGTCCGACCGGGATCCGCACCTGACCGGCCACCTCCTCTTCCGGGCCGCACGCCATATGCAGCCGCAACTCCCCCTCGTCCTCGTCGAGCAGCAAGATGGCCGTGTTGTCCACTTGCAGGACCGAGGTAATGCGATCCAGCACGTGACGCAAGAGGTCATCTAGACTGAGATGCGCCAGGGTGGCATCGGTCACGGCCTGCAATGCCCGCAAACGCGCCATGGCGATGTCCGCCATAGCCCGGGCCTCCTGCTCCACCGTCCGATCGCGGCCAACGACGACAATGCCCGCCACCAGCGGGTCATTCAGGCGGTTCGACAGCGTGGCCGCAATCGTGAGCCACGCTCCGCTGGCGTGCTGGGAGCGATAGCTCGTAGTGCTTGGGGTTTCGGGCTGGGCGAGCACCCCAGCCAGATCTGCCCGCACCGGCGCGCGATCGTCCGCATGGACGATGTCGAGGAAGTTGGTGCCGAGGAGCTCCATGGGCGCCGCATCGAGTACAGCCTGGTGGGAGGGGCTTGCATAGCGAATTACACCGTCCGCGTCGAGCACAAGCAGCAGGTCTGTTACACAGCCCAGGAGGGCGTCAGCACTTCCGCCGCTAATCAGCGCCGTGTCCAGAGGGGTCAACCAGGGCACCTCCTCGCGGCCACATCAGGGAGCCGAAATGCACGAACTTTCGTGAATGAGGGGCAAGCTGTGCATGATCTAAGCGCCAATTCGCACCTTTAGTGTACCCCTCGAAAGCCGGTTAGTCCACCCACCAAGTGTCGGGGCGAGAACATTTTTCGGCACGCTGTCCAGTCACGCCACCAACAGGACTTTCGGGCCAGCCCGAATGGGTGGGGGCGAATGGGTTGGGGTGATTTGGGGATTGTGGCTATAGGGCATGCCGTGGTCTACTGACGATCGTCCATGCACCGTCTTCCCCCAATCGCCTATGGAGCAATAACCGTATGAGGAAAATATCGCGTCTGGGCCTACCGGGCCTGCTGGTGGTGCTCGCCCTAGTGGCGAATAGCGTGCTCGGCCCATGGAGATCGGGGTCCGCGAATGCCGCCGTCGTCCCAAGCGGGTTGCCCAGCCACTTTGGCTTCGGCCTCTCCGCGTCTCCCGATAACAGCGGCATCTATGGGTGGATGCCATCCTCGGGTATCCCGTGGGACTACGCCTATCAGTATCTCAGCGGGGGCGTGAACTCCGGCGCCGGCTGGGAGACCTGGAACGCCCAGGGCCAGTTCGCCCTATGGTACGCGCAGGGCGCCGACTCCCATCACTACATTCCCGTCTTTCCCTACTATGAACTGCTCCAGAGCAACGGATCCTGCGGTTCTTGCGGCGAGGCGCAGCGGGATCTCTCCAATCTGAACAACGCCGGCACCATGCAGAGCTATTTCGCGAATTTCCGCCTGCTGATGCAACGCCTGGGTACCGGCACCTATAACGGCATTGCCGGGTTCGGCAAGACCGCGATCGTGCAGGTCGAGCCGGATCTCTCGGGCTACGCCGAGCAGGCTGCCCTGAACAGCGGTGCCTGCTATGGTTACTGCTCCGGCAGCGGCAACAATCCAGCCCTGCTGCGGGCAGCGGTCGCTACGTCGGGCGATCCGGACGTAGCAGCCTTTCCGAACACCTATCAGGGCTTTAACTGGGCCCTGCTGCACCTGCGTGACCTCTACGCGCCAAATGTCTTGCTGGCCTTCCATGTCAGCAATTGGGCCACGGGCACCGACATCGGCGGCAACTCCTCCCCAACCCTCGATCCCACGGCGCTGGGCCAGGAAGCGGGCAGCTTCGCCGCCCAGAGCGGCACCACCGGCCTCCCGGCAGGGGTCAAGGGCTACGATCTGATCTTCAACGATGTGCTCGATCGCGACGCGGCCTACTACAAGTATGTCTATGGCGATAGCTCACGATGGTGGGACCGCCTGAATGTGACCTTCCCCAATTTCCACCGCTGGGAAGCCTATGTCGGCGCGGTAAGCAGCGCCACGGGGCGTTCGCTGATCATCTGGCAAGTGCCGGAGGGCAACCAATACTTCGCTACCGAGAACAACACCAACGGGCACTACCAGGACAACCGGGCGGAGTACTTCTTCGCTCATGTGGGCGAGTTAGCCGGCGTGGGGGTCATTGGCGTACTGTTTGGGGCCGGCAACGGCGGCAGCACCGTGCATACCGACGGGATGAATGATGGGATCACCAATCCAGCGAGCTTCTGCACCAGCGACGGCCTGAGCAGCGGCCAGATCTGCAACAATCACACCAGCAGTTCGTCGGACGATGATGGTGGCTATATCCGCATGCAAGGGCAGCAGTACTACGCCGGTGGCGGCTATTCGCTGGGCGGCGGCGTACCGCCCACGGCTACCCCAAGTGCCACGGCTACCCAGACGCCCAGGCCGGCCACCTCGACCGCTACCTCGACCGCCACGGCTACCCAGACACCCAAGCCGGCCACCTCCACGGCCACGGCTACCGCTACGGCGACTCAGACACCGAGGGCGGCAACCTCCACCGCCACGGCGACTCAGACACCCAAGGCCCCGACCGCCACGGCGACATTGACGCCCAGAGTACCGACCGCCACGGTGACTCGAACCCCTCTCGCCACTTCCACTCCGAACGCGAACCTGACGATCAAGGATACGACCACGGCGCAACCCGCCAATCCAGCGCGTTCAACCACAACCACCATCAACACCACGATCACCGTGACCAGCGGCAGCCTGAGCAATGGAATCGTGGATCTGGAGGTCTACAATAACGCGAACTGGACCAAGGTGGGCCAGCAAGTCTTCAGTGGACAGAATCTCTCCTCGGGCCATTCTCTTTCCTACCAGTACCGGTGGCCAGTGCCCAACGCGGCCGGCCAGTACACCGTGATGGTGGGCGTTTTTGGGCCAAACTGGTCCAAGGACTATTACTGGGACTCGTCAGCCGCGCACCTGAGCGTTCAATGAGATTCACGTCGCGCATCGAGGTATCTCCTGGGGTGCTATCCGCTTGAGCACCGCGTCAGCAATCGGGCCAACCCACCCTGATCCACCAGGAGTGCCGCGCGTGCGCGGCGGATCGCCGGACGGGTCGTATGGTTGCCGCCAGCCCTCCGCCAGAACGGAGTGCAGCCATTTCGGTACTCTGGGATGGTAGCAAGTGGGGGGATGAACCGATGGGCGAGCCGATACATCTGGCCGATAAACTGACCCAGTTCTCCGAGCACTGGGCGCCGCGGACGGTCACCCAATTCAACGCGCACGATGTCATGGTGGTGAAGGTCCAGGGAGAATTCGTCTGGCATCAGCACGACGATACCGACGACTTTTTCCTGGTTCTCGCGGGA
>DATLQX010000173.1:0-19140 GCA_035534995.1 Chloroflexota bacterium | reverse complement strand
CCAGCGCGCAACCGCAGCCGCGGCGTATCCTTGATCCGTCCGTTCTCCACCCAGAGACCGAGGAACCAACGCCCATCGGCCTGTTGGTGCCAGCCCAGGTGATCGTCCGCCTTCAGCCATTGCACCGGACGGGGGGCGCACACGAACCGGCCCAGGCGCCGCTCCAACTCGGCGCGGAACCAGGTGATCCCTCGTTCCTCCACCAAATACTTCATGCGCGCGTGCTTCCGGTTCGTGCGGTCGCCAAAGTCGCGCTGGATCCCGACAATAGTCTCCACTACCTCCAGCACCTCGTCCACCGCGATGGAACAGAGGGGCGTGGCCAGGCGCGGATAGGTCTCGGTTTTCCCGTGGGTCATCCCCATGCCGCCGCCCACCAGGAGGGTGAAGCCAGTCAGGGTCTCACCCTCCAGCTCGGCCACCATGCCGATGTCCTGGGTATAAATGTCGATGCAGTTATCGCCGGGGAACGCGACCCCGATCTTGAACTTCCGCGGCAGGTAGGTGGGGCCGTAGATCGGCTCGTTCACCGGCGTCTCGGGCGCCTCGACCGTTTTTACCTGTTCGCCATCCACCCAGATCTCGTGATAGGCGGTGCTCCGAGGAGCCAGGTGCATGGCGATGGTGTGGGCGATCGCCTGCACCTGGGCATGAGCGCGGCTTGCCACTGGAGCGGGGCAGGCCATGACATTCCGGTTGACATCGCCGCAGGCGGCCAGGGTGGAGAGCAGCGCCTCGTTGATCCCGGCAATGGCGGCCTGCAGATCGCCCTTGAGTACCCCATGGAGCTGCAACCCCTGGCGAGTCGTAATGCGGAGGCTGCCATTGGCGTAGCGGCCGGCCAGATCGTCCTGCACTAGATATTGCGGCGCGCTCAGGGCGCCACCGGGGATGCGGGAGCGGACCATGAAGTTATAGAGCTTCTCGACCCCCGCCGCCTTCCGTGCTTGCCGGGCGTCCCGGTCCTCCTGCTGATAGATGCCATGGAACTTGATCAACTGGATCTGCGCGTCGGAAAAGCGGCTGGTCTCCTCGGCCAGTTCCTCGGCCAGCCGTCCGCGGAGGCCCTGGCTTTCCAGCTTCACCCGTTCGACGGCGCTGCCGGCGCCGGGGCCTAGATCGACCAGACTCCGGCCCTCTCCTTGGGGGATCTTGCTCATGGGACAGTGCTCCTTTCCGCGGGCCGGTGCAGGCCGCACTCGATCTTGCCGAAGCCGGCCCAGCGGCCCGCCCGCCTGTCCTCCCCAGGCTGGACCGGCCGCGTGCAGTGGGTGCAGCCGAGGCTGGGATAGTCTTGATCGTGCAGGGCGTTATAGGGAATGTCGTGGGCGCTGATGTACCGCCAGACGTCGCGTTCGCTCCAGCGGGCCAGGGGGGCGATTTTGGCCAGGCCACCCAGTTCGTCCCAACTGACCACGGGAGTGGCGCGGCGGGTGGATGCCTGGTCCCGACGCAGGCCGGTGATCCAGGCATCGTAGTCGGCCAGGAAAGCCCGCTGCGGGCGCACCTTGCGGAGGTCGCAGCAGCGATCGGGCTGCCTGGACCAGAGAGCCGGCCCATGAGCGGTCGCCTGCTCGGCCACGCTTAGAGCGGGACGGACGGCGATCGGGCTAATCCCGTAGCGAGCCGCTACCTTCTCGATCAGGGTATAGGTTTCGGGGAACAGCAGCCCGGTATCGAGATAGAAGACGGGAAGGCGTGGTTCCAGGGCCAGGGCCATGTCCAGCAGCACCATCCCAGAGGGGCCGCCAAAAGAACAGGCCAGGGCCATGCGCGTGCCGTAGGTGTGCAGAGCCCAACCCAGCACGGCCTCGGGAGTACCATCCTCAAGCCGGACCGCCGTCTGGCGGAGCCGATCGGGCATGGCCGCCGGGGCGCTCATTGACGTCTATCCATACGTGCGCTCCTTTTCCGGATCCGGCGAACGATTGAAGGCTCAGTTAATCTATGAATCCCATCGGATATATGCGTAAAGCGATAGTAGACAATCAAGGCGCGGCTGTCAAGCCCTGGTGTAGTGGTATACGGAGCCTGGGAAGGCCCGTGTCTCGCCCCTCACTGCTTGACGCTCTCTCTGGCGGGAGAGTACCTTGAGGCGATCCGGCGGGCCGGCTTGATCTGATGGTGTGCCGCCGGTAGTGGGGAGACGGCACAATGAGGGTCGGACTGCTTGGACTGGGCGTGATGGGCGCCGGTATGGCTGGGAAGCTGCTGGATCACGGTCACGGCCTGACCGTCTATAACCGTACCCGTGCCCGGGCCGAGGCGCTGGCCTCCCGTGGAGCACGGGTGGCCGATACGCCCCGTGAAGCCGCCGAGGCGGCCGAGGCGGTTATCACCATGGTCTCGAATGACGAGGCACTGCGCGAGGTAGCCGAGGGATCCGACGGCTTCCTGGCCGGTCTGAACGCGGGCGCCCTCCTTCTGCAGATGAGCACGATTGGCCCCGATACCACCGACTGGCTGGCCGATCAGGCGGCGGAGCGCGGGGCCTCCATGGTGGATGGCCCCGTGCTGGGCAGCTTGCCGGAAGCGGCCGAGGGGAAACTGTGGGTACTGGCTGGAGCCGACGCGGCAGTACTCGAGCGGGCACAGCCGGTGCTGTCCAGCGTCAGTCAAACGGTCTATCACATCGGGGGAATCGGGCAGGGCACGCGGATCAAGCTGTGCTCCAATCTGGTTGGCGGGGGGCTGGTCGCCGCGCTGGCCGAGGGGATGGCCTTGCTGGACGCCGAGGGGATCGATCCCAACCTGTACATACGGATTCTTCAGGAAACGAATCTCCCCTCCCGCCTCTGGCTGGGGCGAGCCAATCTGATCGCTAAACGCGACTTCGCGCCTCGCTTTAGTCTCGATAATATGGCCAAGGATCTCAGGCTTGCCCTGGAGCTGGGACAGGCCCATGGTCTCTCACTCAGCCAAACCGAAGCGAGCATCGCAAGCCTGCAACGAGGCGCGGCCGTCGTGGGAGGCGGCCAGGATATGGCGGCCTCCTTTGAAGGAGCGAGACGCACTGCCAAGAGTGATGGGCACCCCTGATTCGCTCACTCCCTGATCGATCCGCTTGACGTTCGCTCCGGCGGATCGGTACGGTACCTTCAGGCGTATTGGTCCACCTACCAGGCCGGAAACAACGCGCGCCAGTGCTTGTTCAGGCAGGCCGGCGCCATCAAGGTTCATCTTCAGGCTGAAGGAGCCGCCAAAGCCGGCGGCCGGAACATGGCGGCCGCCATGGGCGGATTCGCCGGAAGGAGAAAGCCGATGATCTCCAGCAATGACGCGCGGCCCGGCATACAGCCGGCTAGTCGCCGCGGCAACGGCAACGGACAGGCCGCCGCGGTTTCGCTTGGTACTCTGGTAACCGAGCGGAAGGGTACTCCTTCCGGGCCGGCGAACGTAGGCCTCCTCCCGCGGCCCGGATCGGCCTGCCAGGCAGCGGAACACATCGCGAACCAGATCCGCCAGGGCGCCTGGCAAATAGGGGATCAACTCCCCTCTGAACGTGACCTTTGTCTGCAACTGGGGGTGGGCCGCACCTCCGTACGCGATGCCCTCCGGATTCTCGCGGCCCAGGGAGTCGTTGCTACCCGAGCCGGCCAGGGAACTTTCGTGGCCGCCGCCAAGGCCGCGCGGCTACCCTCGCCCTACGCCGACTGGAATCGACGACACGACTACACTATCGAGGACGTGGTTGATATGCGTCGCCTCCTGGAGGGACGGGCCGCTGAGCTGGCGGTCCACCACGCCACTACCACCGACCTGGCGCGGCTGCGGGCCGCTATTGATGATATGGCCGCCGCGTACAAGCGGAACGACCTCAACGGCATGGTGGACGCCGATACCTGCTTCCATGAGGCGTTCACCCACGCGGCGGGAAATCGCCTGCTGGCCCGCTTGATGCATACCATCATGGGTTTGCTCGTGGAGAGCCGGCGGATCAGCCTGGGAGTACCAGGACGCGGCGTCCATGTTTTGACCCGCCATCGCGAGATCCTGGCCGCCATAGAAGCGCGCGATCCGCGGCGGACCGTGGCCGCCGTCCACGCCCACGTAGACGACCTGCGGGGCTTGGGGGTCAAGCCGCCGGCCATCCAGGAGCTTTAGGCAAGTCATCACGAAGGGCTTGCGGAGTGCGGCACGCTACACTAGCTATGCCGAATGGCGCGGATAATGGGGGTAGACTCTTAACCGGTGAAACGCGAGCAGATCGTGGCTCTGGTCAACCGCAAGGGCGGCTCTGGGAAGTCCACCACTACCCTCAACCTGGCGGGCGCCCTGGTGGATCTCGGGCTTCGGGTGTTGGTGGTGGACCTTGACCCCCAGGCATCGCTGACCCGCCTGCTCACCGCCGACCCGGTGGAACGGGGGATCGGTACCTGCATCTCCGCCCCCGGCCAGAACGCCGCCGACTTGATTCGGGATACCGACGCCGGGATCGACCTGCTGCCCGGCGATCGCTCCATCGAGTCGGCGGCCCTCGCCCTTCACGATTCACCCTCCGGCTTCCTCCGCCTCCGGCGGATCCTGGCCCCGATCGCCGGCTACGGAGCGGTTCTGCTGGATACGCCGCCGGCCCTAGGCTTTGCCCTGTCCAGCGCCATCCTGGCCGCCGGCTGGGCCGTGCTCCCCACCGCTACCACGCAGCAAGACATTGACGCCCTGATCGATACGTTGGCGGCGATCGAGGAGTTGGCGGCGGATGAGTTGACCTGCGCCCAGCGACTGGCCATCGTACCCAACGGTATCCACCGGGATCTTCCCGACCAGGGGGGGCTCGCCGCCCTCCAGGCGGCTTTTGGCGATCTGGTGAGCCAACCGGTCCCCCATGCCTCGGCGATCAAGCGGGCCCTCAATCGCCGGCTGCCATTGTCCCGCACCGAACCGCGCGCGGCCCCCATGGCCGCGTATCGGGTGCTGGGCGCGCGCGTCGCCTCGGCGGTGCGGGGCGGCGGGCAAGGCAGCCTATTCCCGGAGGGCGTCCATGCCGGGATCTAGAAAGCGCGAAGCCGAGGTGGCGGTGGTCCGAACGGCTCAGCCGCGGAGCACCGCCGCCGCCGTCTCAGGGGCCACCGAACGCCGGCTGGCTGGGGCCATGGAGGTGCCGATCGAGCAGGTGGCTCCCGATCCCGCGCAGCCGCGGCGAGATTGGGATCACGATGATGGCCGGCAACGGCTCCAGGAGTTGGCCGATTCGATCCGCGAATTCGGTCTCCTGCAGCCCTTGCTGGTGCGCGAGGAAGGGACGCTGCCCGACGGCAGGCAGGGGTATCGGATTATAGCCGGCGCTCGCCGCCGAGCCGCCGCCGAGCGAGCCGGGCTGACCATGCTCCCGGTGGTGGTCCGCGGGGCCGAACAGGCGCGCATCCGCGTACTGCAACTGATCGAGAACCTGCAACGGCAGAACCTGAGTTGGTTGGATGAAGCCCGTGCCTATCAGGAATTGATCGACACCGAGGCCCTCACCCCGCCAACCCTGGCCGCCCGCCTCCACATCTCCGCCCAGCATGTGCGCGATCGGCTCCGCGTGCTGGCCGATCAGGTCTTGGCGGACGCGGTGGAGCGGCGCCAGATCTCAGCCACCGCCGCCCGCGACATCAAGCAGCTTCCCGATGAGGAAGTGATGGCCTTCCGGACCCGCGTTCTGGCGGGCGAGCGGCTGCAAACCAACGACATCGCGGCCGCCCGCGCCCGCCTGGCAGCGGCCGGGGTGATCAATCCCCGGCGGAAGGGATCGCGGGACACGGAGCGGATCGCGACCCCAGCGGGTGCCCCGGCGCCGGATCCGCGGGGCGGCGAGAGCGATCCAGGGCCGAAGCTATCCGTTGAGTCAGTCACCGGCCGGCCCGAAGCGACTCTAGGCGACCACAAACCGGCTCCGCGCGAGGAGCGGCCGCTCAAGGCCGCGGATGGCACCAAGGGAGAAGACACGCTCGCCGAAGCGATGAGCGGCAAGGAGGGAAAACAAACGACGTTTGTTCCCCCACCCCTGTTCTCTCCCCAAGAGGCGATGGCGGCGCTGGCCGAGATTGGCCAATTGGCGGCCGGCTTGAGCGGAGCGGAGCGGAGACGTATCATCCGCCTCCTGGAGCTGGCGGCCCGCCTGGGCTGGACGATCGAGGAACTGGCACGGCGATTGTAGGGACGACTAGGGCGCCTCCAGGGGCAGCCGGACGGTGAAGGTAGCACCGGAGCCTTCGATGCTCTCTCCCGTGATCGTGCCGCCATGCTGTTCCACGATCCCTCGCGCGCTCGCCAGCCCGACTCCCGTGCCCTGAACATGGCCCACCACGTTATGGGCGCGCTGGAAGCGATCGAAGATGTACGGCAGGTCCGCCGCCGGGATGCCCATACCCTCGTCCCGCACCACCAGCACCGCCTCTGGGCCGGCGGCTCCCGCTTCGATCGCGATCCGAAGCCAGATGGCGCTGTCCGCGGGACTGTATTTCAAGGCGTTGGAGAGCAAGTTCCCAACCACCCGCGTGATACGGGCGGCATCAACCAAGGCATGCAGCTCCGACAAGTCCGTCTCCAGATGAATAGGACGCCCGCTGGCGTCACGTTGGGCCTCGACGCAGCCCTCCACCAGGGCGACCAGTTCAGTCGGCTCGCGGTTCAGGTCGATGCCGCCGCCCATTTGCTGGCGGGCTACATCGACCAACTCATTGATCAGGCCCAGCATGGTGTCGGTGCCGTCCTGAATGTGGATCAGTTGGCCGAGCACCGGCGCTGTCTGGGGGTTATCCAGACGCGCCAGCCGGCGCTGCGCGAGCTGCGCCTGCCCGCGGATGCTGGTCAGCGGATTCTTGAGGTCGTGCGCGGCCGAGGAGAGGAACTCCTCGCGTGCCCGCTCCAGATCGCGGATCGGCGTGATGTCCTGGAAGATTCCCACCGCGCCCACGATACCCCCATCGGGACCGTGGAGCGGCGCCGTATTCGCCAACACCGGGGTCTCCCTGCCGGTTGCCGCCATCCGGATCAGCAACTGCTCGCCGCGCACCACCTCGCCCCGCCACAGCGCCCGCTGGAGCGGCAGCTCATTCGCGGGGTACGGCGTCCCGTCCAGCCGGCACGCTCCATAGGTCTCGAACGCCTCCAGGTCACCACGAGGGAGTGAATGATCGTCGAGGCCGGAGCCGAACATCGCCGTGGCGGCCACGTTGCTCATCGTAAACCGGCCCGACAGCTCGGCGATGACGACAGCGGCGGGCAGCGTGTCGAGCACCTGCCGCAAGCGGTCACGCTCGGCGCGCACCAGCCGCGCGAATTCCTCGGTTCGCCGGAGGGCCAACACCTGCGAGGTCACATCGACCGCATGCACAAGGATCCCCTCGACCATGCCGGCGGCGTCGCGCAACGGCAAGTAGGTGAAGGTGAAATAGATATCCTCGAGACGGCCATCGCTCCGGCTCAGGCGGATGAGCATCTCGTTGTCTACATACGGTATGCCGGTCCGGTAGACCCCGTCCAGCCGTTCGATGATGCCCTGACCCTCAAGTTCGGGGAACACCTCGCGAACCGATCGCCCAAGTAGGGCGTCGCTGTCGCGTTCGACACCTTGCTGATAGAGGAGGTTGGCGACCGTGAACACATGTTCCGGCCCCAACAGCACCGCGATCATCGCCGGCGCCTGCTGAAAGATCTCACTCAGGCGTTGCCGGCCTCCCTCCGCCTCGGCGCGCGCGGTTCGCTCGGCTTCGTGAAGACGGGCTCGCTCCAGCGCCTGCGCACACAGTTCACCCATGGCGCGCATGGCGGCCTGTTCCTCGGCATCAAAGTGCCGCGCGGTGGCCCAGCCCAGGCCCAGGCCGCCTACCACGCGGTCACCCAGCAGCAGTGGTATTGCCACCAGCGCCCCATCATCGCTCCTCGCCCATTGGTCAGCGAGCTGAGGGTAGCAGGCGTCGCGTTCCGCCCGCGACCCCAGAATCACGGGCGCCCGCGCGCGCACCGCGTCCGCGATGGGGAGGGGAGCGGAAACCGGGACGCTCAGCCAGGCCGCCGTCGCATCGGGCGGATAGCCGGTGCCGCGCACGGTAATGAGGGAGGCGCCATCAGCTGATAACAGCCAGACGACCCCGGCGGTAGCCGCCAGCGTCCCAACCCCATGAGTGATGACCACGTCGGCCACCTGGTCGGAGGTGATGGCGGCGGAGAGGGCCACGGTAAGGTGGTGTAGGCGCGTGACCAATGCGCGGGCGCGGGCCAGCGTTACGTGCGCGCCGACGGTGGCCGTCAGCTCACGGGCGCTGAACGGCTTGACCAGGTAATCATCGGCGCCCGCCTCCAGACCCTCCAGGCGCGCCTCCTCGCCCGCGCGGGCCGAGAGCAGAATCACCGGGATCGAGGCGGTACGAGGGTCGGCGCGCAGTTCCCGCAACAAGCCAAACCCATCAAGTCCCGGCATCATAATGTCGGTCAACACCAGATCTGGTGGACGTTCACGAGCCGAAGCCAGGGCCGTCGCGCCGTCGGCCACCGCCTCCACGGTATAGCGGGCCCCGAGCAAGCGGCCGACATAAGCCCGCATGTCGGCGTTGTCATCGGCCAGCAGGATCCGCGCCGTCGGGTCCAGCGCCGGCTGGCTATCCACGACCAAGGGCCCGATGCTCGGCGGTCCCTGCTCGTCTCCCTCCCGCTCCGGCAACCAGCGCCACGCCTCCTCTACGTAGGGCGCGGCATTCCCCAGGCGCAAGGGTTCCGCCCGAGCCAGGCCAAGCTGATGGTCCGGCAGATGGGCCGTGCCGGTAGGGAGAGTCACGGTAAACATGCTCCCCTCGCCCAGGGTGCTTGCCACCAGGATCGTGCCGCCGTGCAGGCGCGTCATTTCCCGCACCAGCGCCAGACCGATCCCCGTCCCTTCGTGCGTGCGGGCGCGGGCGCCGCGGATCCGATGGAACCGCTCGAAAAGGTGAGGCAGTTCCCCGGCGGGGATGCCGGTGCCGGTGTCCCGCACCTCAAGGGTCACCCGATCTCCCGCCGCGCGCAGCCCGACCGCGATCTCGCCCTCGAAGGTGTATTTGAGGGCATTGGAGAGCAGGTTGAGGACGATCTTCTCCCACATGTCACGGTCCACGTAGACCGGCTCGGGGAGCGTCGGACAGTCCACGATCAACCGCAGGCCGGCCCGTTCCACGGCGGAGCGGAAGACGCTGGCCAGATCGGTGGTAAACAGGGCCAGATCGGTTGGCTCGTAGCTCGCCTGGGCGCGGCCCGCCTCGATGCGCGCGAAGTCCAGCAGGGTGTTCACTAGCTTGAGCAAACGGAGATGATTGCGGTGCGCGATCTCCAACCGCTCGCGGTCAGGGGCGGGCAGGACATCGCCCGCCCCGATCAGCACATCCTCCACCGGCCCCAGGGCCAGAGTGAGGGGGGTGCGGAACTCATGGCTGACGTTACTGAAGAAGGCGGTCTTGGCCCGATCCAACTCGGCCAGGGCCTCGGCCCGCTTGCGCTCCTCCTCATAGGCGCGCGCATCGGCGAGCGCCGTGGCGATCTGCCCCGCGACCAGGGTGAAGAAACGTTGGTAGTCAGTATCGAGGGCGTGCCGTGGGCTGATCCCGGCCACCAGCAGGCCGGCTGCTCGCTCTTGCCCGGCCTGGGCCACCGGCAACACCAGGGCCGAGATCGGCGACGGCTCGGACGCGATGGAGAGCCGGCCGAAGTACGCCGCGGTGTTATCGATCACCTCGGCCGTGTTGGTCCGCGCCACGCGCCCCAGGGGTGAGTCCTCCGCGGTGAGGTCAATCCGGGACAGGGCGGCAGGGGCATCCCCGCGCAGTCCGCTTACTCCGGCCAGGCGCGCGGTCTTGCCATCGGCGTCGAGCAGATAGAGAAAGGCGAAGGGGACATCCGCCTGGTTGCCGGCGAGGGTCGCCGCGACGACCGCGCAGGCATTCTCCGCCGTCCTGGCCTCGGCGGCGCGGGCCGCCAACTCGTGCAAAGTGGCCAGGCGCCGTTCCCCCAGCACATGGCCCGTGGTCTCGGTTACGGCGGTGAACACGCCGCCCACCCCGCCAGTCTCATCGCGGATCGGGCTATAGGAGAAGGTGAAGTAACATTCCTCGACGTAGCCGTTCCGGTCGAGCAAGAGCAACTGATCCTCGGAGTAGGTCGCCTCACCGCGATCCAATACCCCTTGCAGCATGGGACCGATAATATCCCAGATCTCGGGCCAGCACTCCTGGCCGCGCCTGCCCAGGGCCCCAGGATGCTTGGTGGTTCCCAGAATGACGCGGTAGGCATCGTTATAGAGCATCACTAGCTCCGGCCCCCACCAGAGCAGCATAGGAAAGCGCGAGGCCAGGCAAATGCTCACGGCGGTACGCAGGCTTTGCGGCCAACTCTCGACGGGGCCGATGGGCGTAGCCGACCAGGGAAGCGCGCGCATAAGCGCCGCCATCTCACCGTCGCCCGTCAAAACTCCAGCGGCGCCTGGGCTCTGAACTCGATCATCCACGCCGCTCACCATTCCCCCAGTCTGGCCCGGCCAACTCGCACCTTTATGGTACCGCATCAGACCACGGGGCCACCGGACCGGGCCCGCGGCCCCACCTGGGGGCTACGGCATAGGGGCGCGTTCCTGGAGATCTCACCCTGGCTTTCGCCTCGTTCGCTCCCGCATCGGCGGTCGCCTGGTTCTTGGCGCCGCTCAGTACCGACTGCTGCCGCGGATGGAGCCGCGCGCTCAGCGGATCGCGCGCCGCCGGCTGCCAGCGCGCGCGAGGCGGTCGGGGCGGCTTGACCTTGGGGATGGGGATAGGCGGGAGGGGACGGACCGCCTTGGTCCCGGGAATGGGTGGCAAGGGACCAAGCGTACTCGGATCCGGCAGGGAGTCCGTCAGCGCCGGCCGCTTGTTGAGGATCGGCGGGGGTGCGTAGGTGGGCGGCCTGGACGGTCGCGTGTCGAGAAATCGTCCGCGCGGCCCGCGTTCAGGGGCCACGGCGGTGGTCCAGTCCGCCCGTCCGCGCTGCCGTCCCCCGCCCACCACCACACGCTCCTTGCTGGGAAACTGGGCCGGCGTGAGCGAACGGCGGAAGCACGAATCCTTCGCCCTCCGCTCGGTTAGGAGGCACCGACGTGGCTGTTACCGCCTGGGAGCGCTTCTCATAGTGAACAAAGCCTATGAAGATCGAGCGACACCAGCCTTACGTCACCGCCAATGGCATAGATCTCCAAGCGTCTCGTATCGGAACGAGGGAAGATCAGGCTCGTCACTACCGCGGAACCGTCATTACCGAACACTTCGATGGAGCACGAATCGACGAAAATATGCAAGGTGACCATCCCATCCGTGGCTAGCATCGGTCCTCCATGTCGACCGGGAAATGCCGGGTTAAAACGTGTCTCCCCCGAGTGAGCGCGGTCAATGAAGAGGTGCTCCCCGTTGGCGTCATAGCCTATCACAGTGTGATCTGTCTCGCCTGTATGCAGGTTGAGGCCGCATTCCGCCGCGGTTCCAAGCTGGAACATTGCCACGATCTCCAGGGTAGCGCCGGGCTCCTCGATCAAGAATGGAGCAGCTGGGGTGATCGACAAATCCGACCAACTGGTGGTGCGTTCGCGCAGTACTGCCAGTTCGCTCACTGGCTGCTGGGTGAGCCTGACCCCCTCGGCCAATGTCCGCAGGCGTACCTGGCGCGGGAGCGACATTGCTCCGGACCACGGCGCGGTTGGCAGATCACGGGCATACTCCCAGTTGCTCATCCAGCCGAGCCAGAGCCGCCGTCCATCGGTGTCGGGTATATTCGACCAGCTTACAGGGGCATAATTGTCTCTCCCATACTCGGTCCATAAGATGGACTGAGGAGGGTTGTCGTTGGTGAACGTCACCCCGTCAAAATCGCCGATAAAGTACTGCATATCGCGGTAGCCCGGTATATCGATACGTCCGTGACGCTGGTACACGCTTACCTGCAACACCCACTTTTGGCACCCTGAATCTCCGTCAACCGGCAACTCGAACAGATCTGGACACTCCCAGGGAACATTCTGAACCCCGTGCCCGGCGCCAAACTCACTGGCATAGGACCAATCCTTGAGGTTGGAAGAAAGATAAAAGCGCACCCGATTCCCACATGCCAGAACCAGTACCCATTGCTGCGTGGCGCCGTGCCAGCGGACCTTGGGGTCACGAAAATCAGGGTTACCGAAGTTCGTGATCACGGGGTTGCCTGCGTACTTGATCCAGGTGCGGCCGCGGTCGCTGCTGTACGCAATACTCTGCACCTGCGGGCCGGAGGGCGGTGGCGCGTGGTTGGCATGCGTAAAGATGGCGACCAGACCGGGGTGGCCATGAAAAAACCCGCTGCTGTCTTCTTCATCCACCACCACGCTGCCGGAATAGATTTGGCCAAGATCATCGGGATAGAGGGCGATCGGGAGATGAGCCCAATGAACAAGATCGGTGCTCACCGCGTGGCCCCAATGCTTCCGCGGCAAGTGTTGATAGAAAAGGTGATACTCTCCGTCGAAATAGACCAGGCCGTTCGGGTCATTTATCCAGCCCGAAGGAGGGGTGAAGTGGAAGCGCGGGCGATAGCGCTCGCCGGCTATTTCAACGTTCATGTGCGAAATCCGCTTTCTATCAGTCTGGGGCTGCGTCGCCCGGAGACACGATCTTCCAGATGTCGAGCGTCCGCGCCGTCACCACGCCGCCCCGTGCTTCCAGCGCGACGCCGAGGCTGTCGGAGCGCCTGGGATAGATGCGCTCCGTAATGCAGCTATGGCCGTTGGCATAGACTTCGACGATCGTGCGATCGAGAAATACGTGCAGGGTGAGGAACCCGTCCTCACCTGGCGGAATCGGCCCCCCGTGGCTACCCCGCCTGGCCGCTGGATCTTGGCTGGATTGTTCCCGGTCAACTACCAGGGCCCCTGTCTCCCGCTCGTAGCGCACAAGAGTGCGCTCCTCGTCATCCGGTGATCGGCGCAGGGCCAGGGTGCAGGACGACGCCTCGCCTAGGTCGAGGCACGCGCGAATCTCCAGGCTGTCGCCCCGCACCTCGCCTAGGGGGTTGGCCGCGTCTGGCGACACCATCAAGTCGCGCCACCGCCGATGATCGCGGCGCAGGGCCTCCAGTTCGGGCGCCGGCACCACACTCAACCCGCCATCGGAGCGCAGGCTTAGCACGCGCGGTAGGGACATCATGCCGGCCCAACCGGTGGCAAGCTGCACCCGGCGTTGGCGCGCCTCTCGCACCCAGCCCCAAAGCACGCGCCGCCCTCGTGCGTCCAACATGACCGAGGGCGCGTAGTAATCCGGGCCGAGATCGAGATGGCGCATGTCGCGCGGGGTAAACCTACAGCCGTCGAAGTCACCCACCATGGCCACCGTATGATGCAGGTGATCCTGGTCCCAGACTGCGAAAATCAATACATGACGATCGCCCAGCGGGAAGAACTGTGGGCACTCAAAGATTGAGCCAGTCCACACAGGGCTGGTCTCCTGGCAGGACCTACTATAGAGGCGGCCGACGTAGTCCCAGCGGTGCAGATCGGGTGAGCGGTAAAGGAGGATGTGGCCACCTATCCCCTCGACGCCTGATCCGATCACGCAAGCCCAGCCGTCATCCTCGCGCCACACGAACGGATCGCGAAAGCCGGTCACCGTGAGATCATCACCTTCGGGCGGCCTGGGAATGACGGGGTTAAGTGGATCCTTCCGCCAGGTGAGCAGATCGTCATTACTGGTGGCAAGGCACTGCGTTTGCCGATAGCCCGCCTGGTAATGCTCATCCTTAACCACACCCGTGTACATGAGCGTGGGTGTGCCGCCATCATCGACAGCGCACCCGGACCAGCAGCCATCAGCGTCGGGGCCGCCGGGAGTGGGGGCGAGGGCGATCGGCAGATGGGTCCAACGCACCAGGTCAGGGCTCACGGCGTGGCCCCAGCACATCGAACCGAAGAAGGGATTGCGCGGGTTGTGCTGATAGAACAGGTGGTACTGCCCACGCCAGTGGATGGGACCGTTTGGATCGCTCATCCAGTTCGCGCTGGGTTGAAAATGATACCGGGGTCGCTCGGCAATTAGCACGGCACCGTCTCCCTAGATCCCACGGTTCATCAACTCTTCAGGCTCCCCGCCGTCAGACCCTCGATGAGGTAGCGCTGCCCGATCAGATACACGGCCAGTACCACCAAAAGCGAGAGAACGACCCCAGCCAGCACCACGGAGATACTGCCCGTGCCCAGATAACCGAACAGGGTGACTACCCCGAGCGGGACCGTGAAGTTCTGCTGGCTGGTCAAGAAGATGAGCGGGCGGAAATAGTCGTTCCAGGTGCCATTAAAGGTGAGAATGGCCAGAATGGCGAAGCCGGGGAGGCCAAGAGGCAGATAGATTCTCCAGAAGACCTGCCAAATAGTGGCGCCATCAAGCACCGCCGCCTCTTCCAGTTCATGGGGTAAGCCCATGAAGTACTGCCGGAGAAGAAAAACGCCGAACGGGGTCGCCCAGGCCGGCACAATGAGCGAGATCAGGGTGTCGTTCAGATGCAGCTTGCTAATCAACTCAAAGACCGGAATGATCGTCGCCTGCAATGGGATCATCAGGGTGGCCATGATCAACGCGAACAGGAGCCCCTTGCCGGGGAAATTGAGTCGAGCGAAGGCGTAGCCCCCGAGTCCCGCGGTAACCAACTGCCCTGCTAGCACGCCGATACAGACGATGGCGCTGTTCAGTACGTACCTTCCATAGGGGACTGTGGTAAAGACCGTCTGATAGTTGCCCCAGAATGGATGGATCGGCAACCACTCGGGCGGGAGCGTGTATGACTGGGCCGGGGTGCGTAGCGAGGAGCTCACAGTCCAGAGCACCGGCGCAACGATGATCACGCTGGCGACGACAAGCGGGAGCAGGCCGATCGTCCAGAATACGGCTCTACGAGTGCGGTTGGACGGGGCTGGGCGGTTAGCGACTGCTATGACGCTCACTATGCTCTCCTCTCTATCGGCGCGCTATTGGTAGAACACCCAGCGCCGGCTCGACCAGAATTGCACTCCCGTGACTCCCAGGATTACCACGAATAGCAGCACGGCAACCGTAGAGCCATAGCCCACCTGCAGGTACTGGAATGCGGCCTCATAAATGATCATCACCGCCGTCCGCGTGGCGTCGCCCGGCCCACCTTGGGTCAGCACGGTCGGCTCGGTGAATACCTGCAGCGCCCCGATCACTCCAATGACGGTGGCAAACAGGATAGACGGGCTGAGTAACGGTATGGTGATGTACCACGCACGCCGCCAACCAGTGATGCCATCGACATCGGCGGCGTCAAGGATCTCGCGTGAGATACTCTTCAAGCCGCCCGTGAACACCAGAAAGGTAAAACCCAGTTGCTGCCACACATAGGTAAGCACGACCGTGATCATGGCCCACTTCGCGTCGTTCAGCCAGGGGATAGCAGAGATACCGAACAACCCGAGATAGTAGTTGATGGTGCCGAATTCCTGGTTGAACATATAGGCCATCACCACCGAGATCGTGGCCCCCGATGTCAGGAGGGGGATGAAGAAGGCCGAGCGGAACACGTAACGTAGCCAGCGCGGCATGCGCTGCTGCATACGCATGGCCAGTAATAGTCCCACGAGAACTTGAAGACTGACGGCGAGCACCACGAAGATGCCGGTATTGACGAAGGCGGTGAGTACGATCTGATCATGGAACAGCCGCCGGTAGTTGTTGAAGCCGATGAAGACCGGATCGTTGATCACATCCCAGGAGAAAAAGCTCAAGGCGAGTGAGACGATCACCGGCCCGGCGGTGAAAATGAGAATCCCGAGGATGGTCGGCAGTAGGAATAAATAGGCCATCAGGGCCTTGCGGCGTGCCGTACCGGTGTAGGACTGCTCCCGCAACCAGCCGAGCGGCCCATGACGCCGCCCCTTAAAGCTCTGGGGATTTGCCGCCATACGCATGCTTTCCTCCTCCTCTGGCGCCTTACCAGGAGGTTGCCGAGCCGAACGCGAATGCGAACCGTCTTATTTCAAACCGGGCTGTCCGAACTGGCATTGGCTCTGCCAAGCCGGCCCGGGGCGTTACAAGACGCCCCGGACCTCGGGCGTCCTAGATGCCGCCGTTGCCGCCGCTCTTGTACACGTTGTCCAGGTCGGATTGCATGGAATCCAGTGCCTGCTTTGGTGCCATGCCCTTGGTTACGGCCAGGGTGGTGTACTTGTCAAAAATGTTGGCGAATTGCTGATAATAGGGCGGGGCCGGAATGGCACGTGTCCCTGATCGGTCGAGTGTAGGATAGAAGACCGACCAATTCGCGGGCCCGGTGCCGGCGTATCGCTGTGCGGTCAGCATTGATTTCCGTGTGGGAGTGGTGCCGTTGCCGTCGAGTTGCAGGGTCATCGCATGTTTGCTGATAGCGTACTTATAGAACTCCCAGGCCAGATCCTTGTCCGAGGCGCTCTTGAGGATCACGTAACCGGCGGTGCCGAATTCGGTGCGTGTATCGCGCCAGGTAGGCCAGTATTGCACATTGAAGGTATTACTGTTCATCCCTGCCGCGTGCAGGCCACCGGCCCAGAAGCCGCCGCCAGGAGTCATGCCGATCTTATTGGCGGAGAAGAAGCCCTGGAGGGCGCCACCGCCGCTCACGTCTGGAACTGGGGCCAGACCTTCGCTGGTCAACTGCACCACGAATTCGAGCGCGTCAAGCACGGCCGGGCTATTCGCGGTCGGCGCTCCCCATTTGATCCCGCCCCCACGGCCCTTGGCCCGCGCATCGTTCTTATAGAAGGTATCCCAGATCGCCGTCCCGCCGGGATAGCGGCCATATTCCAGGATATCGCCGCCGGCCACATCGATCCAGGGAGTCCAGCTACCCCAGACGCGGATCGGCCACCCATAACCATACACCGACGTCTGCTTGCCATTCTTCTTGGTCATCGCTTTGGCCATCTTGTAGAACTGATCCTTGGTCCAGCTCGCGGGCGGCGCCCCAAACCCAGCGGTCTTGAGCAGCGAAGGATTGTAATACATATCGACAGCGTTAAAGTCGGTAGGAAGCTCGTAGAGATGGCCGTTGTACATCATCGCCTCAACCAGCGTGGGATGAACGTCGGCGAAGAACTCCATCAACTGCGCCTTATCGCGCATCACGTAGTCGTCGAGCGGGATGGAAAGCCCTTTGCTGGCAAACTCTTGCACGCCTTCGGTGGCGACGTAGGCCATATCGAGCGGTTGATTGCCGGCGAGTAGGGTCAGTACCTTGGTGAAGAAACCATCCCAGTCGGGAGCCTGGATAAGATTGAAGTCTAGCTTGATACCGGGGTTCTTGCTTTCGAAGTCGGCGATCTGGTTCTTTAGCTGGGGAGAGAGCGTCCCGTTCAAGGCGATATGCAGCGTCTTTTGGGATCGGCTCAGCACCATTGGCGCCTTCCGGGCTGGGGCGGCCAGAGTCTCGGAAACACCGAGCGTGCCGGCGGCGATGGCGACCGCGCCAGCGCCGGCGCCGCGGAGGAAACCGCGCCGAGAGATAGAGTCATCCTTCTCATTAATCATCATCATTTCCCCAATCCGTACATCCATGGAGTGATGCCATTCCCGTGGAGTGGCCCAATGATGCCAATGGCGCGTGTACGATGCGGACCCGATTCGCGGCTCCCGCTAACCACCTCCTTCCCCGCGTCGGCTCTCATTCGAAATACTCGTTTGTGAGATTCAACGTTGGACTAGATTCAACGTTGGACTTACAATATCATGTGATGGAAGCGATGTCAACACGTGGTGAGTTCGGAAACCGTTGACGGCGCCGACCCCCCGCCGATCATCAAAGCACGTATCAGGCCGTGAGACACTGCTTTGATGATCGGCGATAATAGGAGAGTAACCAGCGGACGACGGTCCACACGCTGTAGTGGAGAAGGGAAACATGCCGCTATGAGCGCCCGGCTCAAGGACGTCGCGGAACGCACTGGAGTTTCCATAAAGACCGTATCCAACGTGATCAACCAGCAGCACGCCCGGGTCGGGCCGGAGACACGCGCCCGTGTGCTCGCCGTAATCGAGGAATTAGGATACCGCCCTCACGCCGCGGCCAAAGGGTTGCGTCTACAGCGCTCACACACGATCGGCTTCGTAACGGACGAGATCGCCACCACGCCCTACGCCGGCAGCATCATCAAGGGCGCGCAGGACGAGGCATGGATGCACGGTACGTTGCTCATGATTATCAACACGGGGAAGGACACTACCCTTACCGCTACGGCCATTGAGAAGCTGCTGGAACGGCGCGTCGAGGGCATCATCTATGCGACCATGTTCCATAAGGTGGTCCATCTCCCTGATACCATCCGCGAGGTGCCGGCCATTCTGCTCAACTGCTATTGCGCGGATCGATCCATCCCTTCGGTAGTGCCGGACGAGGTGACCGGCGGCCGGGAGGCGACCGAGGCGCTCCTGCGAAAGGGCCACCGCCGCATCGGGATGATCAATGCTGGGCGCGTCATACCCGCCGCCATCGGGCGCCTGGAAGGCTACAAGCAGGCCCTGGCCGCCTACGATGTCCCGTTCGATCGCTCGCTTGTCCGCGCGGGCAACACCATGGCCGACAGCGGCTACCATCATACCCTGGAGCTGATGCGCCTTCCCGACCCGCCCAGCGCCATCTTCTGCGGTACGGATCGCATGGCCATGGGCGCCTATGACGCGCTCAGGGAACTGGGCCTCTCGATCCCCGGTGACATGGCCGTCCGCGGATTCGACAATGAAGACGTGATCGCGCCCTATCTACGTCCACCGCTTTCCACGTCGGCCCTGCCGCATTACGAGTTGGGACAGGGGAGCGTGCGGTATCTCCTCGCCGGTGGAGAAGATTGGGCGGAACGCGAACCCATCCAGCAGGTCATTCATTGCCCCCTGATTGAGCGCGCATCGACGTAGCTCCGCTCTCGTCGAAGGATTACCGAACTCTAACCCGACGGGAACGTAAGATCCTTCCCTAACCTGGCCGCCAGTGCCGTCGTGTTTTTCCCACAAGATCTCTACTTCAGCGTGGCTGCTCCCGCTTCCGGGCCGCTCCCCGCGGCGGCCACTGCTTCGACTCGATCCGGCTACGGAGGAACCCGGCGGGTTGCTCCAGTCCCTTCCCCGCCTCCCCACGCACGTAGGCAACCCAGCCGCGAAGGCG
>DATLQX010000172.1:0-13128 GCA_035534995.1 Chloroflexota bacterium | reverse complement strand
GCCAACTCAGGTAGGTAGCGAAGCCTTCATTGAGCCAGATGTCTCGCCAGCTCTTCAGGCTGACGCTGTCGCCAAACCACTGATGGGCCAGCTCGTGCGAGATCCCCTCCTGAGCGCGATCGGGAATATAGGAGAGCACCGCCCGGCCAAACAGGGATCGGGTCTGGGTTTCCAGGGCATAGGAAAGCGCGGTACCCTCCAGAATCGTCCCATAGCCCTCGAAGGGAAATGGGCCGAGGATACGCTCAAAATAGGCGATCATCGCCGGTAGCCGCGCGAAGACTGGTTGCGCTCGGGCGGCCAGGGCGGGCGGATAATAGCTGAGGATCGGGAGACCACCCGGCCCCGTGCTCCGGGAGACGGTAAAGCGGCCGATCGCGACCGTGGCCAGATAGCTGGCCATGGGGTGCCGTTCCTGCCAGGTGTAGATGACGGCACCACCGGTGGCGGTGGTGCCGGCGGGCAGGCCATTGGCCACGGCCACGAACGGTCGCGGCACCGTGATCCGGAAGGTATAGGTCGCCTTGTCGCGGGGATGGTCGTTCACCGGGAACCAACCCTCGGCACCATCCGGCTCGCTGGTGACGAAGCTGCCGGTGCCGGTGCCATGCCAGCCGCCGTCTCCGCTTGGGGTAGCGATGAGCGTGGGCCTGCCCGCGTAGGTGATCGAAATGATCATGGTTTGCCTCGTCGCCACTGCGTATGGCAGGGTGATGAACAGCTTACGAGATCGGTGGCGATAGGCGGCCGGTACGTGGTTGACCGTGACGGCGCTGATCCGGAAACCGGCGAAATCCAGCGAGAGACTACGGAGATTCTCGGTAGCGACCGCGTCCATGGTCACGGTGCCGGAGATGGTGTCGCGCCGTACATCGACCTTCAAGTCGAGGGTGTAGTGGCGCGCGTCATAGCCGCCGTTGCCGAGGTTGGGGTAATAGGGGTCACCGATCGTTCCGGCGCCGGCTGCCGCGTTTGTCGGCCCCAACGCCGGCCCTGCGGATGTAGTAGCCGCGGTGCCGGGAAGCAGCAAACCGGCCAGCAGCAGCGCGGTGCTCGCGCGCGATTGGCGAGACATGGCAGTGTCCTCCAGTAGCCCTATGGCTGAGATCCAGCGTCCAATACGCTTGGGTATCTTCCATGGTAGGACACAAACCTGCATACACCCTCGGGCGAAACCTGCAAGGTTCCTGGCAAAGTGTACGTAGAGCCTGGTTCGCCCAGTCATTGGCGGTTGGGGCGTGCCATACTCTAGATGGAGGCGGCAATGGGCTGCCGGGGGGGCCACGAGTGACCATGGGATCGGCCCGGACCATTCTGGTGGTCGATGATCAGCCGAGGATCGTGGAGATCCTGCGCGACTATCTGGAGGCTGATGGATTCGCCGTCCGCACGGCGACTGATGGTTCCGCGGCTCTGGCCATTCTGAGCCAGGAGCGCGTGGATGCGGTCGTGCTGGACATCATGATGCCGGGTCTTTCAGGCTTCGAGGTCTGCCGCCAACTTCGCGCATCCTCGGAGATACCGGTATTGTTTCTCTCGGCCCGCGACGCCGATATCGATAAAATTCGTGGGCTCGGCATGGCTGACGATTACATCGTGAAGACCGCCTCGCCCGCCGAGATTCTAGCGCGGGTGAAGACCGTCTTGCGCCGAACAGATCGGGCAACCAGCTCCCCAGCCGACCCCGGCGCGCGCCTGGATTTCGGGCGGCTGGTGCTGGATGTATCGGCTCACGAAGCCCGTGTCGCCGGTGACAACGTGCCCCTTACCGCGCGGGAATACGCCCTACTCCACCTACTGGCCCAGTATCCCCGGCAGGTCTTCACCCGCGATCAATTGATCGAACGACTCTGGGGTGGGTTCGCCGACGAGGGCACGCTGTGGAGCTACATCCGCCGCCTGCGCGAGAAGGTCGAGGAGGATCCCGCCCGCCCGCGGTACATCGTGACCGTTTGGGGGGTCGGCTATCGGTTCGACGGCGTCCGTCGATGAGTAACCGCCCAGCCGCTCCCCTCCGATTCTGGCTCGTGCTGGCCCTCGCGGCCATCGCGATCGTTCCGACCCTCACGACCTGGGGACTCGCTCGGGTCGATTCCTGGACCCAGCAACGCGCGGACCAACACCAATGGACAGTAGTACGCCAGATGATAGGCGACGACGTTACGCGCTGGCGCGATCCGCGGTGGCAGCGCACTGCCGGCGCGCTCTTCGCGGCCGAGAACGTGGAGGTAGCCCTGGTCGACAAGCAGGGATCGTCACCGGGTCCGGTGTTTGTCACCAGCGGCGCCCGCCAACTCCTGGGCACTGCCGGGCTGGCGCCCGCGTTGGTGGCCCCGCGGAAGCGGGCAGCCTGCACGGGTGGGCAGCCAACCAAGAAAGGGAGCGCCGGCAGTGCCCGTGTGCCGCCGCCACGCCTGGCGCCGGAGCCCGGATGTCGCGTGCCCACCGGCGCCACGCCATCCATGGGGTCATTCTCCTCGCGCGCTTTTCGCGAGCTTGCCATCGCGCAAGCAACTGGGCCGGGAGAACAGCGGCGCACCGCCGGGGTCGCCGACATCTGGCTGAGCCAACCGGCGAGCCTGCTCCCAGCCTGGGCGCCCCAGGCCGGCGGTTTGATTACCCTGCTGCTCACCCTACTCGCGATCTGGATGTTTCTCGGGCGGTTGGTCTTACATCCCCTGGCCGCGATGAGCGGCGCGGCGCGAAGGATTGCCGATGGCGAGCTTAGCGTTCGCCTCCCGAGATCGTGGGCGCGGGAAGTAGCGGACGTGGCGACGGCGTTGGAGTCCATGAGCGCCGGACTCCGTGATGCCGTTGCCCGCCAGACTGATCTGGAACAGGAGCGGCGGCTCTTTGTCGGGGCGGTTGCCCATGATCTGCGGACGCCGCTCTTCACCCTGTCCGGGTATCTGGACGGCCTGAAAGACGGCGTGGCCCGATCACCCGAGCGGACGGCGCACTACGTCGAGGTGTGCCGCGAGCAGGCGACGGCCCTGGAGCGGCTGATCGCGGACTTGTTCACCTTCACGCGGGTGGAGTATCTGGAACAGGAGCCGCGCCGAGATCTCCTGGACCTGGGAGCGTTGCTGCGCCAAACCGTCGAGCACCTTGAACCCCGCGCCTCGGCCCAGGCCATTTCCCTGCGTGCCCTGGGGCCGGCGGTATCCTTTCCCTTTACCGGCGATGCCCATTTGCTTACCCGCGCGATGGAAAACCTGCTGGACAATGCGCTTCGCTATACACCGCCGGGTGGCCAGATAACGGTGGGCTGGCGGCGGGAGACGGAGCAGTATGTTTTCACGGTAGAGGACACCGGGCCGGGTATCGCGGCGGTGGACCTGCCGCACCTCTTTACCCCGCTGTACCGCGGCGAAACCTCCCGCAACCGCCAGACCGGCGGCGCGGGCCTGGGGTTGACGATCGCCTGGCGTATTCTGCGGGCGCACGGAGGGACGCTGACGGCGGCGAACGGCGTCCAGGGCGGGGCGATCCTGACGGGGACGCTTCCGGTGGAGTCTGTTGGCCCTGGTGAGAAGGCTCCCGGACGAGATTAGACACCGGCGGCCTTTCGCCCCTTGGTGGGCGATGGCCTCCGCTTCTCCTCTTGATTGGGTGGTGTGGCAATGTCCCATTCAAATGCGTTGATTACCTGGAATAGTTCTTTCGCCGCCCAAGCACGGTTACGCCGACCAATTGATATCTGGCTGAGGATACCGGCTTCGGCAAGCCGCTGGATGGCAAGTCGAGCTACCTGATCTGATGCTCCAATCGCCTGCCCAGCGGTGGCGGCGTTGACAATTGGATAGGCCGGCAGGATGGAGATCAATCTCGCGGCGCCCGATCCGCGCCGTGGGCGTTCCGCCTGTTGATGCCATTCCGTTTGCAGTGCCTGGAGCTGCTCGGTGAGGGTGAGGGCACGTTGGCCGGCGGTACGCATGGCGGCGGCGAAAGTGGCGCACCATTCGGCGATCGCCCCCGCTCGATAGGTAGTGAGGCCCTCGATGTATGCACGGGCATTGGTGGCCAGAATCACACTGATTGGCGGCACGTACCTCCGGCCCAGACCACGCTTCCGCAGGACAACATGGATGAGACAACGGCCCACCCGCCCATTACCATCTCCAAAGGGGTGGATAGTCTCGAACTGCGCATGAGCAATCGCGGCCTGAACCACGGGCGCAAGATCATCGCGATTGATGAAGGCACAGAGGTCCTCAAGAAGAGCCGGAACCTCGGTTTCCGGAGGAGGGATGAAGGCCGCGTCGCGCGGATTATTGCTGGACCCGCCGATCCAGTTCTGGGTAGTCCGAATCACTCCTGCTATGCGGGTGTCCATTGGAGTGTTTAGCAGGCTGCGATGGATGGTCTGGATGTCGGAAGGCGTGATCGCTTGTGCCTCGTCGGCGATCTGGATGGCGGCTTCCATGGCCATGATATTGTTCAGCACCGAGCGCGCGGTGATATCACTGTGCTCTGGATCAAACAGCGCTTCGGCCACGCGGCGCTGAGAGATCTCCAGCCCCTCGATGCGCGATGAGGCAACACTTTCGGAGCGAAGAAGCAGGCGGGCAATAGCTTCAAGGTTATGCGCTCCAGGGTGGGTGTCGATGGCCCGAACGACATGCTCCGCCTCCACTACGGCGGCCACGATGTCGCTCGGCAGCATCGGTTCCAGGTCGACGATGAAGTCAGGAAGGTAGGCCTCGTAGCTAAAGGCTTGCCGGGCTTTGCGGCCGCCATACGCCCCAAAGTCGGCGTGCCATCGGCGCCGAACGAGACGTCCCATTTTCTTATCCTTCCGCACAGCCATACGATAAGTTATGAGGATATCTTATCGTATGGCGCGATCCAGCGGTAGGAGAATCGGATGGGTGGGAATCAGCTATCCCAGCGATGCGCTTCCGGATCATCGGTGTTGGGCGCGACGGCGGCCAGTTCCTCCCAGCAGGCGGCGGGAATCGGATGCTCGGCCCAGGCGAGGGTGGTCGCTATCCGTTCGGGCCTGGTGATCCCCACGATGGTGCTGGTGATCCGCTGGTCACGCAGGGAGAACTGCAGGGCGGCGGCCCCCAACGGCACCCCATGGCGGGCGCAGATCGCTTCCGCGGCGCGCGCCTGCTCCAGCAAATCACCCTCGGCACTCTGGTAGGCGTAGCGCGGCCAGGCGGCGGTGCCCTTGGCGAGAATGCCGCTTCCGTAGGGGGCGGCGTTGATCGCCGCGACATTCCGGGCCTGGCAGAGATCCCACAGAGGATTGGCGCTGGTGTTGAGGAGGGTATAGCGGTTATGCGAGATTGCCGCGTCGAAGAGGCCTAATTCGACATAACGGATCAGCAGATCGATCGGTCCGCCCGCGATCCCAAGGTGGTCGATCAAACCCTCCTCCTGGCAGCGGCGCAGCGCCTCCACGGCTCCGCCAGGGCCGGTGATCTCGGCGAAATCACCATTCTCCGGATCGTGCAGATACACCAGTTGGAGCTTTTCCAGACCCAGGAGTTGGAGACTGCGTTCCACCCCACGGCGGATAATCGCGGCGCTAAAATCGTTGGTGAGGGGATCGCGATCGGCCTTGGTGGCCAGGACAAAGCCTTCTGGGAGGCCGCCCAGTTCGCGTATGACCACCCCGATTCGCCGCTCGCTTTCTCCGTAGATGGCGGCGGTATCGAGAAAAGGGATGGGCCCGCTGAACACGGCCCGGATGGTGGCCAGCGCCTGGGCCGCCGCGACCTCGTAGGTAAAGGACTCGGGCATGTTCCCTATGGCGGCGGCTCCGATGCAGAGGGCGGGGACACGCAGGCCGATCTGGCCCAACTGCCGGAGCGGCAAGGCGGCGGTGCTCATGACGCGCGGCCCTTGAACCACTCAACGGTCAGGCCCAGGCCGTCCTTGAAGGCGACCTCCGGCTGCCATCCCAGCCGCTCCCCGGCGCGCGCGGCATCGAAGCGGTTGGCCCGCGGGTCGCCGGGGCGGCGCGGTTGCCAGTTGATCGGCGCCTCGAATCCAGTGTATTCGACCAGGCCCCGGTACAGGTCGTTCACCGAGGTTTCCACGCCCGTGCCGATGCACAGCCGCTCCTGATCGGCGGTGGACAGGGCCAGGACATTGGCCCGCGCCACGTCGCCCACGTAGACGTAATCACGAGTTTGATCGCCATCCCAGTAAATAGTGATTCCCTGGCGGGCCAGGAAACGCTGGGTAAAGATCGCCACCACCCCAGCCTCGCCGGTAGGATCCTGGCGGGGACCGTAGACATTCCCATAACGGAGCGCCGTAAAGGAGAGGCCGCGTTCGTTGTGCCAAAACCGGAGATAGTGCTCGCTGGCCAGTTTGGTCGTGCCGTAGGGGGAATCGGGCAACTGCCGCGTGTCCTCGTTGATCGGCAGCGTCTCCACGGTGCCGTAGGTCGCGGCGGAGGAGGCGAAAATCACCTTCCGCGTACCGGCGGCCTCGGCAGCCGCCAGGAGGTTGATCAGCCCGAGCAGGTTCACATCGGCATCGTACGCGGGCTGATCGGTGGAGTACTTGACGCTATGCTGGGCCGCGTGGTGGCTGATCACCTCCGGCCGTTCCTTCTCAATCACCTCCCGTAGCTCGGGCGAACGCACGTCCACTTCGTAGAAGCGCGCCTGGGGCGGGACATTGTCCCGTTTGCCGCCCCCGTGACTCCACAGACTATCCACCACCGCCACGTCGTGACCCGCCGCCAGGAAGGCATCGGCCACATGCGAGCCGATGAAGCCGGCCCCGCCGGTAACCAAGATGCGCATCGCTCGTCCTCCTTGTTCTTGATCTCGTTCCGAAAGGCCATCCGCCCCAACGGGACTTCGTCGCCGGCCTCACTCTTGAGGCGTGGTCGGAATGGCGGTTCGCGCGTAGAGGGTTGCCAGAGGGATACGCACGTCCACGCTGGCAAATTCGGCGGCCTCGTCACTCTCGAAGCGCCGGTAGCTCCCTCCCACCGCCTCCCGCCGGTAGATCTCCACCGATTGATAGGCGGTATTCACCAGTCCGTACTCCATGATCGAGGGGCAGGCTTGGTAATCGCGGAGCTTCCGTCCGCGATCGCGATGCTCGGTACTCCGGGAAAGCACCTCGACCACCAGGCGGGGCTTATAGATCTCGTCTTCCTCGTCGTTGTCCAGGTCATGTTCATCGCAACTCACTGTGACGTCCGGATAGACCAGTACTGATTCCGACAGACAAAATCGCATATCCGAATTAAACACCTCACAGGGAGAGTCGTCACCCATGGCCACCGCCAGGAGCGTGGCTAGCCTCCGGCCCAGTCTGGAATGACGTCGGGTTCCCCCGGCCATGGCGTAGACCTGACCATGATAGTACTCATGCCTCAAGGGACTGGCCCGCTCGAAGGCCCGATACTCCTCGATAGTCATGGTAGCCGGCCGCTCTTCCGCGAACATAGACGTCCTCTCGTCTTCTCGTTAGTCGCCGCGGGCCGGGCTGGGCGCGCCCAGCCTCCAGATGTCGGAGCGCTCCGCGCCTCGGGTGGCGCTCGTGGTGTCCACCAGGAGCCGCGCCTCGCGGGCCACCAGTCCCATGTCGATGGCACGATGCGGAGTGAGGATGACCACCACGTCGGCCTCGCGAAGGGTCTCGGCGGTGAGCGGTCGCGAGTGGAGGACGATCTCGCTTCGGTTACCAAAAAGCGTGGTCGCCACGTTGAAAGTCGGGACATGGGGGTCGTGGTAGGCCACCTCCGCCCCCTTGGCGCGCAGCAGTTCCACCACCCGGCGGGCGGGGGAGTTTCGGGCGTCGTCCACGTTCCGCTTGAAGGCTACCCCCAATACCAGCACCCGTGCGTCCCGCGTGGACTGGCAGGCCGCGTCCAGCGCCCGCGCCACCATTTCGGCCGTATGGAACGGCATGTTGTCGTTGATCTCGGCCGACAATTCCACGAAGCGGGTGTAGAAATCGAACTCCCGCGCCTTCCAACTGAGATAGAAGGGATCCACGGGGATGCAATGGCCTCCTACCCCGGCACCCGGATAGAAGGGCATGAACCCGAAGGGTTTGGTGGAGGCCGCCTCGATGACCTCCCAGATATCGATCCCCATCCGCTCGGCCAGCAGGGCCAGTTCGTTCACCAGGGCGATATTGACGCTGCGGAAGGTATTCTCCAGGAGCTTGGCCATCTCGGCGGCCCGCGGCGAGGAGACGCTATGCACCTTCCCCGGAGCGATCGCCTCGAAGAGCAGTCGCGCCAATTCCCCCGCTCGCGGGCCGGCGCCGCCCACCACCTTCGCCACGGTGCCGATATCGTAGTGGGTGTCGCCGGGATCGATCCGTTCAGGCGAGAAGGCGAGGAAAAAGTCACGCTCGTGCACGAGATCACCGGCCCGCTCCAGGATGGGCAGGACCAATTCCTCGGTGGTACCGGGATAGGTGGTACTCTCCAGGATCACCATTTGGTCCGCCCGGAGTCCCGTCGCGATGGTCTCGGCGGCGCGGGTGATATAGCTGACATCGGGCACCTTGAGCGCGGTATAGGGAGTGGGAACGCAGATGAAGATGGCATCAGGACTGTGAGGCAGGCATTCATACCGGGCGCCGGCGGTCAGGCGCCCTCCAGCCACCAGGGCGGCGATCCGCTCGCTCGACACATCACCGATATAGCTGCGGCCCGCGTTCAGTTCCTCGATCTTCCGCGGGTCAAGATCCACCCCGGCGACCAGATAGCCGGCCTCGGCGAATTCGGTGGCCAGAGGCAGCCCGACATAGCCCAGGCCGATCACGCACACGCGGGCGGTGCGTTCGCGGATCTTTGTTTCCAGGTCCATGTGCCTGATCATGCCGCATGATGACCCGATGGGGCAAGTAGAGTCTGGATGCATACAACGAGAATCGCTTGACATGCCGTGTGCTCCCCCGTATCCTGACCAATAATCTGGGAAGCGTGATTGGCGCGTGGCCGCGTCGTTCACCCTCCGCCCCAGGGAGGCGCCGGCGCCAGAGTTCATCCCTGGAGCCACGCGGCCAGGTTTCCTCGTCGCCCATGCCAAGGACCGGCCAGGGCGGAGGTTCTCCCCAATGACGGGCCGCCCGCCGGGCGCGCGACCAATCGTCGTGCCCTGTCCTTGGATCGAGTGGGGAGTGAACCATCCCCGCTGCATAGGCAACGTCGCCGGCCTCAAGATTGGTTAGCCGCGAGCCGCCACGATGGCGCCGCGGGGCCAAGCCGAGCCGCGATGCGTCCATGGTGTTTTTTGGAGGAACCTCGCATGATTGGTACCCTGGTGCCTCTGGTGGGCGACTGGATAGCGTCCCCAAAGTGGCTCGATAGCGGCGATACCGCCTGGCAGCTTACCGCCGCGACCCTGGTCGGACTGATGAGCATCCCCGGACTGGCCGTCCTCTATGGGGGAGTCGTCCAGCGGAAGTTCGCGATCAACAGCGTCATGATGGCCTTCTACGCCTTTTCCATGGTCCTCATGGTGTGGGTGCTCTGGGGCTTCAACATGAGTTTCGGGAAGCCCTGGCATGGAGTCAGTTCCACCGGCTTCCTGGGCAATATGATCGGCATCCCCGCGCCGGCGCTCGATCATCTGGCCGAGCAGGCGCAGGCCGGCATCCCCGAATTGGCGAACGCGCCGGGACCGTCGTTCGCCTTTCCCCAGTCCGCGCTCGTGTATTTCCAATTCGTCTTCGCGGCGATCACTCCCTTGCTCTTCCTGGGCAGCGTAATCGGGCGCATGAGCTTTAAGGCATGGATGCTGATGGTGCCCCTGTGGTCCACCTTCATCTACAGTGTCAACGCCTTTCTCCTCTGGGGTGGAGGCTGGTGGGCGGCGCAAGGAGCGGTTGACTACAGCGGCGGCTATGTGATCCACCTGGCGGCCGGCACCTCCGGCTTCGTAGCCGCCGCCGTGATCGGGCCCCGCCTGAATAAAGATCGCTCAATGAATTCGCCGAACAACCTGCTTATGGTCATGGCAGGGGCCGGACTCCTGTGGATGGGCTGGAACGGCTTCAACGGCGGCGATCCCTACTTCGCCAACGCCGATGCCGCATCCGCCGTGCTCAATACCAACATCGCCGCCGCGACCGCCATGCTCACCTGGATGTTCATCGATGTCTTCGCCGCCGGGAAGCCCAGCCTGACCGGCAGCGTGAACGGGATGATCACCGGCCTGGTGGCGATCACCCCGGCCGCCGGATTCGTCAACGGGACCGGAGCCATCGCCATAGGGGTAGCGGCGGCGGCGATTCCCTGGTTCACCATGAACAAGGTAGCCATTTTTCGCAAGGTTGACGACGCCCTCGGCGTGGTTCACACCCATGGGATCGCCGGGTTGATTGGTGGTTTGATGGTTGGCCTGGTGGCGGATCCCAAGATGCTGGAGTATGTGGGAACCAAGGGCTCGGCGGACATCTCCATTGGCGGCTGGTTCTTGAATGGTCACGACTGGCACCAGTTCAACCTGCAAGCCGGGGCGGCTCTGACCATCATCGTATTCGACGCAATCGGCACCTTCGTAATCCTGAAGCTGATTGGCCTGGTGGTGCCCTTGCGGATGAGCGTCGCTGAATTGGAGGCGGGGGACGAGGTACTCCACGGCGAGGAAGCCCACGCACCCGTGTACGTGCCGGCTCCGGCGCCCGTATTGCCTGGGCTCGCGGTGCCGCGGGGAGCGCCCGCCCTGGCCGGGGTCGGTCACTCCGCCGAGATTTCCGCTCCTCTAAGCGGCACGGCAGGGTCGTAGGCGCCATGCGGAGATCCTAACCGCGTGCCGCCAGGCGAGACCACACGCCGTCACGAGAAGACTTCCCGACCACGGCCGGGAAGTCTTCTTCCGCCGTGGACAGCTTCAGGGCATCCAGTGCGCGGCCTGGGCCAGCGGAGCCAACAAGGCGAAGCACCCGGTCACCAGGGTAAGGTAGGCGAATACGACCAGAACCCGTTCGGCGAGCGGAACCTGCAAGCTGGCTACCAACTCCCGTACCGCCCCCAGATCCCCCCAACGTTCGCGGGCCCGCAACAGCCAGAGATAGCGCCGCCATTTGCCGATTTTCCGCCAGGTCAGCCAGACAGCGCCGCCGACCGCCGCCACGCCTATTGGGGTGGCGAGCCGGCCTTCCACCAGGAGACCCACCGCGATCAGGCCAGGGAACAGCAGCAGGCACGGGTAGGGCAAGACTCGGCTGATCAGACCGCCATCCAGGGGCTCCAGCGGGATCAGGTTGAACAGGTTGAGGGCCACCGAGACCAGGGCACCAACATAGACCGCGTGCTGCTCGGGCGGCGGCAAGGCATGGGAAGCCACCAAGGCGGCCACGACCGCGCTGAGGACGCCGGCCAGCGGACCCGCCAGATAGATCAGGGCAATATCCGAACTGCGGACCATCGGCCGCCGCGCCTTGACGAACGCGCCCACCAACGGGATCATCCGTACGGGGCCCGGCTGGTAGCCAAGCCGCCGCATCATCACCCGATGAGCAAACTCGTGATCCAGCATGGTGGCAACCACCACCAAGGCGGCGATTGGGCCGAGGAAGGCGAATCCGAGTACGCTGAGCCCCACGGAGATGGCGGGATGATCGCCGACCGCGACCAACCGTTGCCACGCCGCGCGTTTGAGGGCGCGCGACCGCGCCAGGCTCCCCTGAGAGAGAACGAGGGAACGTCCATCAAGCATCATGGCTGCTTCCGTTCCACCCCCGCCGTACGCGGGGCCATAGTGCGGGTTCACTCGCGTATCGGATGCTCATGCCCACCCTATCAGTTAGCTTACCAGGTTACGGGTAACGCGGGGGCGGTCCCCCGACCATGGTCGGGTTGGTAGCGCAACACCCGCAAGCGGGTACCCGCCGCGGTCGGAGAATGGAACGAATGAGCGTTGACAGACCAGTAGCTCTCTACAGTAAGTGAAGGAAAGGAAGGTTCAATTGGTTAGCGAACGCAGCGCCGCCCACCCCACCGATGACGAGCGTCTCCACATTCTGGTCGCCGATGAATTCGCCTCGGAAGGGATGGCTATTCTCAAAGCCCAGGCCGAGGTCGATCACCGGCCCGGTCTGACCGAGACCGAGGTGATCGGAGTCCTGCGCGAAGGCGCTTACCAGGCCATGGTAGTAAGGAGCGCCACGCTGGTCACCGATGCCGTGCTGGCCGCTTCACCCACCTTGCAAGTGGTAGCGCGAGCCGGGGTGGGGGTGGATACGATCGACGTCGATGCCGCCACCCGGCGCGGCATCCTGGTGATCAACATGCCGACCGGCAACACGATCACGACCGCCGAACACACCCTGGCGCTCCTCTTCGCCATGACCCGGATGATCCCCCAGGCCAATGCCCGTCTGCGGGCCGGCCAATGGAACCGGAAGGACTACCTGGGGGTGGAGCTGGCGGGGAAGACCCTGGGAATCGTCGGACTGGGGCGGATCGGAAGCGAGGTGGCGCGGCGGGCCCAGGCCCTGGGCATGCGGGTACTGGCCTACGACCCCTATATCTCCCCCGAGGTAGGCGAACGCCTGCATGTCCCCTTGCACGCCGACTTACCTGAACTTCTCTCGCGGTGCCAGTTCCTCACCGTGCATACGCCGCTGACCGATGAGACCCGCGGCATGATTGGCGCCGAGGCCCTGGCCGCCCTTCCCAGGGGAGCGAGGGTGGTCAACTGCGCCCGTGGGGGGATCATTGCCGAGGCGCCGCTCCTGGCCGCCCTGAATTCGGGCCATATCGCCGGGGCGGCCATCGACGTGCTGGAAGGCGAGCCGGTCCGTGATGCCGGCCATCCGCTGCTCACCCATCCCAACGTGGTGTGCACGCCGCACCTGGGCTCGGCCACCATCGAGGCGGAAATCAAAGTGGCGATTGGGATCGCGCAGGATGTCTTGGTGGCCCTGGCCGGCGGTGGGGTGGGCGCGGCGGTCAATGGACCCCTGGTCAGCGCCGGCACCACGACCGACTTGAAGCCATACATCACCCTGGCCCGTCGTCTGGGCGAGTTGGCGGTGCAATGGGACAGCGGGCCGCTCCGCCGCCTGGAGCTTCGGCTGGGCGGCGATCTGGCGGGGCTCAATTGCGCGCCGCTCACCGCCAGTGCCCTGGCCGCCGTCCTGGACCAGGTGCTGGATGTTCGGGTCAATCTGGTCAACGCCCGCCTGATC
>DATLQX010000171.1:0-20020 GCA_035534995.1 Chloroflexota bacterium | reverse complement strand
GGCAAGGCAAGGACCATGGCGGCCCGTGAATCGGCGTATTGAACCAGCACCCCGCCGATCCAGGGGAACACGGCGCCCATCACCGAGGCGGCGGCGATCAGCAGCCCCGCCGCGCTGCCGGTCATGGCGGGGAACACTTCACCGGCCACCGCCATCACCAGCGGGAAGACGGCCGCGTACCCTAACCCGGTCAGGGTCAGGGCCGCCAGGGCCAGGGGCACGTTGGGCGCCCCAACCAGGGCCACGGTAGCCAGCACCGAGAGGCCAGTGTAGCCAATCAACAACTGCCGGCTGGTGCACCAGCGCGTCAGGACGCCCGACAGCAAACGGCCCACCGCCAGGCCGCCCCAATAGAGGCTGACACTGGTGGCCGCCGCGACCTTATCCATCCCATGGATGCGTTCAAGAAAGGTGGCGGCCCAATCGCCTACCAACACTTCCGCCCCCACATAGGCGCCGATCAGGAGCCCTAGGAGCAGGAGCAGGGGATCGCGAGCCAGGAGCGCGACCCCGGCCACGCTGACCGGCTCCGAGGCCACCCGCCGCTCTGGAAGACGGAGCCGGGCAAAGAGCGAGACCAGGGCCGCGGCGCCGATCGCCGCCACCATCCAGGCGGGCCGCCAACCGGCATGGAGGGCCAGGCAGGCGCCGATCAGCAAGGGGCCGAGGAGGGCGCCGATCCCGAAAAACGTATGGAGGTAGCTCTGCTCGGTCGCGTGTTTTTCGGGCGCCGCTATGTCGTTCATCATGGCGTTGGATCCGCTATCGATCACTCCGCCGCCCAGACCGATCACCCCGGCGGCTAGAATGGCGGTCGCCCACACCGGCGATCCGGCGAAGCAGGCCAGTCCGAGCAGATACAACGCGGCCCCAGCCACCAGGATGGCCTTTTTCCCGAAGTGATCGCTGGCCGGTCCGCCCACCAGCACGGCCAGGGTGTAGCCAACCGTATTGGCCACGAACAGCGGACCCGCGCCCGAGGGGGCAATATGATAGCTGCCGAGAACGGAGAGCAGGGCCGGGCCGAGGATGGTGTTCCCGGCGCCCAGAACGATGAAACCCCAATAGGCGGCAATCCGAACCGGTCCGCGTTCGACCTGCGTGCTTACCGGCTCGCTCATGCCTTCCCACGTTGCAGGAGCCCAGCCCGGACTCGCCCAATCACCGCGTCGGTGAAGGCGCTGGTCAGGGTATGGCCTCCCAGATCGGCCGTCCTCACCCCGTCCTCGACGATGCTAAAGACCGCGTTGGTGATCGTGCGCGACACCTGTTCGGCCCGTGGTCCGGGGAGGAAGGAGATCAGGGAAGCGCCGGCCAGGATCATGGCCATGGGGTTGGCGACGTTCTTCCCCATCAGTCCGGGTGCCGTGCCGTGCGGCGCCTCGGCCATCACCGTGCGGGGCCGGAACTGCTCGTCAAAGCTGAGCAGGAGCGATTCGGAGCCGGCGATGGAGCCGAACATTTGCAGTACCAGGTCCGAGAGGCAATCGCCATCGCGATTAAGGGCCGGGATGACCAATCCGCCCTCGGTGGAAAGCAACAAGGCATAGGTGGCGTCGATCAACTGCGGCTCGTAGGGCACATCGGGATAGCGGGCGGACGCCGCGTCCATCTCCTCCTTCAGCAACCCCTCATAGATGGGGCTTACCGTGTACTTCGGCCCGCCAAAGACTTTGGCGCCCAGGCGGCGGGCGTGCAGGAACGCGAACTCAGCCACGCTGGTGCAGACGCTCCGCGTGATCCGCTCCGTGCGGTAGGCGACCTCGTCCCCGTCCTCGGTTTCCCGCCACTCCCTGGCCCCATAGGCATCACCCACCGCCATGCGGACCACCGAGATTGGCGCGTGCACTCCGGCGATGGGGCGCACGCCGGGGATGCGGCGCCCGGTGCGGATAATCACCTTGCCGTCGATCTCCTTCCGGAGCAGCGCGTTAGGGCTGCCGACATCGTCCTTCCCCTCGGGGGTGACGGTGGCCGCCTTCAGGCCAAAACCGGCGGCCACCATCGCCTCGGCCGCCGCGAAGACGACGTGATTCTTGGTGGCCCGCCGATTTTCCAGGGAGAGATCGAACATCTCGAAGGTCAGGTCGAGGCCGAGCAACGAGGGATCCAGCACTCTTAGCGCCTCATCCAGCAATTCCTGGCCGGTCTGATCCCCTTGCAGCACGACGATGTGGTTGGCCATGGTTCTCTCCATACTCGTTTCAGGGTTGGACGGACGCGGTCCGCAACGCCCGCGCCATGACGGGCAATGCCGCCAGCCGATCGATGATCGCGTCGGGGCTGGCCGTATCCGGGCCGGGCTCCTCCTGGCGGAACTGATGCGTCAGCACGGCCCGCATCCCCAGTGCCTGGGGGCCGGCGACATCCTCGCGCAGCCGGTCGCCGACGAAGATCGCGGCGGGGCCGGGAAGCCCCAGGCGGTCCAGCACGGCCTGATACATCCTGGGATGCGGCTTCCGAACCCCTTCCTCGGACGACAGGATCACCGCGTCAAACAGATCGAGCAAGCCCAACCGATGCAGGCTCTCCCGGACCCACTCTCCCAGAAGGGTGATATTGGAGACCAATCCCAAACGGAATCCATTGGCGCGCAGAACCCGAAGCGCGTCGGCGTTTTCCGGCTGGAGATGGATCTCGGCGCTCAAGGCGCGATGTTCGAGATACGCCACCTGCCGCACCAGAGTCTCCGGAACTCGGAGCCCCAGATCGCTAAAGCACTGGGCGAACTCGGCCAGGATGTCGAGTTCCTGGAGATCCTGGCGGAGATAACTGGCTTCAATGCGGGTTCCGACGCGGCGGCTCACGCCGTCCACGAGCCGGGCGGCGGACGGTGCCTCGGTGGCCAGGTAGCCCGACAACAGGCCGCGGGCCTCCTCGTAGGCCACCAGCAAGCCGGCTTCGCAGAGCACGAAGTCCACGATCGTGTGGCCATAATCGAGGACCACCGCCTGAATCATTGGCCTGCCCCAAACGCGAACCAACCGGGACGGGCAAGATCCTCGTGAGACGCGAGACCGTGGGCGAACTCGCCCGAGTACCGATCCCGCCTGGGAGCCTCGACAGCGACGGATAGGAAACGCACCCTAGCCCTCGCGGAAACGAGGAAGGGTAAAGGAGAAGGTGCTGCCAACCCCCTCGTCGCTTTCGGCCCAGATGCGCCCGCCATTGGCCTCCACCCAGTTTCGGGCAATGAAGAGGCCCAGCCCAGTCCCGCCCGCCTCCACGGAACGCGGATTGGCGAGGCGGGTGAACTTGGAGAAGAGCTGGTCCATCTGATCGCCGGCAATCCCTACCCCTTGATCGGCAACCGAAATGGTGACGACCTCGGGACCATCGCGCAGACTCATCCGTACCTTCCCCCCGTCAAAGGAGTATTTGATCGCGTTGCTGACCAGATTCACCAACACCTGTTCGGCTTGCTGGGCGTCGGCATAGGCCACCGCCGGATCGGCCTGTTCCAGGGTGATGGCGATGTTCCGCTCGGCGGCCGCGACCACGAAGGTGTCAATCTGGCGCCGAATCATCGGCAAGAGTTCGACCCGCTCCCGCTGCAGGCGAACCCGGCCGGATTCAATGCGCGAGGCACTCAGCATGTCGTCCACCAGGCTGGTCAAGGCGTTCACCTGCGAATCGATTAAGCCCAGATACTGCATCTCCGTGTCGCGATCGAAGCCGAAGTCGTCGCGCCGGGTGATCAGATTGGTGAAGCCCTTGATGATCGACAGGGGGGTGCGCAACTCGTGCGAGGCGGTGGCGATGAACTGGCTCTTCAGTTGATCCAACTCGGTCAGGCGGATCACCATTGCCTGTTCTTGCTCGTGAAGGCGAGCCAGTTCGTCGGTGCGCTGGCGCAACTTGTCCTCGGTGGCCTTGATCCGCAGCATCACCCGCACCTTGGCCACCAGTTCGTCCATATCGAAGGGTTTGGTGATGTAATCGTCCACCCCTCGGGCCAGACCCACCAGTTTGTCCTCCCGATGCGCGGCTGCCGTCACCATAATCACGGGGAGGAAGCGCGAGGGATCCACGTCCTTGAGCCGCGAGCATACCTCCAGTCCATCGAGATCCGGGAGGGCCCGATCAAGCAGGACCAGCTCGGGGCCGATCGCCTGCATGGCCGCGATCGCGTCGGCGCCCGTGTAGGCGGAAAACGGGGCGTATCCTTCGAGATTGAGCACGGCCGAAAGCATTTCCACCAGATCCTCGTTGTCATCAACAACCAGGATTCGGGGGATAGTTGGGGGATTGTGCGCCGAGGCAAGCATCTGCATATTGAGGCTAGTGTACACTGGCATACGGCCCGAGGCCAGAGAAAGGAGGGGCAAGGTACTATCCATGGAGTGGCGACTATCCTTGCCGGTTCGCGTGGCGGCGCCCATAGCGGCGCTGGGGATTATGGGCTTGCTCTACGGTACCCTGGTTGAGCCCCATTATCTTCGCCTCCGGCAGGTGAGCATCGATGTGCCCAATCTACCCGCCGCGTTCGATGGATACCGCATCGTCCAGCTCTCCGACTTTCATGTGGGCGGTCGGGGCTGGTCCGCCGAGACGATCAAGCGCGCGGTAGCCCTCGCCATGACCCAGCGGGCCGATCTGATCGTGCTCACGGGAGACTTCTTCGAGTACACCTCGGTCATCGCCGCTTGCCCGGATCTGTTCGGCCCCTTGCGGGCGCCGGACGGTGTCCTGGCGGTGTTGGGGAATCATGATTATCACCATCATGCGGTACGGACGCATCGGATAGTCCATGCCTTGCAAGACCTGGGGGTGCGGGTGCTGCGGAATCAATCTCACCGCCTGCGGCGCGGGCACGAGGAGCTGTGGATCGTGGGGGTGGACGACCCCCATTCAGGGCACGATGATCTCCTCTCCGCCGTGGCTGGGGTTCCCGCCGGCGCCATGCCTGTGATGCTCGTGCACTATCCCGATTTCACCTGGCGTCTCCCCCCACGCCGCTACGCGGTGGTGCTCACCGGCCATACGCACGGCTCTCAGGTCCGTCTCCCCCTGGTGGGCCTCTACGCCCGGCGCCGGATCGCTAACACGCGCTTTTCGCGTGGTCTCTACCATGTCAATGGGACGCCGGTGTTCGTGACCACGGGAGTGGGGACATCCGGTCGCCGCTTGCGCATCGGCGCCCGCCCGGAAGTAGCGGTGATTCGCCTGCGCGCCGGCCGCCCAGCGGGCCGCCGGTGAGCACGCGGGCCGCCCGAGGTTCGGTCGGGCGCGTACTTTTCTGGTTGGTCATGCTGGCGGGCGCCTACTGGATCCCCCGCGGCCTGCAATCCAACGCGGACAGCCACCTCGCGCTCAGCTACGCCCTGGTCGAACATCATACGGCCCGCATCGATCCTTATGCCGCCCACCTGCTGGACAAAGCGGTCTATTGCGGGGGCGGGACGGACATCGCCACCTGCCGGCACTCGTATACCGACAAGGCTCCTGGGATCAGTCTCTGGGTGGCCGCCGTCTACGCGGTCATCCGACCGGGGTTGCCGGGCTCGATGATGCCGACCGGCCCAAAGGCCGATCGTTTCCTCCTGCGCTGGCTGCTCACCCTGCTGTGCATCACCGCGCCCGCCGCGGCCTTCGCCGCTACCCTGTGGCGCTTCTACCGCCGCTTCGCCGACCGCGGCGCCGCGCTGCTGCTGGCGATTGGGTATGCCTTCGGCACCATGGCCTTGCCGTTCAGTATCCTGCTGTTCAGTCACGCGGTCAGCGCCGCGCTCCTGTTCTGGGCCTTCATGCTGCTCTACCGACCCCGCCGGGCGCCGGAGCCGGAGCCGGGCGAAGCCTGGATGGACTGGGCGCCGGTAGTTCTCGCGGGGATCCTGGTCGGTTACGCGATAGGCTGCGAGTACCCTACGGTGATTATTGGCTTCCTCCTTGGTCTTTATGTGGCCTGGCCCCGGGGAGGGCAACCGCTCCCGCTCAAGCAGGCGGGGCTGTATACCCTGGGGGTTCTGGTGGGGTTCGCCCCCGCGATTATCTACAATCAGGTGGTCTTTGGCACTCCGTTCGCCGGCGGGTACACCCACCTCACCGATCCCTATTACGCGCGCGGTATGGCGCGGGGGATTCTGGGAGTCGGCCTGCCGCAATGGAACGCGATATGGGGCACGACCTTCGATCCCTATCGGGGGTTATTCATCCTCTCGCCCTGGTTGCTGCTGGCGGCGCCGGGGCTCCGGACCATGGCGCGACGGGGACTGGCCCGCGAGGCGTGGTTCTGCGGGGCCGTCAGCGGGGCCTACTTCCTCTTTCAGGCGGGCTATGCCTTTTGGGATGGGGGCGCGAGCGTTGGCCCGCGGCAGTTCCTCCCAGCCTTGCCCTTCCTCACCTTCCCGGTGCTGTTCGCGCTCGCCGAGCCGCGGGTTCGGAAGGTGTGCCGCTACCTGATCGTCTTCTCGGTAGTGCAATTGTTCCTGGTGGTGGCGACCAATCCGCTCTACGGCGATCCGCGCTATGTCGCGAACGTGCGTATCCCATTCCTGAACCAGACCCTGCCGGACCTCGCGGCGGGCCGTTTACAGAATAACTGGGGCATGGTCTTCGCCCTCCCATCCTACCTCTCGCTCCTCCCGCTCGCGCTGTGCCTGTGGTGGGCCGCGCGTCGCTTGCGGGCCAGGATCGGGGGCTGAGCCGGGCGAACCGGGCGTGTTCGCGGATTTTTTACAACTTGGTAATGAGTGGTTAACGATTCGCCTGTATCGTAGGCAGTGGATGGACCTCGGACAGTGGCATCCATTCTGGGCCCAGATGTCCACCGGCACTGGCCGGCGTCGGCGGACATCTGGGCCCAGGGGACGCGGGTCGAATGCGACGACTAATCCGAGGCCGAGGCTCTGTTCACACGCCATGGCGGAACGGCCGGTTCCCACCCGTGGCCGAGAACAGTGCTCGGCGGCCGTCAAGGTAGGAAACGTTCCTTCCCCGGCAAGTGTCCCAACGGCGTGAGGACCGTTGGGACACTTGTCGTTGCCGTCTTTTTTCTCCCCGAGCCAGTTCCCACACGAACAAGCACTCACGCCCTATAATTGAGCGCGTGTGGAATTGGTAAGGGAGGGGCTGGTGACGACATTACCGTTGCATCGGGTGATTCGAGATGTGCTCGCGCGCGTGGTGCTTGCCGCGCCGCCGGCAGCGATAGATGAGCCATTTTCCCCCGCCGGATTCCGCCTCCAGCTTCAGCGGCTCAAGGCACGGGGGACCGATGAGATCCTGACTCGGTTCGCGGCGCGGGCGCCGATGAGCGTGACCCACCACCTCTACTCCGGCACGGTGACCTGCCCCGGGCTCTCGGACGAGGACGCGGCGGTCCTGAGGGACGAAATCGAGGCGATTGTTTTCCGCTACCTCAATCCCCTGGCCGTCGCCCTGGGCAACGGGCACACGACCTGGCTCCTCAGCGAGACCGAGCAGCAGCAGGCGGCGCGGGTGCTGGCCCTTCCCCCTGGCGAGGAGGTAGACTATATCTTTCAGACCGGATCGGTGGCGCACTGGACGGGTCCGATCCGCGGTTTGCACAAGACCATGGCCACTCTGGCCCACGTGCTCAGCCGGCATCCAGAGTTTGTCACGGGAAAGCTCCTGTGCCGCACCCCCACGACCTTTCTGTTTCTGGGTGACCGGAAGAGTCTGGAACGAACCCCGCTGACTGGGATCGGAGCTGATGGCCGCCCTGAACCCACCCGTGGAATCTTCGCTATTGATCCAGCAAGCTACATGGATGCCCTGGTCCAACTGGGAGAGGAGGAAGCCCGCGAATTGGCGGTGACCGAGTTCGCTCACAATGGTCAATGTCTCCGCGGGCACGGCCCCCTTGGCATCCCCATCTACCGGATACCCCATGCGATTCCCTCGTCGGCAATTCGCTCGGTTACGGCGGTGGCCGGCAACCAGGTACTGTACGAGGCGCCGGGAGCGCCGGTCGAGTGACCAGTCAGAACCGCGAGGGCCTAAAGTAGTACATGAATTATGCCGATAGAGAGAAGTAAGACGTCCCTGGACGATGAGGAGGACGGCGACACCCGGAGTACGAGCATGGCGGTGTCCGAACCAGTGGAAGCCCTGAGACCCGGAGGGACGGTCGACGCGCGCCTCTTCTTTCTCGGTGAACTGGCGCGGAGGATTGGGGATCGGATCGACAACCGCCAGCTTGGCCTCTACGTGTACGGCGAACTGCGGGCGCTCATGCCCACGGACTCATTTTTTCTCGTCCAGGCAAGCCTCCAATCCGAGGGGATGCACGGTGTTCTGGTCATGGACGAGGGGGTGGAGTATCCCCCGGACAGCATCTATATCGAGCCCTATGACGAAGGGATCACGGACGAGCCGGTTCTCTTTACCAGCGAGGATAATCGCCAACGCTGGACGTTCGGCACCGGACGCCCTTCGGCCAACTGTCTGACCTGTACCATGCGCGCCCGCGGACGGCTGGTAGGCCAGATTAGCGTCATGTCCTATCGGGAGCATGTCTATTCCAGTGCCGATGTGTGGCTCTTGCAGGCGGTGGCGCGGCAACTTTCCATCGCCTTTGACCGGGTCCTGGAGGGCGAGGAAGCGGCGAGACGCGAGGACGAACTGCGCGGCCTGGTCGAGAGCGGTCGCCTGGTCAGTACGTCTCTGGAGGTGACCGCTGTCTTGCGCGGCTTGGCGACCAGCCTGGCGAAGACCCTCGGAGCATCCGCGGTGGTGATCTCGCGCCTGGACCGTGACGATACGAGGTTGGTCCCGTGGGCGCACGCGGCGGGAGCGAACGTATCACTGGGCGCGGCCCTGGCTCCGTTCTCTCCCGCCGGGAACGGGAGTTTGGAGACGGTGCTTGAGCAGCGGCAAACGGTCGCCGGCGCCGATCCTATCCGCTGGCCGGTTTCCGAGGGATGGCAGGCACGCCTTGCCTTGCCGATGATCGTGGAGGATACGGTCCTCGGCCTGGTGGAGCTGGTGAGCCGGCGTCCCGATGCCAGATTCAGCGGCCACGAGATTGACATCTGCCAGAGAATTATCGACCAGGCGGCGGTCTGGGTGCACCATGCCCAGGTACACCAGCGGGTACTCGACCGAGGAGAGTCCCTCACTGGATTGGCGGCCCTTTCGGAGGCGATCAGTAACGCGGCCGACGATCTCCCGACGGTGCTGAGCTTGATCTGCGAGGAGGCTGCTACCCTCCTTCGCATGGATTCCGCCGCCCTCTTCCTGCTCGATCCGCTGGAAGCGTATCTGGAGCTGAAGGCATCGTCCGGCTTCACCGGATCGCTGGAAATCGGCGCCAGGGTCATGGTGGATGATCCCTATTCGCACGCCGCGCGCGCCGTCCGGGAGCGCCGCATGGTAGTGGAAACGGACGTGACTCACGGGGGCCGCAACGCGACCGGGTGGCAGCCCCTGATCGATGTGGGAACCGGGAGGGGCGCGATCGCCATCCCGCTCCGCCATCATGGCATGAACCTGGGGGCGCTCTTGCTCGTGGACCAGCAGCGGCACCCTGGCTTTCCCACCGAGGATCTGCGGCTGCTCTCCAGCGTGTCCGGGCAGGCGGCAGCGGCCATCGCGCGGGCCCGCCTGCGGGCGGCCGAACACGAGCGGCTGCAAATCGCCTCGGTTCTTGGCACGATCAGCGAAAGCCTGGGTGCCGACCGTGATCCGGTGGTCATCTACGCCATCATCCTGGATCAGGCCGGCCGCCTGATCCCGTTTGCCGAGGCCGGCATTACCCTGATCGAGGAAGGCCGCCGGCGCCTGGTTGCCTCCACCGGCTCCATCCTAGAGGCAATCCCCCAAAGCCAGGCAAGCCAGGCGCTCTGGCGCCATGCGGGGAACCTCGACGCCGCCGCGTGTCGCGCGGTACCCGACATGTGGGAGCCGCTGAGCCGGGCCGGGGTCGAGGATCTCCTCAGTCTTCCCTTGCTGGTCAACGGCGCCGTGATGGGCCGCCTCACCTTTTTGTCGTGCCGTCCCCGCGAATACGACAGCCACATCGCGCAACTGGCGGCCCTGTTGGCGGAGCGGACAGCCAACGTAGCGCGGATCATGCAACTGCGGGGGGCCGAGCAGTCCGCGCTGGCCAAGCTGACCGCCCTTGATGCCTTGAGACAGGATTTCGTGGCCACGGTATCGCACGAGCTCCGGACCCCACTTACCGGCATCCTGGGCTATCTGGAGTTGCTGATCAACCGTTGGTCGTCACTGAGCGAGGATCGCCGGCATGGGATGCTGGAGCGGGCCCAGAGCGCCGCCGCCCGGCTGGAACATCTGGTCAATGACTTGCTCCTCTTCTCCAATGTCGAGCATCAGGATATTCAGCTCCAATGCGGACGCTTCCCCCTCAAGTCGCTAGTCGATCAGGCGGTGGAGGAGCTGGGAACCAAGTACCGCGGTCAGGTGATCGACGTGCAACCATGCCCCGGCGAGGTCTACGTCATGGCCGATGCCCAGCGGGCGATCCAGGTGATCGCCAACGTGCTGGACAACGCGGTGAAGTACTCCCACCCCGGCGCCCCGGTCCACCTGAGGTGGACCGCTCGCCGCGCCACGGCTCGCGTCTCTATTCGCGACCATGGCCCTGGGATCACCAAGGAAGACATGTCACGGCTCTTTCAGCGGTTCAGCACCCTGGGCCACGCGCCGCGGCCCGGACAGGTGGGGACCGGGATCGGCCTCTACATCTGCAAGAAGCTGGTAGAGGCGATGAACGGGCACATCACGGTGACCAGCAGACCGGGGATCGGCAGCACCTTCCACATCACCCTTCCGCGGGCCTGAACTATTTCCCAGGGAAGGGCACCCCCAACTCCTCGCTGAGCGTACGCAGGGATTGCGCGGTCTTGGCATCCAGGGGAACCCCGGTGATTTTATGGTGCTCGGTGGCCTCGTCCTCCGGCTGGCCCGCCACCATGACCCGGTCGGCGCCCCGCATCGGCGGGCAATCCTTCAGTTCATGAATCATGTCGTCCATGCGATCGCGGAACTCACTGGTAGGCATGAACAGGTCGGGGCGGAAGGCCATGAAGAAGTGACCGATGTCGCTGGGCTTTTCAGTGCCCCAGAAGCCCGCCAGGTGGGGACCGTAGCCAGACCCCGAGAGCACGCCGGAGAGGATATCGACGAAGATGGCCAGGTCATAGCCCTTGTGGCCGCCCAGCTCGCGCGTCCCGCCCAGCGGCATGGGAGCGCCGCCGGCCAGCGCGGCCGCCGGATCGTTGGTAGGAGCGCCGTCCTTATCAACCGCCCAACCGGTGGGCATCTGCACCCCACGGCGCGCCGCCACCTCCAGCTTCCCGCGGGGCACCACGCTGGTCGCCATGTCCAGCACCCAGGCTCGCTCGTCCTTGGCGGGCACGGCCACGGCGATCGGGTTGGTGCCGGTCATCACCTTCTTGCCGAAGGTCGGCATCACGAGCGGGGTAGTATTGGTGAAGCACCAGCCGATCATATGGTATTTGAGGGCCATCATGGCGTAGTAGCCCGCGATCCCATAGTGGTTGCTGTGGAAGACCGTGGCCATCCCCACCCCAGACTCCTGGGCTTTCTCGATCACCTTGGTCATGGCGAAGTGACTGGCCACCTGGCCCAGGCCATTGTCCGCGTCCACCCGGAGACTGACCGGCGTTTCATGGACGACCTGGATATTTGGCTTGACCGTGATCAGGCCCTCACGGATCCGCTTGATGTATTGATAGAGCCGGGCGACCCCATGCGAATCCACCCCACGCAAATCGGCGGCGACCAGGACATCGGCCGTGATGTAGGCGTCATGGGGGGGCACGTTGAGGGCGGTCAGCAATTCGGTGACAAACTCTCGCAAGCGGTCGGCATCGATGAAGACCGTGGAGGTGGTATCCGCCGGGGGCTTGATATTCACCAGCAGATCGGCCACGAAGTGGCGCAGCTTTTCCGTGTCCATCCGCTCGATAAAGTGATGTTGGTCCGGCACCTCAAGCTTGAGGAGAAGATCCCCCACCACGCGCTTCAGTTGCTCGCCATCCATTTTCTCGACATCAAGGGGCCCGGTCCGGGGTAAGGTGGTTGCCATGAAGTGTTCATCCTTCCGCGTGGTTGTTTAGGCGGGGCTCGGGGTACATGCTTAACCCATTAAGGGTACCAGATGGGTGAAGGGGGCCGCCAACCGGTGGGTAAGAATTACTCTGAGTACCGAGCTCATCACGGGCGATACATTCCTCTCATGATTAAGGTAGCCGCGGCCGTGATGGCGCGGTACCGCGGATAATTTCGCGGCGCACCAGCGCCTTCCGCGAAACTGTTCGCGGCGCTGCCGGCACACGCGCGCCGCGACGCCGATGCCGCTTACCGAAGGTTCAGGGCCAATCCAGAGCACCCAAGCCTTCGTTTCCGACCGGTGCAGGCCCACGAGTCCGTCTACTCTATTCGCGTGGGGCTCCATTATCGAGCCCTGGCGCTTCGCCAACCGGATTGCTGGCTATGGTTCTGGATTGGAACACACGAGGACTACGATAAGCTTCTGGGTTCGTCGTAGGCGTACTGGTCCACGACCGTCCCGATGGTGCGGTTAGCAGTGCGTGACCACCCGCGCCCAATCGCGGTTATGCACGAGCAACGGGTCGGTGCCCCGAAATACGGGTGGCCGCGCTACGGTTAGCGTGGACGCTACCCCTTGCTCAGCATGATAGCGTGGCCCACCACCGGGACATCCGGGCTGCCTGCAGGGCCGGGAGCACCCTTAAAGTACGGAAACGATACACGCCGCCGCCCGGAGGGGATATAATCGGCACGGACGATGGTTTGCCCGACGGCGTGGGAGAAAAGAGTCGCCAAGCAGCGCGACCCCCATGAAGCCGTGGTGGCGGTGGACGGAGGGTAGCTCATGCGCAAAAAGGTCACAATCGTTGGCGTCGGCATGGTCGGCGGAGCAACGGTCCAATATCTGGCCAAAAAGGACTATTGCGACATCGTGATGCTGGACGTGATCGAAGGTCTGCCCCAGGGCAAGGCCCTCGATCTGCATGAGGCAGGCCCGATCGAGGGGTTTGACGGCGGGTTGATTGGCACGACCAACTACGAGGACACCGCGAACTCCGACGTGGTGGTGATCTCTTCCGGCATCCCGCGGAAGCCGGGGATGAGCCGCGATGATCTGCTGTTTCAGAACGCGCTGATCGTGCAGTCGGTCACCGAACGGATCGCTCATTACTCCCCCAACGCGGTACTGATCGTGGTCACGAACCCCCTCGACGCCATGGCCCAGTTGGCCTATCACACGAGCGGCTTCCCCCGGAACCGGGTGATGGGGATGGCGGGCGTGCTGGACTCGGCCCGCTTCCGTTGCTTCATCGCGGAGGAGTTGAACGTGTCGGTCGAGGAAGTGACCGGCTTCGTGCTTGGCGGTCACGGTGACCATATGGTCCCTCTGCCCCGCTATTCCACGGTGGCCGGGATCCCGATCACCGAACTGCTGACCAAGGAACGAATCGACGCGATTTGTCACCGCACCGCCAACGGGGGCGGCGAGATCGTGTCCCTCCTCCGCACCGGCAGCGCCTTCTATGCCCCTGGTTCGGCCATCTCCTCAATGGTTGACGCGGTGCTGATGAACAAACGCCGCGTCCTCCCCTGCACCGTCTACCTGGACGGTGAATACGGCGTCCATGGGCTTTTCATGGGGGTGCCGATCAAGTTGGGAACCAACGGGGTGGAGGAGATTATGAAGATCACCCTCACCGACGAGGAGAATAGTCTATTCCAACGCTCCGCCGCCGCCGTGCAAGAACTGATCGATACAATGCGCACGCGGATCATTTTCTAACCGAGCGGCTTCAGCGGGATCTGGCCGCGGAAATCGGACCGATTGGACCGATCGGTCCGATCGGTCCAATCGGCCCTTCCAGGGACGCGCCCGTCCCGGTTCGCGGGCTGCCCGCCTGGATCTACCGGCGGCCGAATTGCCGTTCAAGATCGGTGGTGCTGAGGAGAATCATGGTGGGGCGCCCGTGTGGACAGGTCCGTGGGCGGTCGGTGCTCTCCAGACGCTGCACCAGGTAGCGCATTTCCTCCAGACTCAGGGTCTGGCCGGCCTTCACCGCCGCCTTGCAGGCCATGGTGGCCAGCGCGTGATCCTGGCGTTCCTCGTGGGCCTTCCCGTTGGCCAGATCCTCCAGCAGGGCTTGCAAGGTTTCCCCCACCGGACCGCTCGCCAGTACCGACGGTACTGAACGGACCCGGCAGGTGCCGGCGCCGAATGGCTCGACCGAGAAGCCAAGTTGCTCCAGGAGGGTCGCATCGGCGGTGACGACATCCATGGCCGCTGGGCTCACCTCGCACAACAGTGGGGTCAGGAGCGGCTGCACCGGCACCTCCATGCGCCGCGCCTGGGCCGAGAGATCGTCATAAAGCACCCGCTCGTGCGCCGCGTGTTGGTCCACCATGTAGACGCCGTCCGGTCCCTCGGCGATAATAAACAACGAGCCGGCCTGGCCGAGCACGCGCAACGCGGGCACCGCGCGGGCAGGCGCCAGAATCGACGCCTCCAGGGAGTTGCCGGCAGGCGCCTCTGGTAGGAGCGAAAGCTGCTCGGTGGGCACGGCCGATGGGTCATCCCGAGTGGTAGCCGGACCGATCGCTACGCCGGCCCGCGCGCTGATCGCGGCCGCCACCGAGTGGCGAATTGCCCCGAAGACGTCTCGCTCGCGGAGGAAGCGAATCTCCGTCTTGGCTGGATGCACGTTGACGTCCAGATCGGCGGCCGGCACGTTAATGAACACCACTCCCACCGGATGTCGCCCACCCATCAGCATCCCGTGGTACGCTTCCTCCAGCGCCACATGGAGCACCCGGTTCCGCACCCAACGGCCGTTAATGAAGAACGATTGCCAGGCACGGGTGGCGCGGGTATAGCCGACCTGGCTGACCAGCCCGGTGACTCGAAGCCCGTGGCGTTCGCCCTCGACGGCCAGCAGATGGTCCAGGAGATCCACCCCATAGAGGCAGGCCAGGGTGTCCTTCAAATCGCGAGCCCCAGCGGTGGAGAGCAGCGGCTTACCATCACCCACCAGAGTCATCCGCACCGCTGGATAGGCGATCGCGTAGTGCAGCACTACCTGATGGATAGCTCCCAGTTCCGCCTGCCCACTCTTGAGGAACTTCCGCCGCGCCGGCAGGTTGGCGAACAGATCCCGCACTTCAATGGCCGTGCCTACCGGCAAGCCCATGGCCTGGCGATCCACCCGCGACCCCTCGCGCACCGTCACCCTCACTCCCGCCGCGGCGTCCGCCTGGCGGCTCCGGAGCGAGATGGTAGACACCGAGGCGATGCTGGGAAGGGCCTCGCCGCGGAAACCCAGGGTGGAGATGGTCTCCAGATCCTCCAGAGTGTACAGCTTGCTTGTGGCGTGGCGGGCGAAGGCCAACTCCACCTGGTCGGCGGCGATCCCGCACCCATCGTCGATCACGGCCAGTCGATCCAGGCCCCCGCCGTCCACCTCCACCCGCACCGCGGCCGCTCCGGCATCGAGCGCGTTCTCCAGCAACTCCTTCACCACCGAGGCCGGGCGCTCGATCACCTCGCCGGCGGCAATCCGCGCCGCCAGCGCCGGATCCATGGCCTGGATCGGCCTCGCCCCAGATCCCCGCCGCGAGATCACCAGGTTCAGCCGCCAATGGCCAGGCGGGCGGCGGACAGTACTTGATCGGTGGTGGTGGCGGCGCGAGCCAACAGCGCCTCCAGGGCCGCCTTTTGCATGGTGACGTAGGCGGGATCCTTGATCGCCAAAAGATTGATCCGCACGTTCAAGGCCGATGCCTCGGCCCCGGCGCGGGCCGCCAGGGCGCCCGCGCCCGCATCGCTGATCGCGTTCGGGTTCACCGACTCGACAACCGACGCCGCCAGGTCGAGGACATCCACCCCAGCTACCACCGAACGGAGCGGCACCTCGGTGGCCACGCGCAATGCCGCTTGAATCCCGGCTCCGCGCGCCGCTTTCTCCTCGGCCGTGCCCTTGGGTAGCCGATAGGCGGCTATGACCGCGTCGTAGGCATGGCTATCCTCCTCGCGCAGGCCATCGGCGGTGGCCCGCAGGCCGCGCGCCTTCTCACGGGCATGGGTCATCAAGGGTTCCACGTCCCGGAACTTCTCGTTGCCCAGGGTGAGACCACAGACCATCTCGACCAGGGCGGCTCCGGTCGCCACCATGAGGGCTGCCGCCGAGCCGCCGCCGGGAGCGGCCGAGTCCGAGGCCAGAGCCTCCAACCAATCATCCACGTTTTGCACGAGGTGTCCTCCTTACGATCCGCGGCCGGCCGGCGCCGGCCCCTACAGGCTGCCACTCAGTGGCCCAGGACCGCGACGCTGTTCGCTCGCTCATGCCATACCCACTCAACCCCACCAAGCCGAGCAGCCAGGGTTCGCGCCTGTTCATAGAGCGGGAGCATGTTGGGGTGGCGCACTTTATAGGTACCCCGCAATTGTTTGATTACCAGTTGGCTGTCGCCGCGCACCTCGATATGGTAACGCTTTGGATCCTTGCCGGCCTTCTGGAGCGTGGCGAGCAGATCCTCCAGCCCGGCGATCAAGGTACGATACTCAGCCTCGTTATTGGTGATTTGCCCTGCATAATCTTTCCGCTCCACCCGGGAGCGGTTGTCGCGGGTCCGCAACTCATAGGAACCATAACCGGCCCCAGGGTTCCCCTTCGAGCCGCCGTCAAAGGTAATGATGTATTGCGGATCGGTGTTTGCCGCCGCCAAGGGATACTCCTTACTGTGTCGGGCACGGGGAGGGCGAGTCATTACCTCGCGCCTGCCGAGAACCGCCTCGATGCTTGTCCATGATAGGGTAGCAAAGCGGAGGGCCGTCCGGGGGTTTCCGTACGGAGGGAACGCCAAGATCTGGCAACACATCAGGCGAAGCCGAGCGCGTCATGGGCCGTTTGCAAGAATGTCGAGTGCCGTTTCATCCCCCAGCACCGCACGAATACCGATCCTGATCACAGCGAGGCGATCCATCCCCAGCGTACCTATGTACGTGTCCAGCATTTCCCTATCCAGGGTATAGACCTGGGTGACCACGACCACGCTTGTTCGATCAAGGCCGCCTTCTCCGACCATCAGCGAGACGTTGCCGGGAAAGCGGGCCATTCGGAGGTTAGAGGTGAGGGCGCATATGACTATGGTAGCCAGAGCGGATTGGTTGAACATGTCGCTCTGCACGACCACCACGGGGCGCCGATAGGCTGGCGCCGAGCCACGCGGCAGACCAAAATCGTACCAATAGATGTCTCCTTCACCTGCTACCATGTGGATTCGCCGCGCTCGATGGCCCGACGCATGGTCTCGCTCGCAATGTTATGGAGGGAATCCGGGCCGGCGTCATGGCTAGTCGAGAACTCGGCTAACTCGGCTGCCGCTCGCGCGATATCTTCCTGCAACCGCAGCGTCCTTCTTTGGCGAAGGAGTAACCGCAAGGCCCGTGTATAGAGATCGCTGCGGGAGATGTGTAACTCGGCCGCGACCCCCTCGGCTTCCACGAACACCTCACGGTCCACGCTGATCGCCGTTTTAACGTGCGCCATGCTTCGCTCCATTCGCTGGCCCTACCTACTTTGGTATAACCAGAGTATACCATCTCGCTGGATTGACTTCGGGGAAAGGCTTCTGTACGCTGGTCATGTCATGACACAGAATAGATATAGCGTCCTGGTGGGGCTCTTTCTGCTGGTGCTGCTCACCGGCGGGTTTTTTCTGGCCAGCCGTGTGTTGATCAATAAGGTAGACAATAAGATCGCGGCCGCGAACGCCACCTCCACCCCGACCGAGGCGCCGCCCGCGACTCCAACCCTGGCCGCTACCGCGGTCTCCTCGACCGGGCACACCCACGTAGCGGCGCCGCCCACCAACACCCCGGCCCCCAGCGCGGTCACCGTATATATCGCGGCGACCAACAACATCTCGGCGGCGGCCGATACCCTTCCCGCGGATACCGGCACCTTCTATTGCATGGTGAATCTGCCCACCATTCCCCTGAGTACCCCGATTACCTTCAATTGGCAGTCGCTACCAAACGGGACCGGCGTCTTCACCTATTCCGAGGCCTATCCCACAACCCTCAAATACACCTATGTCACGGGACCGTTTTCTCCCGGCCAATACCGATGCTCGGTTTCCGTTCCCGTCAACGGGGTCATGCACACGTTGGGGTCGAAGACCTTTACCGTCGGCTGATTCACCTCAAACGAACAGGCGGGGCAGGCGTTTCTTCCAGGCGGTGGGCAGAATGATGTCAATGGCGTCGTCCACGGTGACGATCCCTTTCAGCCGGCCCTCCTCGTCCACCACGGGCGCGGCCAACAGGTTGTATTTGGCGATCAGGCGGGCCGCTTCCGCTTCATCATCATCAAGGCGTAGGGTCACGACCTCGCGTTCCATAAAGTCCATCAACGGGGCGTCGGGATTGGCCACGATCAGGTCGCGGAGGGTAACCACTCCGGTAAGGGTCTCGCTGGCCAGATCGGTGACCGCGAACACGTAGTGAATCACATCGATTTCCGGGGCCAGGGCCCGAAGGTGGCTCATCACCTGGGCGGCGGTCCAGTTCTCGGGTACTGCCATGTAGTCGGTGGTCATAATGCCCCCGGCCGAGTCCTCCCGATAGCTGAGGAGCTCCTTGACGTCCTCCGACTCTTCCTGTTCCATGAGGGCCAGCAACTCGTTGGCCTTCTCATCGGACATCTCGCCCAGCACGTCGGCGGCGACCGAAGGATCCATTTCCTCCAGAATGTCGGCGGCCTTCTCGCTTTCCATCCCCTCCAGCAGGGAGAGTTGGCGTTCGGGGGCTACTTCCTCCAGGGCCTCGGCGGCGGTTTCGTCGTCCATCCCCTCGAACAGGGCCACGCCCTCGTGGACGCTCAGTTGGTCCACGATTTCCGCCAGATCGGCGGGATGGAGTCGGGCCAGATTGTTGTGCGAGACGCGGAGTTTTAGCCCAGCGGGATCGCTGCCCAGCGGATCAACGTCTTCCCAGGCGATGAAGTTCTCCCGCGGGCGGATCCCGAACCGGCTGGCCATCTGCTGAATCCCCAGGCGCCGGAGCAATGCCTGGCCGCTGATGTCCACCCCGATCAGCCGGTAGTGTCCGTTGGTCCGGGCCAGTTGCAGATCGTTGACCCGCACCACCTTCCGCCCTTCGACATCCACGATCTGTCGATCGAGAATCTGTCCGCCGACGAAGATCTCGTTCGCGGCCGGCTGGTACGGGGTAATTTCCGCGCGGGGGGCACGGAGCACGACCGTTGAATCAAAATTGAGCACCTGCTCCCAGGGCACGAGTATGGTCTCGTTCCGGCGCCCGCCCCGCACCGCGACCGCTTTAATCACGGGATAGCCGCTATCGGCGGAGACCACCAGATCCGCTATCTTCCCCTGGCTGTCACCCCGCGCGTCAAGTACGGGGCGACCGGCAATCTGGCTGAAGAATGGCATAAAAAAGCCACCTCACTTCCCGTCCGCTCTGAAGATCCCCCTTGGGAGGACCGTTTTCGCTGCCTACGGACCAGGAGAGGCGGCCGTGCCGCGTGACTAGGGAGTAGCTTACCTCGATAAACGCTCCCCAGGCGCGATGGTCGTCGTTCGCTGGTCCCCGCGTAAATTACCTGTGCTCATATATCCTTGGTAGTGAACCACCTCAATGATGCCCCCTGGGGGCCGAGTACTGTGACCAGGACCTGCGTCCACGACGATCATCACCCCCTTCCCATGCGCCGGACAGGCGCGCGCCACGCAAGACGAGAGAGCAGCCCGATTCAGGGCCGCGTGCTTAACTCTAGCGCACCGATTCTACCGTGTCAATGTGACGGAAATCATGAAAGTTGCCGATCCAGGTTCATCTCCACTACAGTAACGATGATCGTGGTGATCGCAATGAGAAAGGGCGACCTGATGCGGTTCTTTCGGGCGACGCGACTCCTAGCCGGCCTCGTGGTGGCGGCTCTCCTGTTCTTGGCTCTCCCTGGCCGGCCCGCCGAGGCCGCTCGGCACCACCTCTACGTCG
>DATLQX010000170.1:0-11135 GCA_035534995.1 Chloroflexota bacterium | reverse complement strand
GTGCCGCCGGTATCGCCGCTGATCAGCACCACGTCGGCATGCGCCTTGGCCACGCCGGCGGCGACCGTCCCCACTCCCACCTCGGCCACGAGCTTTACCGCGATGCGTGCCTGAGGATTGACGTTCTTGAGGTCATAGATCAACTGGGCCAGATCCTCGATCGAATAAATATCGTGATGCGGCGGGGGTGAGATCAAACCAACTCCGGCGATCGAGTGCCGCAGTTGGGCGATCACCTCGTCGACCTTGTGTCCAGGGAGTTGGCCGCCCTCGCCCGGCTTGGCGCCCTGCGCCATCTTGATCTGCAATTCGTCGGCATTGATCAGATAATTGGTGGTCACGCCGAAGCGGCCGGAGGCGATCTGCTTGACCGCGCTCCGACGCAGGTCGCCGTTGGCGTCCCGCGTGAATCGTCCCTCGTCCTCACCGCCCTCGCCGGTGTTCGACATGCCGCCGATCCGGTTCATGGCGATGGCCAGCGTCTCGTGGGCCTCCTTGCTGATCGAGCCGAAGGACATGGCGCCGGTCGTGAACCGCTTGACGATCTCCCTGGCGGGCTCTACCTCCTCCAGGGGCACCGGTTTCGCGGACTGCTTGAGCCGCAGCAAGCCGCGGAGGGTGCAGAGGGTGCGATTCCGTCCGTCAATCAGGTCGGTGAATTCCTTGAAGGTCTGGGGGCTTTCCTGCCGCACCGCGTGTTGCAGCTTACTGATGGTCTCTGGATTCAGCAGGTGATACTCGCCCTCCGCGCGGAAGTGATAGGCGCCGCCCACCACCAGGGGACTCTCGGATTCGGTGGGGGTGCGGAACGCATGTTCGTGCTTCATGCGCGCCTCGCGCGCCAGTACATCGAGGCCGATGCCTTCGATGCGCGACACGGTGCCGGTGAAATAAGTCTCCACCAGTTCCTTATTCAGGCCGATCGCCTCGAAGACCTGGGCGCCGCAATAGCTCTGCAGAGTGGAAATACCCATCTTGGAGAAGGTCTTCAACAGGCCCTTATTGATCGCCTTGATGAAGTTCTTCACCGCGTATTCGGGCGTGGTTCCATCCGGGAGCCGGCCGCGGCGCGCCTGGTTACTGATCGTTTCCAGGGCCAGATAGGGATTGACCGCGCTGGCCCCGTAGCCGATCAGCAGCGCGAAGTGCATCACCTCGCGCGGCTCACCCGATTCGACAATCAACGCCACCTGTGAGCGGTTTTCCTCACGTACGAGCAAGTTATGCACCGCCGCGAGGGCCAGCAGGCTGGGGATTGGCGCATACCGGCTATCCACGCCGCGATCCGACAGAATTAAGAGGGTGTAGCCCGACTGCACGGCCAGCGACACTTGCCGGCAGAGTTCATCCAGGCCCCGCTTCAGCCCTTCCGCGCCTTCGCCAACCTCAAACAAGGTTGGCACGGTCGCCGCCAGCAGATCGCCCGTGGAGACGCGGCGGAGCTTTTCCAGCCCAGGGTTGGTCAGAATCGGTTGGGAAAGCTTGACGGTGTGACAGTTCTTCGGCCTCTCTTCAAGAATGTTCTGCTCGGCGCCGATATAGCTGATCAACGACATCACCATCTCTTCCCGGATGGAGTCGATCGGCGGATTGGTTACCTGGGCGAAGAGTTGCTTGAAGTAGTTGAACAGGGTTTGGGGCCGGTCGGAGAGACAGGCCAGCGGCGTATCGGTGCCCATTGAACCGACGGATTCCTCACCCTTCACCGCCATCGGGTCCAGGATCAGGCGCAGATCCTCCTCGGAGTAGCCAAAGGCCCGCTGCCGGCGCAGAAGCGTGAACGGATCCGCGCCATGCACGCGCGACGGCTCGGCCAGCTCGTCGAGGGTGATCTGGTTCTCCGCCAGCCATTGCGCGTACGGCTGTCGCGCGGCCAATTGCTGCTTGATTTCCTTGTCCGAGATGATCCGGCCCGCCACGGTATCCACGAGGAACATCTTGCCGGGTTGGAGGCGTCCCTTTTTCCTCACGTTCCGCGCCGGGACGTCGAGCACGCCCGCTTCGGAGGCCAGCACCACGAGATCATCGGTGGTGATCAGATAGCGGCCGGGCCGCAAGCCGTTCCGGTCGAGCGTGGCGCCGATTACCCGCCCGTCGGTAAAGGCGATGGCCGCCGGGCCATCCCACGGCTCCATCAAGGATGCGTGATACTCGTAGAAGGCTTTCTTCTCGGGCTTGATGTGCGGGTTCCCCGCCCAGGCCTCCGGGATCAGCATGGCCATCACATGCGGCAGGGATCGGCCCGCCTGGAAGAGCAATTCCACCGCGTTGTCGAAAGCCGCGGAATCGCTGCCGCTCGGCGTGATGATCGGGAAAAGCTTCTTGATGTCGTCGCCGAGGAGCGGCGAGGCAAGCACCGACTGGCGGGCGCGCATCCAATTCACGTTGCCGCGCAGCGTGTTGATCTCGCCGTTATGGGCGATGTAGCGATAGGGATGGGCCAGCGACCAACTGGGAAAGGTGTTGGTGGAGAAGCGCTGATGCACCAGACAGAGCGCGCTTACCACCTCAGGATCGGATAGCTCGGCGTAGAAATCCACGATTTGCGGCGCCAGCAGCAGCCCCTTATAGATAATGGTCCGCGCCGACAGCGACGGTACGTAGAACATGCCCTTGTCTTGAATAGGGGAGGCGGAAATCTCCGCCTCAACGCGCTTCCGCGTCACGTACAGCTTGCGTTCAAAGGCGTCTTCGTTCAGGTCCGCCGGACGGCCCACGAAAATCTGCTCAATGTACGGCTGCGAGGCCCGCGCGTGCCTGCCGATCGCGTTCCCATCCACGGGCGTATCGCGCCAGCCGAGGACGGAGAGGCCCTCCTCGCGCACGATCCGTTCAAGGATTCCCTCGCACTCCAGACGGTGATGCCGGTCCACCGGCAAGAACACCATGCCGACGCCGTAGCTGCCGGGCTCCGGTAGCTCGAAGCCAAGGTCGCGGCACACGCGCACGAAGAATTGGTGCGGGATCTGAATCAGCACGCCCGCCCCATCGCCAGTCTCGGGATCGGATCCGGAGGCCCCACGATGGGTGAGGTTGATCAGAACCTCGATTCCTTTCCGGATAATTTCATGACTCTTTTCCCCGCGGATGCTGGCGACAAAGCCCATGCCGCATGCATCGTGTTCGTTCCGCGGATCGTAGAGCCCCTGCGCTGGGGGAAGGCCATGGGCCGAATGGGATGTCTGCATCTCTTCCCTCCGTGGGTAGCGTACCCCTGACCGAGCGATGATCTCAGCTGAGTCCCACACCTGTACAAGCGCCATAAGCGTACGATGCTGCTAGGCTCAACATTGACCGACCGCGTCGTCGGTGCTGATCCGCGTTCAGGCGAGAGCTATGCGGTGAACTAACAATATACCGGAATGCGGCAAACCGGGAGGAAATGGCGGCCGCGCCGGGGTACGGCGTTGAACTCGATAGCGCTGCCTTAACCTCGCCACACGCGCATTGTGCCGTTCTCCGAGTAGATGCCGGTAGCCTGGCGCGAACGACGGATCGAAGAAGGCCTATCCGGGAGACAGCCCATCAGGGGAGATAGCGAGAGGCAGGCTGGTTGGTCCGGAAATAAGGGGCGAGCGCCGCTTCGTCGGGATCGCTGTCGACGAGGGGGGTGTACACGGCGAAACCGGCATTTGTGCCGGCCCATGCGGGGCGCTTCGGCGACCAGATCAATGGTAGGGCCAGGATAGGGGGTTACGTCAAGTTTCGGGGCCCGGCTGGCGAACGCCCGTTTCGCCTGCTATGCTCGGATAGATAGTAGCTACGTTTGGCGGTACGCGAAAAACGGGGAACGGGCCAGGGCCGCGCCGCTACTCGTGTGACCGAGAAGGAGTAAAAAGTAACGATGTCCACGTCTGATTCTCCGCGCCGCATCATCGTCACCGGAGGTAGCGGCAAGGCTGGCCGCTACGTCGTCCAGGAGTTTGCCGCCCACGGCTACACGGTGCTCAACCTGGACCTGCGGCCCTCGCCCATCCCGGAGGCGCGCACACTGATCACCGATCTCACCGACGCGGGGCAGGTGTTCAATGCCCTGGCTAGCTATGTCGGCGACACGGCGGCCGACTCCCAGCGCCCCCAGCCCATTGGCGCCGTCGTCCATCTGGCGGCCATCCCCGCCGTCTTCCTCGTGCCGGACAATGAGGTCTTTCGGGTTAATACCCTGAGCACCTATAACGTGCTTGATGCCGCCTCCAAGCTGGGGATCAAGAAAGCGATCATTGCCTCCAGCGAGACTACCTATGGGCTGTGTTTCGCGTACGACGAGCGTGACCCCGTCTATCTTCCACTCGATGAGGATTACCCGGTCGATCCGATGGATTCCTACGCGCTCTCCAAGATAGTCAACGAGCGGACCGGGCGGGCGTTCCACCTGCGCGACGGCATGGATGTGTATGCGTTCCGCATCGGCAACGTCATCGAGCCGCACGAGTATGCCAATCTGATCGCCGGCTTCGCGGACCCGAGCACGCGCAAGCGCATCACCTGGAGCTACATCGATGCGCGGGATTTGGCCCAGGCCTGCCGGCTCGGAGTCGAGACCGACGGGCTCGGCTATAGGGTCTTCAACATCGCCAACGATGAAACCTCCTCTGATCGGCCCACCCAGGAACTTCTTGGCCAGTACTACCCCAACGTGCCCGTACGCCGAGAACTGGGGGAACGGGAGACGCTGCTGAGCAACAGGCGGGCCAAAGAGGAGCTGGGCTTCCGTCCGATGCATCCCTGGATGAACCAGGCGCCTCGCTGAGGGCGAAGTGGTCTTTCGCTGCCCGGTCCGGTCGCACCCCGGGCGTGCGCGGGATACCCATCTGGTGGCTGGAACCGCGACACAACCTTCGATCCCATGTTCATGTCCTCCGCCATTGCTTCCGCCCTGGGAGTGCCCGCGCCGGCGATCCGCCGTTGACCCCTTCGGTGTTTCCTGGCGACGGGTTGGTCCAGGCCCCGTACGGCGCGTTTTTTCTGGAGGCCATGGATTCCCTGGGCGCCTGGGGCCTGGACCGACGACTCACCGGCGCCAACCGCAACCTGGTGGCCTGGCGTCAGAATGGTTCCCTCCTGGTCGATCACGGGCGCATTGCGCCGCTCACCCAGGACGGGGCGTCGTGGGGCCTGTCGATCATGGACACGACTTACACCTGGCGCTTGGGCATCGGCCTCACCGCCCACGGCACCCTGCTGTATGCTGGAGGGAACTCACTCTCGGCCGCCACCCTGGCCCAGGCTCTCCGAGACGCTGGGGCGGTGTCCGCCATGCAATTGGACCTCAACCCGTTCTGGGTGCGTGCCTTCACCTATAGCCGCGACTCCTCCGGCCAAATCACGGCCACCGCCCTCAATCCGGCGATGCCGGGCATCGGTACCAAGTATCTCTATGGAGATGTGCGCGATTTTTTCTATCTCACGCGCCGGCCCTGATGCCTACTGCCTGGCGGGGTGCCTCTTGCCGGGGACCGGAACAAGATCGCGACCGACGCCGCCCTGGAGGTTGTGCATAGTGATGAGCTTGAGGATGCCACGCACTGGCACGAGCGACAGCACGCACCAGCATACGGGAGGGGTGGCGAGCGGCCCCGAATTGGGTACAGTACCTACGGGGCGGATCAGCGCATCGGGAGGATTGCCGGCACGGTGGAAGAACACGAACCACACTCCCACTCCGCGCCGGCGGCTGGGAACCCCGCAAGCCCTGCCGATGCATCCGGAAGCTCGGCGCCCCAACCCCCGCCGCGGACCCACGGGTTCCGCTCTGGGAGACCACTCACCCAGCGCGAGCGTGGCTGGATCGCCCTGGCGGTCTGCGCCCTATTCGCCGCCGCGCTTCTCGCTTCCATGCTCTGGCCCAGCCCGCCCACGCAGGCCGCGCCGCCCTGCCAGGAGGGCGCGGTGATCGGCCAGGCCCTGGCGGTCCCCGACTCTTCCGGCGGCACGCATCTGTTCGCGATCACCCGCCCCCCGATCTCCCCGAATCTGGCTCAGGGCAATGAACCGGGCTGCGAGGCGCTGTGGCGGAGCGACGACGCCGGGATCACCTGGACCACCGTCTTCAGCAATGGGGCGGAGGCCCCGCGAACGATCGCCGCCGACCAGGCAGGCGGCCTCTACCTGCTTAGCCAACGCCTGCAATTCCCCCTGTATCTGGCCGGTAATCTGTACCGCGATGCCAGTCCGGGGATCGACGGACTGTGGAATCGGATCAGTCCTCAGGGCCGGCATGATGTGCCCAACGTGGCGATCAGCACCTTGTTGGTAGGGCGGGACGGGACGTTGACCGCCCTGGCCGAGAATGGGAATGGCGGCGCCCTCCTCCGTTCGGACGATGGAGGCGCCACCTGGCGCTCGGTGATTATTCCCCATCTCCTCACCGTGGGCAGCGCCGCCTTGCTCGATCCCATGCTTGCCGTGGCACCGCCCCTGTATGCGCCGGGGCAGCCACCGGGACTGGCGAGCGACGACGGAGGCAGCCATTGGCGTCCCCTGGGCCTCTTGCCGAACGCTCCCGTGGCCACCGGTTTGCAGGCGATCCTGATCGGGAATCCCGTGTCCCGCGCCCTGGTGCTCGATCTGGTCAATCCCGCCGCCGTCACTCCGGATGCTCCGGTCGCCCGCTATGTATCCCTCGATGGCGGCTACCACTGGAGCCCTGTGGTCTGCGGCACCCGCCCCGCCCCCGGCTGCGCCCCGCCCACCCGGTGGGCCCAAACCAACCGCGCCCGTTACATTCTTTACCGCGATCGGATCTGGACCGCCCCGCTCGGCTATGCCTGGCGCCCCTTGCAAGTAGCCCTCCCCGCGCCCGCCGACACGGTGGTGCAAGTGCTGGCTATCCCTCTGGGCAATGCGGACCAGATCTACCTCGTGACCTTGACCGGGATCTGGCGGCTCGATGGCGCCCGCTGGACATCCGTGTCCGCGGGCTTGGGCCTGGGGCCGCCGCCCGCCGGCGAAAGTTAGCCACAATCCCTGTAACCTTCCGGCCCATTCGCGCGTTTCTGTTAATACGACGCTGGAAAGGGCCGGAAACATGCGCCTATCGCGCCATATCATGCTTGCCACGATGCTGTCCTCTCTCCTGATGGCCGGGGTGGTGCTTGCCCTCCGGCCACGGGATACCCATGGCAGCGGACTGCCGCCGCCGGTCAACGCGGTCTGGATTGGGCACTCCTGGGTGGCGACCCCACCAGCCCCTTCGGCGCTCGCCGCGCTGTGCGCCCTCGTGCGAGTCCACGGCCTGGGCGAGATCTACGCCCATGTGGGGCCGCTCGACGGCGCGGGCCGGATCGCCGAGGAACGCGCCCCCGACGCGGGCCGTTTCGTCAACCGCTTCCATGCCGTCTGCCCCGGCGTCCGCCTCCTGGCCTGGATTGGCCAGGTGCTGCCCACATGGGACGGCCTGTTCAATCTCCAGGGCGAGACGGAGCGGGCGGCGCTGGTCCGCACGGCGGCTCGGTTTACCGCCGAAGGTTTCGACGGGGTGCAGTATGACCTGGAGCCGGTGGCGGACGGCGACACGGCCTTCCTGGATCTGCTGCGCCGTACCCGCGTGGCCATCGGGCCCAATCGGTGGCTGGCCGCGGCGAGTCCGGCACTGCTGCCCGCCGGTGGGCTCCCCGCGCTCCCCCATCTACGCATACCGCTCACCCCGTGGTCCGGCGCCTACTACGGGCGCGTGGCGGCACTGGTGAACGAGGTGGACCCCATGCTCTACGACACGAGCCTCCGCGACCCGGCGGCCTATACCGCCTTCGTGGCCGAGCAGGCGCGCGATCTCACCCAGGCGTTGCCGAATGTTTCCCTCAGCTTCGGCATCCCCGCCTTTTCCGGGCGGACAGCGGGGTTCGACGACCGGGTGGAGAACCTGAACACTGCTCTGACGGGGGTGCGCCAAGCACGGCCGAACCACGCCCATGTGGCTATCTTCGCCCTCTGGACCATGACCCCCGCCCAGTGGCACGTCTTCGATCGCTGGCGAGTTACCATCGGCGAGTGAGAAGGAAGGCCGGCTGGCGGCGCGAGCGAGTGGCCTCATGCACATACCGCGTATCATGAGAGTGAGGGCGAATCGCGGCGCCGGCCGCTCCGGTGGACTACGAGAAAAGGGGCACGACGATGCTGGTCAGCACGGGAACCCTGCCGCTGCCGGAGTTCTTCGAGCCGGCCAACGCCCGCCGCTGGGACTATCGCCCCGATCCCCAGGCCCTCCTGAGCGCCGCCGCCGAGTGGCGCCGCCAGTATGGGATCGTTCCGGCCGCCGCCGCTGCCGAGAAGGTCCACCTGCTGGTGATTGATGCCCAGAAGGACTTCTGTTTCCCGGCGGGCAGCCTGTACGTGGGAGGCCGTTCCGGCACCGGGGCCATGGACGACAACCGCCGATTGGCGGAGTTCGTCCACCGGAATCTGGGGACGATCACCGCGATCACCACCACCCTGGACACCCATGTACCGACGCAGATTTTCTTCCCCTCGTTCTGGCTCGATCCTTCCGGCAGTCCGCCCGCACCGCATACTCTCGTCCGGGCGGACCGGATTCGCTCCGGCGCGCTTCGGCCCAATCCCGCTATCGCCGACTGGCTATGCGGCGGCGATTATCCCTGGCTGGTGGCCCAGGCGGCATTCTACTGCGACGAGCTGGCACGGGCGGGAAAGTATGAACTCTATCTCTGGCCCTATCACTGCTTACTGGGCAGCGATGGACACGCGCTGGCCGGCATTATCCAGGAGGCCCAACTTTTCCATGCCTTCGCCCGGCAAACCCAGGCGGGAATTGAGATGAAGGGCAGTCATGTCCTGACCGAGAACTATAGTATTCTGCGTCCGGAGGTGTTGCTCAGCCATGACGGCGGCACCCTGGCCCAGAAGAACACGGCTCTGCTCGCTACCCTGCTCAACTCGGATGTGATCGTGATTGCCGGCCAGGCCGCCAGCCACTGCGTCAAAAGCACGATCGAGGATTTGCTGGCCGAGATCATAGCGGTTGACCCATCCCTGGCGGGGAAGGTCTATATTCTCGCGGATTGCATGTCCAGCGTGGTGGTCCCGGACGGGACGGGCGGGTTTCTAGCCGATTTCACCGATCAGGCGGCGGCGGCCCTGGATCGCTTCCAGAACGCGGGGATGCAGGCCGTGGATTCCACCGTCCCCATGGCCGACTGGCCCCGGTGGCCGCTGTCCTGAATGAACGCCAGGCGACACGGTGTTTAGGCGTCAGGCAGTTTCCTTGCGCGGATTCCTCTGCCTCGGTAGGCTGATCGTAGAGGGGAACCTATTCGCCATGCGGGTCACGCCATTCGTCGCCATCTGCCCACACTGCGGCGCCGCCAACGCGCCGGGGGCAACTCTATGTGCCGCGTGCGGGGGCCAGATCGCCATTGGCACCGGGCACCTGGACGATCCGATGGCCAATACGGTGGGCGGGGCGCCCGTCCCCCAGGCGCCTCCCGATCCGCGGGTCGCCTTGCGGGAGGCCGGTGATCGTCTGGAGCCGCTGCTGCGGGAGGCGGCGGGGGTGCTGAGCGACCATCTGGGACGCCAGACCGCGATGCCGCGCGCCGCCCGTCGCTTGCAAACGCGGCTCGACCACCTCTCGCGCCGGCCGCCGCCCTATGTGCCGCCGCCGCCCATGCGGAGGGCGCCGGTATCCCTCCGCGCGGTATGGAGCGCGACGGCGGGGATCGCCCTGACCTTGTTGTGGGTCATCGTAGCCTGGCTCGCCTTGATCAGCGTGTTTGGCCGCGCGGTGGCGGTTCGAATGCTGGACCACGCTCCCGATGTGCTGACCCTTCACATGGGAGACTGGCAGCCCGCCGGGACGATCTATCCGGTTCTCCATGCCTCCCCCTATCCCACCCCTATGCGCGCGATCTATTTTCTCCTTGTAGGGTGGTGGGCCAGCCTGCTCTGGCTCATTCTAGGTTACCTGGCGGTGGTGAGCGTGATCGGGGCTCCCCTGGCCCAGCGGATGTTCGCGGCGGCCCCTACGGTGGCCTATTTGGCGGAATAGGTAGGATTGTCCAGGGATTAAGAGCCTGAACCGGGAACGCCTCTACATCCTTGATGTTTCGGGTGACCGGGATCAAGTCGTGGGTGATAGCGGTTGCCGCCAGCAACGAATCGACGTAACTGGTCGGGAGACCGCGCTGAAGGGCATGGCCGGTAATCCGCCCCCAGGTTTTCATGATGGTGGCGTCAACCGATAAGACACGGCCATGAAATTGGGACGGAAGCTCCTCCTCCAGCCAGCGCCGTAGTTCTTGCGCCGGTTGAGGATTGGGCGAGCGCACGATACCCTGCTCGATCTCTCCCAGGGTAAGCACGGACAGATAGGTACTCGTGTTCGGTTGGGAGGCAAACCACGCCACTACCGCGGCCGTGGGCCGTGGCTTGATCACCTCGGATATCACGTTGGTATCCAACAAATAGGTCATGGCTAGGTCAGATCCACGGGGCGCACTCCGGCCATGTCGCGCCTGAGCGGCAAGTCGTCCTCGTCGAGACGTGGCGCCGTCTTCCAGATATCCCAGGCGCTGGCTCCTCCACCGAGCAGCCGCTCGTAGTCCTCGTAGCGAAGAGCGGCTGCCCGTCTTAAACGTGGTTGTCAAGGACCACCCGGCCCACAGTGACCAGCGGCGTGCCGGCACTCTGACCGCCAGCTGGAAGCGTGAAGGGGAGGTGGGTCCGCCCTAACAGCCCCAGCCTGCTCGCGATTGGCGAGCAGGCTGGGGCTGTTAGGGCGGATCGAGGGTGGATTCGGCGGAAGCGCGGGGCGCGTCAGGCAACCCACACGACACGCTCCCTATCCGATACCAGGCGCTCTCTCTCGTCGTATCAGGGTATTCGGCAGCGTGGGGAAAATCTTTAGAGTTTGAGCAATAGAGCGCGAAACTCAGAGCCTCTTGATCGATGCCGGTGTGGACGAGCGCCCCTATGCCTGGTACGCTGATCGCGTATCGCGTGGCGCCCCCCCAGCTGACGCGGGTACCGCGGGTAGAAGCGTTCCCGGAAGAGGCTATGGAAGAAGTTCCTCGCGGATCCGAAGCGCGCCCCGTCGAGTCTCCGTTGCCGGCGACCGATGAGGTGTTGTATGCCGTCCTCCACCAGGCGCCGCTCATCCTCTCGATCACCGATGCCGAGGG
>DATLQX010000169.1:0-24563 GCA_035534995.1 Chloroflexota bacterium | reverse complement strand
GGCGCGGGCATGAGCGCGCCGTACGAACACATGATCAGAAGTATGAAGAGGACAATGTGCCGTCGCCCCTTCCATCCTCGCCCACCCAGGCCAGTACCAAAGGCACCAAGCTTCACGAGCGGAGGTGTTCGAGCGCTTCCTGCAGGGCGCGGGTGACGAGCGGATCCTGATCTGGGAGCACTGTCCGCGGATCGAGGATCAGCGCCCCATCATCGACCCGCCCTAGTACCGCTGGGGCGGTGCGCCGTAACTCGGCCGCCAGTTTGGCGGCCCAGCCACGACCAGGGGTGAGGGTACGGATCGTGAGGATGCTGGTGGGGAGCGTCTCGCCTGGGGTTGAACCGCCGCCGATCGTGGACAGTCCCCGCTCAAGCGAGAGTCGCACCGCGTCAGGCGCCTTCACCGCTTCGAGCCAGGCACGGGCGCGAAAATTAAGGGAGTCGGGCGAGGCGGTGATCATGCGCCAGATAGGCACGCGCTTCAGTGCCTCTCCACGAAGATAGTGCAGAAGAGTAGCGTGCAGGGCGGCAATAGTTATTTTGTCGACCCGCAAGGCGCGGAGCAAACTATGACGCCGGATTTTGGCGATGAAGTCAAAACCGCCAATGATGACTCCACACTGGGGACCACCCAGGAGCTTGTCTCCAGAGAAACATACGAGATCAATTCCGGCGGCGACGCTATCCTGGACCAAGGGCTCGGACGCCAGACCGTAGGGCGCGAGATCCAGAAGGCATCCCGATCCCACGTCGTTGACCACCGCGATACCATGCTGTTTGCCAAGGGCCGCCAGATCGGCAAGGCTCGTGCTTTCGGTGAAGCCGGAAATCTTGAAGTTGCTCGGGTGGACGTGCAGAATAGCGGCGGTTCGCGGGGTAATCGCCTCGGCGTAGTCGGCGATCCGGGTCCGGTTCGTGGTACCCACTTCCACGAGCTTCGCGCCGCTCTGGGCCAGGATGGCAGGGATTCGGAACCCGCCGCCAATTTCGACCGCCTGCCCGCGAGAGACTATCACTTCACGGCCATCCGCCAAGGCTGCCAACGCCAGTTGCACGGCGGCGGCGCCGTTGTTGACCACCACGCCATCCTCGGCGCCTGTGAGTTGGCTGAGGAGGGGGGAGAGAAGGTCGTTCCGCGAGCCGCGCGCGCCGCGCTCCACGTCATATTCCAGGGCGCTGTAGCCGGATGCCACCTGGGTGATCGCGTGAATCGACGCCTCGCTGAGCGGCGCCCGACCAAGGTTGGTGTGAATGATCACTCCAGTGGCATTGATCACGGGCTCGGGGCTCAGGGCAAAGCGCCGCTCCGCCTCGCGCACCACCATATGCGCGATCGCCGCTGGGGTGACATCGCTGCCAGGCAATGGCCGGCCCCGGAGAGCGTCCATATGCTCACGGATCACCGTGGTCAGGGCGTTGCGGCCAAATACCGCCACGGCCTCCTCGACCTCGGTTTCGCGCAGCACGGCCTCCACGGCGGGAAGGGTCCGGCGCCAATCATGCGATCCGCCTACGCGCGCCGCCGGACGGGCTGGAGACGGATTGATAGGCTCAGCCAGGTCAACAGCCTCTCTCCTGGAGTGCCAGGCAGTCCTTACTTGATGATGAAGGACAGGATGATCATGGCGCCAAACAAACACACCGCCAGGATCAAGGTACGCATGAGATCGGCACGCAGATAGCTGTAGTCCATGGCGGGTACGCGCGAGGTCAGCACGCCCTCGCCGCGGAGGGAGGGGAGATGCATACGGCCTCCGGTAGCCGGTTGGCCCGCTGCCACCGAAGCGGCGCGCGGGTCCGTCTCGTCGGCCAGGGGAAGGAATTCGCGCGCGGTCGTCTCGCGGCGTCTTTGGTCCCGCCGGGCGTGCGCCGCGGCGTAACGCGATGCCATGTCTGATTTTTTGGTCACTCTTCCGCGATCCCTACTCCGTGGCCAACCCGAATCCCCACGCGCCGCCACCCTCGCGCCGGCCAACCATCTAGCCCAATCTCATTGGTTGCTTCCTCGGTATGGTAACGCCCAAGTAGCGCTAGCGCAAACGCCGCGGGGGGATAGAGGGTCAGGCGAGGGCGGTACAGGCGCAGAGCAGTCGCTCACAGTCGTCCTCGTAGGGAGATGATTCATAATCACCGTAGAGGGCCCGCGCGGTAAAGCCGGTTCGAGCGAGGAGATGCTCCAGTTCATAGCGATAGGTCAAGCGGAGGACGATATCGGCGGACGTTCGGCGAAAGAGGCCGGTATGGTTGTCGACTTCGTCGAACAGCAAGGTGGTATGGGCCAGTTGTTTGGCCAGGTTGAACATGGTAGCCGACCAAAGAGTGGTCAGAGTCTCCGCTCCACGCGGGCCTGGCTTGGTGAATCGGTGCTGGGTCATCCCTTGTTGGGTATCGCGCAGGACGGCGTGCGGATTCGCCAGGTCAATGAGCAACGTCCCGCCTGGCCGGAGATGGCGATGAGCGCAATTGAGGCACTCCATCTGTTTCCGCATGGTCAGCAAGTGCATGAAAGTATTGAGGCCAATCAATGCTAGATCGAAGGGCTCGCCCGGCGCCTCGAAGCGGGTCATCTCCCCTTCGATCAGGGCCACTCGCTCGCCATACATGGCCAGATTGGCGTTGGCGACGCGCAACATCGCGGGCTCACGATCCAGACCGACGGCGACGGCTCCGCTTTCCAGGATGGGTCGGAGGAGGCGGCCGGTCCCGCAACCAAGCTCCAGCACGCGAGCGCCAGGCGGAAGCACGGCAACACTCTGGCGGACGAATTCGACATCCGCCACCTGATCTTCGTGCATGAGGTCGTACAGGTCGGGACGGGCCTGATAAAAGTCAGCCGCTGGATCACTGCTCACGTCCGCTCCAAGGAATCACCGCGCCGAAAACTGGGAGAGAGTACCGGAATACTATACCAGGGCATGGGGTACGGACGGACATCAGGCGTGCATTTGGGGCCGTGGATGCTGTACCCTGTGGATCGACAAAGGGGTAAGGTGTTTCGCTCGATCCGAAAGAGGAGGGTTGCCAGTGCTCTATGACTTTCATTGCCACACCTATTTGAGCGATGGCGAGCTGTCGCCCGTGGAGTTGATTCGAACGGCATCCGTGAAGGGCTACACGGCGATGGCGATCACCGATCACGGCGGGGTGGGTTTCCTGGCCGATCGCTTCCGGGAACTGCGGCGCGATGTGGATCTGGCCATGCGGTTCTGGCCCATCGAAGTATTCCTGGGCGTGGAGTTGACCCACCTGCCGCCCGAGGCAATCGCCGAGGCGGCGGCCGGCGCGCGGGCGGACGGGGCCGAGATTGTGGTCGTGCACGGGGAAACCACGGTTGAGCCCGTACCGCCCGGGACCAACCTAGCCGCATTGCGCTGCGCGGACGTGGACATTCTGGGGCACCCCGGCCTGCTCAGTCCCGAGGAAGCGGCTTTGGCGGCGCGCAACGAGACGTTCGTGGAGATTTCCGCCCGTCGTGGTCATTGTCTGAGCAATGGCAGGGTAGTGAAAGAGTGCCTGGCCGCTGGCGCTCGCCTCCTGGTGGATTCGGACGGTCACGCACCGGAGGATCTGCTCTCCGAGGCGCGGGCCCGTAGCGTGGCGCTCGGTGCCGGGGTGCCGGAGTCCTTGCTGGAAACGGTGCTGATCGCCAACCCACAACACCTGCTTACGCGGGTGCGCCGATGAGCCTCCCAGCACCCGAACGGCCGTTCCTGTCCGCCCTGACCGCGCGGCGGGCCGATCACGGGTGCCTGTGCATCGGTCTCGACCCTGAGCCGAGCGCGCTCCCTCCAGGCTATTCCGGGCCGGAGGGAGCGGCTCGCTTCTGCCGAGCGATCATCCAGGCCACGGCGGATCTTGTGCTTGCCTATAAGCCGAACCTGGCCTTTTTCGAGCGGTGGGGCGCCGAAGGGATGGCGGCCCTGACCGAGGTGGTGACGTCGATTCCGCGCGGGATCCCGGTGATCGCCGATGGCAAACGCGGCGATATCGGCAACACGAGCCGCGCCTATGCCGAGGGGCTCTATGAGGCGCTTGGGGCGGGCGCCTGCACGGTGAATCCCTATCTCGGCCCAGAGGCGGTGTCGCCTCTTCTTGACCACCCCCGCGGCTTTGCCTTCGTGCTGTGCCGTACCTCCAATCCAGGCGCGGCCGCCTTGCAGGATCTCAAGGTGGAAGGCGAGCCGCTGTATGTTCGCGTGCTGCGCCTCTTCTCGCCGTGGTTGGAGAGCGGGGCGGCGGGCCTGGTGATTGGGGCCCGTGAAGGGGCCGCCTTTGCCTGGGCCGCCAGGCTGGTCCCGCTCGCCCCCATTCTGGTACCCGGAATCGGTGCCCAGGGTGGAACGGCCGAGGAATTGGCGGCGGCGCTGGCGCCGGGCCAAGCGCGGCGGCTCGTGGTCAGCGCCAGCCGATCAATCATTCATGCCAGTCACGGAGCCGATTTCGCGTCCGCCGCGCGCGCCGCCGCGATCAGCCTTAGCGGCAAGCTCGACCAGGCCCTGCATTCGAGGGAGGAGGACGATGGCAACCCAGCCGTTTGACTTTCACATCGGCGATCGGCTGCGGCTGCGGAAGCCCCACCCCTGCGGGGGATTCGAGTGGGACGTCTATCGGCTGGGCGCGGACATTGGCATCCGCTGCGTGACCTGCCAGCGCCATGTGTTGCTGGAGCGGAGAACCCTGGAGAAGCGGGTAAAGAAAGTGCTGGCGCGCGGAGAAGTGACCCCACTTCCCGGCGAGGGGCTGAATCCACCTGGCGGCGCCAAGTAGGGACATCCCTTGTCGGTGGCCTTACAAGTGCATGGACTCCTACGTCAGGCAACTGCTCCGCGACTCAACCTTGCTGCTGACGCCCCTGGTGTCCGCGCCGTCTCTCGATGACGCGGAGGCGGACCAGAGCCCGTTGCAAGGCAGCCGCGGCCGCCGCCGCGTCCACTGTCGTGCTCTGGTCGGCAAGGAACTGTTGCGCTCGCTTTTTCGCCTCCTCGGCCCGCACCGCATCGAGATCCTCGGCCCGTTCCGCCGAGTCGGCAAGGATGATCACCTCGCTGCCCTGTTCGATGTTGCGCACCTCCAGGAAGCCACCGCCGACCGCGAACAGTTGCTCCTCCTGGCCCCGCCGAACCCGTAACTCACCGGGCTTGAGGGTGGTGATCAGGGGGATATGCCGGGGCAGGATGCCGATCTCTCCGGCCCCGCCGGGAGCGATCACCATGTCGGCCTGTTCGTCCACCACCTTCCGCTCGGCGGTTACAAGTTGCACATTCAGGGTGGGCATAGAGCACGTTCCTCATCACTATCGACGTACGTGGCCGGGCCACATTCCAAGGGTGGTTGGCGGCGCCTCCTCACCACCCTTACCGGCAGGTTTACGACGCCTTGGCCCGCTTCTCGGCCGCCTCGCGGGCTTGATCAATGGTACCCACCATGTAGAAGTCGCCCTCGGCCAGGTCGTCATGCTTCCCTTCGAGGATTTCCTTGAAGCCCCGGATCGTTTCCTTGAGCGGCACGTCCACCCCCGGCCGGCCGGTGAACACTTCACCGACGTAGAACGGCTGGGTCAGGAAACGCTGGATCTTACGCGCACGGGCGACCGTTTGCTTGTCATCCTCGGAGAGTTCATCCACGCCGAGAATGGCGATAATGTCTTGCAATTCGCGGTAGCGCTGGAGCACCCTTTGCACTCCGCGGGCCACGTCGTAGTGATCCTGGCCCACGACGCGGGGGTCGAGGATAGTGGAGAACGAGGCCAGGGGATCCACGGCGGGAAACAGCGCCTGCTCGGAGAGGCTGCGTTCCAGATTGATCGTGGAGTCCAGGTGAGCGAACGCGGTGGCCGGCGCCGGATCGGTGTAGTCGTCGGCGGGCACGTAAATCGCCTGCACCGAGGTGATCGAGCCTTTCCGAGTCGAGGTGATGCGCTCTTGCAGGATGCCCATTTCCTCGCCAAGGGTGGGTGAATATCCCACGGCGGAGGGAATACGGCCCAGGAGCGCCGACACCTCGGTGCCCGCTTGGGTGAAGCGGAAGATATTGTCGATGAACAGGAGCACATCCTGGCCGTCGACATCGCGGAAGTACTCGGCCATGGTCAAGCCGCTCAAACCGACCCGCATCCGGGCGCCCGGCGGCTCATTCATCTGGCCGAAGACCAGGGCCACGCTGCCGATTACCTTGGACTCGATCATCTCATGCCAGAGGTCATTGCCCTCGCGCGTCCGTTCCCCCACTCCAGCGAACACGGAGTAGCCGCTATGCACCGTGGCGACGTTGTGGATCAGCTCCTGGATTACCACGGTCTTTCCCACGCCGGCGCCCCCGAACACGCCGACCTTCCCGCCCTTCCGGAAAGGGGCGATCAGGTCGATGACCTTGATCCCAGTGGGGAACACTTGCGTCTCGGATGCTTGATCCTCGAATCTGGGAGCGTCGCGGTGAATCGACCAACGCTCGGTGTCGGCGGGGATCGCTTCCCCATTGTCCACGATGTCGCCCAGCACGTTGAAGATTCGTCCCAAGGTGGCCTTTCCTACCGGGACCGAAATAGGCCCGCCCGTATTACGTACTCGCATGCCGCGTCGTAGACCCTCGGTCGGGGTGATCGAGACACAGCGAACCCAGTTATTGCCCATTCCCTGGGCTACCTCAAGGACGAGCCGGGGCACGCTGGGCACCCCCTCTGGAAGGGTGTCAATAATCTCCAGTGCATAATTGATTTCGGGCAGGGAACCGGCGGGGAACTCCACGTCCACTACCGGACCCAGCACTTCGACGATCGTGCCCTCCGCCGTCCTGGTTTCTTTCACGTCTCTTACGTCTTTAACATCTACCGCCATCTGTGGTCTCCCTATTAGCTGAGGGCCGCGGCCCCGGCCGCGATCTCGGCGATTTCACTGGTAATTCCGGCCTGACGAGCCTTGTTCAGCGCCATGGTGTAGTCCTGGGCCATATCGTTGGCGGCGTCCGTCGCGGCCCGCATGGCGACCATGCGCGCGCTCCATTCGCTCGCCTTGGATTCCAGGAGCGCTTGATAGAGGCGTGTCTCCACGTAGCGCGGCAGGAGATCGGCAAGGACGGCGTTTTCATCCGGCTCATAGAGAAAGTTCGCGGTTGATGGCTTACCCTCGGGCGGTACCACTGGCAAAAGTTGCTCCAGGGTGGATTGTTGGGTCAGGGTGTTAATAAATTTCGTGTAACCCAGGAGGACCAGATCCACCTGCTCGTCCGAGTAGGTGTCGATCACCAACCGGGCGGCGGCTGTGATGTCGGACAGGTTGGGACGGTCGGGGATGCCGGTAAACTCCGCCAGCAACTTGGTGTTGGTCCGACGGGCGAAGTCACGAGCCTTGCGGCCGACCGCCAGTATCGACTTGGTTCCCGGACGGTCGGCCAGCTCCCGCGCCACTTTCCGGTGGAGGTTACTGATCAGGGAGCCGCACAGGCCGCGGTCGGGCGTGATCTCCACGATCAGAATCCGTTCCGCCGCCCGCTGGACCAACAGAGGATGCCGGACCTTCCCGGTCTGGGTGGCGAGACCGGCCAGAATCTCCCGGAGGGCCTCGGCGTAGGGCCGGGACTCCGTTACCCGCGCCTGGGCCCGCCGTACATGCGACGCCGCCACGAGCTGCATGGCCCTGGTGATTTTGGCGATATTTTTGACGCTGCGTATGCGGCGCCGGATTTCACGAGCTGTTGCCACGTTCCGCTTCCCTCCTTTCGATTTGGCTTGTGCGCGCTGGTCCTGACCCTAACGGGTCACGGCACGGCAGGCGGCGACTAAAGTCGCGGGCGTATGCCGGGATGCGTCACCACTTTAGTGGTTGTGTTCTTGCCATGATACGTTCGTGTCCGGATCATCTTGACAGGATCTCAAAACGCCGACGATTGGCGGAACGCCTTGATCGCATTCTTGAGTTCTTCCTCACGCTCCGGACTGATCGCCTGTTTGATCCTGATCTCCTCCAGGAGGTCCGCGTTATTCTTTTCCAGATAGAGATGATAGGCCGCCTCGGCCTCGCCCATCTTATCGAGTGGAACGTCGTCCAGGTAGCCATTAACCCCGGCATAGAGGATGGTGACTTGCTTTTCCAGGGTCTGTGGTTGGAACTGGGGTTGTTTGAGCAGCTCGGTCATGTGCTGGCCCCGGTTCAAGGTGTCGCGCGTCGCTTTGTCCAGGTCGGACCCGAACTGGGCGAACGCGGCCAACTCTCTAAATTGGGCCAAATCGAGCTTCAGACGCCCCGCCACCTGTTTCATCGCTTTAGTCTGGGCGCTGCTGCCCACGCGGGACACGGAGATGCCCACGTTGATCGCGGGCCGGATACCGGCGTAGAACAGATCATTCTCCAGGAAGATCTGGCCGTCGGTAATGGAAATTACATTGGTGGGAATATAGGCCGAAACGTCCCCTTGCTGAGTCTCGATGATTGGAAGGGCGGTCAGCGAGCCGCCGCCATACTGCTCGTTGAGACGGGCAGCCCGCTCGAGTAGACGGGAGTGCAGATAAAAGACGTCTCCGGGGTATGCCTCGCGACCGGGAGGGCGACGCAGGAGGAGCGAGACCTGGCGGTACGCCTGCGCGTGCTTGGTCAGGTCGTCGTAGACCGCCAGCGCGTCTCGTCCCTGCCCCATGAAGTACTCGCCAATGGTGGCGCCGGCGTACGGAGCCAGGAATTGCAGGGCCGCCGATTCGGAGGCGCTGGCATTGACAATGATCGAGTGCTCCATGGCCCCGAGGCTCTCAAGCGTATTGGCCAGTTCGGCTACGTTCGATTTTTTCTGCCCGATCGCCACGTAGATGCAGACCACGCCGGTGCCGCGCTGGTTGACAATTGTGTCAATAGCGATCGCGGTCTTTCCGGTCTTCCGGTCGCCGATGATCAGCTCGCGTTGACCGCGGCCGATCGGGATCATGGCGTCGATTGCCTTGATTCCGGTAGCAAGCGGCACCTTCACCCCTTCACGAGTGACCACGCCGGGCGCCACGCGCTCGACTGGACGGCGTTCAGTGGTGGCGATGGGCCCTTTGCCGTCAATGGGATTGCCAAGGGGGTCGATAACCCGCCCCAAGAGGGCCTCGCCAACCGGGACGGAGACCAGGCGCCCAGTACTCTTGACCTCCTGGCCTTCTTGAATTGCCTGATAGTCTCCAAGGATAATCACCCCGACGGAGTCCTCCTCCAGATTGGAGGCCATCCCCATGACGCCGTTGGGGAACTCCACCAGTTCACTGTTCATGACTCCCTGGAGACCATAGACCTGGGCTACCCCGTCGCCGACCTCGATCACCGTGCCGACGCTGACCGCCTTGGCCCGCTGTTCGAAATGTTGAATCTGATCCTTGATCACCGAGGTGATCTCATCCGCGCGAATCGCCACTTCCCTGCTCCTCCCTGATGGGCTGGGTTTGCCGGTCAGGCCTGGCGGCCGACCACCTGCTCGCGCAGGCGTTCGAGCCGGGCCGTCAGGCTAAGATCCAGCAGTTGATCGCCGATTTTGACCACCAGGCCCCCCAGGATGCTCGGATCCACATGGGTATCCAGCACAACATCCTTGGCGGTCTGGCGGGCGAGTTGCTCCCGGAGCGCCGACATCTGGTCCTCGCTCATGGCGGAGGCGGAGGTCACATGGGCCACCAGCGAGTGCTCCCGCTGTCGTTCCAGTTCCTGAAAGGCGCGGGCAATATAGGGGATAAGCGAGGAACGGCCGCGAGACAAAAGCACGAGCGTCAGGTTGAGGGCCAGTGGGCTCAGATGCCCAGACAGCTTCTCGCGACAGCGCGCCAGTCGCGCCTCCTTGCTCAGCCTCACGTCCTCCAGATAGGGGCGCAGATCGGAGTCGGCCCAGAGGGTGGCCAGGGTGTCGAGGTCGCGCCGCCACAGCTCGAGCTCATTCCGCTCCAGACCCAGTTCAAGGGCCGCCTGCGCATAGCGGCGGGCTTGGCTGATCGCGGCCATCTAGGCGCGCCCGGCGGTAGCGAAGGCGGAAGATTGGGCGATAGCCTCATCCACCAGGCGACGGTTGTCCGCTGAATCCAGCGAGCGTTCGACGACTCGCGTCGCCGCTTCCAGGGCCACCCCCGCTACCAAGCGACGAAGCTCGTCGATGGTGGCCTGTCGTTCACGTTCGATCTCGGCCTTACCTCGATCGATCACTCGTTGCGCCTCGGTTCGGGCCTCGGCCACCATCTGCTCCCGCAGCGAATTGGCGGTGGTCACCGCCTGGCGCATAATTTCTTGCGCCTGGGTGCGCGCCTCCTCTAACTGGACCTCGGTGCGGGCCTGGGCCTCCTGGGCTGCCCTGGCCGCGTCCTCGGCGGCGGACAGACCGGAGCGGATGCGCTCGGCCCGCGCCGTCATGGCCGTGGTCAGCGGATTATAGAGCAGACGGGTCAGAATATAGAGCAAGATCAGGAACGCGATGGCTTCCGCCACCAGGCTCCAGTCCACGCTCACCAGATCCGTCGACGCGATCATTGACCCGTGCATAGACAACTCCATGCGTTATACACCATCTAGCTCTTGGTGAAGATGATGAACAGGGCCAACACCAAGCCGATGACCGGGAACGAGTCGACCAGACCGATAAACAGGAAGGTGAGGCCGAGCAAGGTGCCGCGGGCCTCGGGCTGGCGGGCGACGCCCTCGATGGTCCGCCCAGAAACCAGTGCATCGCCGATGCCGGCGCCCACGGCCATGCCGGCCAAGGCGAGACCGCCGCCGAGGAGGGCGGCTGCTTTGATAATGTCGGAACCGCTAACACCGGTACTTGCGACCGCTGAGGCCGCGAGCAAGGGAAGAGTGGTCATTGATCTCTCACTTTCGTAGGGGGTCGCTTATCAACCGGGAGTCCGTACTCCCACCAGGTATTCAGGCGAACTCGGGGGGCTCGCGCCCGCCGCCCATCTCGGGGGACGGCATGAACGTGGGTCCAGAGTGTTCGTCTCGGGTGGTCATCACCTACTTTCATTCGCTTGCCGGCATACCCGGTGATTCAGTGACCCGCGATTTCCGTACCGATGCCATAGTAGGCAATGGTAAGCATGACGAAAACGAACGCCTGCACCCCGCCGATAAAGAGGCTAAAGGCGACCCAGATTACGGTGGGGATGGGCGAGAGCACCAGGACGGCCGGAAGATTACCGAGAAGAATGAGGAGAATTTCGCCGGCGGCGATATTGCCGAATAACCGGAGGGAAAGGGTGACAGGCTTGGGCAACTCCTCGATAATGGTCAGCGGATTGAGCCAGCTCTTGAGGTATTTTCCCGGCCCTCTGGCCTTGATCGAACTGTAGTGTACGTAGAGAACCACGATAATCGCCAGGGCGAAGGTGGTGTTCATGTCGGCGGTGGGCGACTTCAAGCGTCCGCCGGTGGGCAAGAGTCCCAACCAGTTGCTGAGGAGGATAAACAGGCCCAGCGAGACCGCCATCGGCGCGATTACCTTCGTCCTCGCCTCACCGATGAGGTCAGTCGCGGTGTTGATCACGAACTCCAGCAAGGTCTCGATCATATTTTGCAGGCCGCCCGGCACCCCAGAAGTGATCCGAGGGCGAAGATAGGCCGCGACTCCGATCAGGATAGCCATGATGATCAGGGTACTGATCAGGGTATCGATGTGGAGGATGCCCGCGACCAGCGCCTTGCCAGGGTCGGGACCCAAGGACCAATGCTTCCCTATCTCGCCCGCGATGTCACCCAGGATTGGTATGGGAATGACCATACTTGCCACGAACTACCCTTTCGTCTCTCGTCAGCGCAGAACCATGCGAATGCCGGCCACCGCACCCACCACCATGGTGAGGACAATGCCGATGACCAGGCTCAAGAAGTCAAAGTTGCTGGGTTGGCGTAGCACGATCGCCGCCGCCGCGCCGATCATGAGAAAGCGGAGCGCCGTACCGGTCTGAATGAACAGTATGGTGCGCCTCCGCCCGCCGATCTGGCCGATTCGGGCCACGCGGAAGGCGATCATCGCTTGATTGAGCGTGCCGACCACGGCTCCCAGGAGGAGGCCCATCGCTTCCCGTGAGTGACCAAAGAGGAGAAGCACACCCGCCGCGGGAAGGGCGATGGCGGCGGCGAGCAGGGCGATCTGGCGGACGAGCGGCTTTATGGGCATGGACAACCCGTCGGCCGAACCGCCCAGGCGGCCACATTGTCGTATACACGTCGTATGGGCGCGCATGCCGCCACGGGGAGTCTCCAACTCGGTCGTTCACGCGGACGATCCAGTCCGCTCGAAGGCCGCTTCCCGGATAGTATAGGGTACTCATGTGATGCAAATGTAAAGGCTACATCAAGATCATGCAAAATACATGGGCCTTTCCGTCCTCCGGCGCCCTGTCTTACGCTTGTCTCAATCATGTGCCCTTCCGATCGGGCGGCGGATCGCCCAGCACCCGTAAGGCCATCCGATACGCGGTCACCCCGCCTCCGACCACTCCGCAGAGAATGCCCACCAGCAGCCCCCAGGGGGAACTGTGAAATCTGGTGTCGAGATAGTGCCCAACCAGCGCGCACACCAGTAGCACACATGCCAATTCCAGCCCAACCGCCATGGAGAAGGTCATGGCCCGGATGAGCTGGGCTCGGAGATCATCGGTAGCCTTCATTGTATCGCCTCTACCTTTAATCCACGCGCACGGATTGTATCACGCGGCGCGCGCGACGCCAAAACGCGAAAATTCGCCAGGCACTTGCACAAGGGCCGGGGGGATGGTATACTTTTGTGTTGCCGGGTTGCAAGGGAGGGTTCATCCTGCCCCTCGGCGCGGCAGCTACCAACCATCCACGTTCCTCGAGTGAAGGAGAGGACAGCCTTATGGCACTCGCGGTCTCCGAGCCCCAACGGAACAGCCGGCACACCTTTGCGCGTACACGGGAGACGCTCCCGATGCCCAACCTCATACAGGTGCAGCTGCGCTCCTTCCACTGGTTCCAGACTGAGGGCCTCAGAGAGCTCTTCGAGGAGATTAATCCGATTCAGGATTACTCCCAGAAGATGGAACTGCAGTTCTCCGTGCCGGACGAGCCGTTCGGCAAACCCAAGTATACCGCCGCCCAGTGTCGCGATCTGGATCTGACCTACGCGGCGCCGCTTAACGTGCGGGCGACCCTCCATGTGCGGGAGACCGGTGAGATCATCGAGAAGACGATCTTCATGGGTGACTTTCCCCTCATGACCCCGCAAGGCACCTTTATTATTAATGGCTCCGAACGAGTGGTGGTCAGCCAACTGGTGCGCTCGCCCGGAGTCTACTTTACCCGTGACATCGATCCCAGCTCGGGCCGTCCCCTCTATATGGCGAAGGTTATTCCCAATCGAGGGGCCTGGCTGGAGTTTGAGACCAGCAATAAGAATCTGCTGACGGTCAAGGTGGATCGGAAGCGCAAGATTCCCGTGACTACCCTACTGCGCGCCATCGGGTATGGGGCGGAGCTGGAAACCCTCTTCGAGGAGGTGGACGTCAGCCCCGACCGTCACTACATCAAGGACACGCTTGCCAAGGACAGTACCACCACCGAGGAAGGCGCCCTGATTGAGATGTATAAAAAGCTGCGTCCGGGCGACCCTCCCACCAGGGATAACGCCGCCTCGCTGATTCAGCAGCTGTTCTTCAATCCGCGCCGCTACGATCTGGGCCGGGTCGGCCGCTATAAGCTGAACAAACGCCTGGGCGAGTCGATGGACAATACCCAGCGGACGCTGACCAAGGAAGATCTCTCCTTGATCGTGCGGCGCCTGATCGAGTTGAACAACTCGGTGGACAGCCCAACCGGCCCCGTGCGCCCGGATGATATCGATCACCTGGGGAATCGCCGCGTCCGCGCGGTGGGCGAACTCTTGCAAAACCAGTTCCGGATCGGCCTGCTTCGCATGGAACGAGTGGTCAAGGAGCGGATGACAATCCAGGACGCGACCAATACGACCCCCAGCGCCCTGATCAATATTCGCCCGGTCGTGGCGGCGGTGAAAGAGTTCTTTGGCGGCAGCCAACTGAGCCAGTTCATGGATCAGACCAACCCCCTGGCGGAACTGACCCACAAGCGCCGGCTCAGCGCCCTCGGCCCCGGCGGCTTGAGCCGCGACCGAGCCGGATTCGATGTCCGTGACGTGCACCCCTCGCACTACGGGCGGGTGTGCCCGATCGAGACCCCTGAAGGGCCGAACATTGGGCTCATCGGCTCGCTTGCCACCTACTCCATGCCGAATGCCTACGGTTTCATGGAGACCCCCTATCGGAAGGTAATTAAGCTGGTCGGCACGCACGACCCTGTGTTGGCCCGCGAGATCGTGGACGAGCCGGTAGTCGATCTGGAGACCGGTGAGGTGCTGGTGGCGAAGGGCGAGAAGCCCAGCCCGGCGGCCCTGGCCGCTCTGCGGGCGGCGCCCGCGCGTCAGGTGCGGATCAAGCCGATGGTCAGCGAGGATGTCCTCTATCTGACCGCCGACGAGGAGGAGCAGTACGTGGTGGCCCAGGCCAACGTGCCGCTTACCCCTGATGGCCATTTCGTGTCCGAACGGATCACGGCCCGGCACGGCGACAAGTTCGTGGAGGAAATCGCGCGAAACGTCGACTTCATGGACGTCTCCCCGCGGCAGATTGTTTCGGTGGCCACGGCCATGATTCCCTTCCTGGAGCATGACGACGCGAACCGAGCCTTGATGGGCTCGAACATGCAACGCCAGGCGGTTGCCCTTGTTCGTCCGCAGGCACCTATCGTCGGCACCGGCATGGAATGGCAGGCGGCCCGCGACTCCGGCCAGGTGGTCGTGTCGGAGAGCGAGGGCGTGGTGGTCGGCGCCACTGGGCGCCAGATCGCGGTTCGCGGCGAGAACGGCGAGGACGTAGTCTACGACCTGCGCAAGTTCGCCCGCTCCAATCAAGGAACCTGCATCAACCAACGCCCGAGCGTCGTTCGCGGACAGACCGTGCGGAAGGGAGATGTGCTTGCCGATAGCTCCTCGACCGACCGTGGTGAACTGGCCCTGGGTCAGAATGTTCTCGTGGCCTTCATGGCCTGGGAAGGCGGTAACTACGAAGACGCGATCATTATGAGCGACCGCATGGTGCGCGAGGATGTCTTTACCTCGATCCATATGGAGAAGCACGAGGTCGATGCTCGCGACACCAAGCTGGGCCAGGAGGAAATCACCCGCGATATTCCCAATGTGGGTGAGGAGGGTCTCAAGGATCTCGACGAGCGCGGCATAGTCCGGGTCGGGGCCGAGGTCGGGCCCATGGATATTCTGGTCGGGAAGATCACTCCCAAGGGAGAGACGGAACTGACCGCCGAGGAGCGGCTGCTCCGCGCTATCTTCGGCGAGAAAGCCCGAGAGGTCAAGGACACCTCGTTGCGCGTGCCTCAGGGCGAGCGCGGCAAGGTGGTCGAGGTGAAAGTCTTCAAGCGGGATAGCGGGGCCGAGTTGCCGCCCGGCGTCAACCAGCTGGTCCGGGTCAGTATTGCCCAGAAGCGGAAAATCTCCGAGGGTGATAAGATGGCGGGCCGCCACGGGAACAAGGGCGTCATTTCGCGCATCGTGCCGATCGAGGATATGCCGTTCCTCCCCGACGGCACGCCCATCGACATCATCCTCAATCCGCTTGGCGTGCCAAGCCGGATGAACATCGGCCAGATCTTGGAGACCCATCTTGGGTGGGCAGCCAAGGTTCTAGGGATGACCGTGGCTTCCCCGGTCTTCGAGGGGGCGACCGAGGAGCAGATTCGTGACATGCTCAAGCGCGCGGGGTTACCCGAGGATGGGAAGGTGACCCTGTATGATGGGCGAAGCGGCGAGGCGTTCGACCAGCCGATAACCGTAGGTTACATCTACATGATGAAGCTGGCCCACCTGGTAGAGGATAAGATCCATGCTCGGTCCACGGGCCCGTACTCCCTGGTTACTCAGCAGCCTCTGGGCGGCAAGGCCCAGTTCGGCGGCCAACGCTTCGGCGAGATGGAGGTGTGGGCGCTGGAAGCGTATGGTGCCGCGCACATTTTGCAGGAATTGCTCACCGTGAAGTCCGACGACGTGATCGGCCGGGTGAAGACCTACGAGTCGATTGTCAAGGGCGAGCAAATCATGGAGCCGGGAGTCCCGGAGTCGTTCAAGGTGCTGGTCAAGGAATTGCAGAGCCTTGGTCTGGCCGTGGAAGTGCTCAACGACGATGAGGAGAAGATAGAGTTCTCTCAAGACGCACAGGATGACCTTGGGCTCAGCGATGCTGATTTCAGCGAGTTGAGCCGTCCCTTCACCGCCGAGACCGACCTGCTGGGCCCCGGTAAACCTTAAGCCCCGTCGCGGCGGCAGGGCTCCTACCCGTCTTACGACCGGGAGGGAGCCCCGCCGCCGCGCTATCACCCGTTCCCCGCCTCGCCACCGCGCGCCCCGCGTGGTGGCGCCGCCGTCGATGTTTAGCCCTCAGCCCAAAGAGGGGGAACCATGCTGGAAGTCAACGATTTCAACGCCATCAGGATTAGCCTCGCCTCGCCCGAGCAGATTAAAAGTTGGTCGTATGGCGAGGTTACCAAGCCCGAGACGATCAACTATCGCACGCTGAAGCCCGAGAAGGATGGGCTGTTTTGCGAGCGCATTTTCGGTCCCTCCAAGGACTGGGAGTGCTACTGCGGCAAATACAAGCGCGTGCGCTATAAGGGCATTATTTGCGACAAGTGCGGCGTTGAGGTAGCGAAGTCCAAGGTGCGGCGCGAGCGCATGGGGCATATCCAGCTTGCTTCTCCGGTTAGCCACATCTGGTATTTCAAGGGCACCCCGAGTCGCCTGTCGCTGTTGCTCGACATCTCTCCGCGCGAACTGGAGAAGATCCTCTATTTCGCCCAGTATATCGTCACCGAGGTCTCCGAGCCGGAGCGGAAGAAGGCCCTGGAGCGCCTGGAAAAAGAGGAACTCAATCGCCTGGCTACTCTTGAGCAGGAATACAACGCCGAGGTCCAACGGCTCGAGAACCCAGCCGGGATCGATGTCAACCAGGTACTCGAGCAGCGTCGCCAACGCGAGGCAAAGTTGGATCGAGACCATAAGGACGCTGTGGCCGCCCTGATTGAGCGTGGGAAGCGCCTGGAGGAGCGCCTGGAGGCCATGCAAGGCCAGGAGGCGTTGGCCGACATCGGTCTGGACGGGGTAGCCGAGCCGATTGTCGATGCCGGAGAGACAGTGGGCCGCGGGCACATCGAGGCTATTACGCCGGCGGTGATGCGCCAGGTGGATGCCGACGAGAAGCGCGCCGAGGAGGCCCTGCATAAGATGCGGGTGGAGGCCGAGGCCGAGGATCGGCGGGCGCAGAATCCGGGCGACGCGCAACCGGAGATCGATCGCCTGACGGTCAATCTGGCCAAGGCAAAGGAAGACCTGACCAAGCAGATGGCGGTGCGCCGAGAGGAACTGAACGTCCTCAAGAAGTTTGATCGGCCGGCGGAAGCCAAGGTGCGGGAGTGGCAGGATGCCTTCCCCTCCGTGTTCAAGGCCGGGATGGGCGCGGAGGCCCTGCTCCACATCATCAAGAACCTCGACCTCAATGCTCTGGCCAAGGAATTGCGGGACGATATTCATACGTCGACCTCGACCAGCATGCGGCGAAAGAAGGCGATCAAGCGTCTCCGCGTGGTGGAGGCGTTCCGCAAAAACGGGCCGCAGCCGGAGTGGATGATTCTGAGCGTCTTGCCGGTGATTCCGCCCGAGTTGCGCCCCATGGTGCAGCTTGATGGCGGCCGCTTCGCCACCAGCGACTTGAACGACCTATATCGGAGGGTGATCAACCGGAACAACCGCCTGAAGAGGCTGCTGGAGCTGCAGGCGCCCGAGATCATCGTGCGTAACGAGAAGCGCATGTTGCAGGAAGCCTGCGACGCCCTAATCGATAATGGCCGGCGCGGGCGGGCGGTCAACGGCTCGGGGAATCATAAACTCAAGAGCCTTTCCGACATGCTCAAGGGCAAGCAGGGCCGCTTCCGCCAGAACCTGCTTGGGAAGCGGGTTGATTATTCCGGCCGTTCAGTCATCGTGGTTGGACCGGAACTCAAGCTGCATCAGTGCGGGTTGCCCAAGCGGATGGCGCTGGAACTGTTCAAGCCGTTCGTGATGCGAAAGTTGGTGGAGCGGAACTTCGCCCATAACATCCGGAGCGCCAAGCGGGTGATCGAGCGGGTGAAGCCCGAGGTGTGGGACGTGCTGGAAGAGGTGATCGCTGATCATCCCGTCCTGCTCAATCGCGCCCCTACCCTGCACCGGCTGGGGATCCAGGCGTTCCAGGCGGTTCTGGTCGAGGGCAGCGCCATTCAACTGCATCCCTTGGTGTGCCAGGCGTTCAACGCCGACTTCGACGGCGATCAGATGGCCGTGCATATCCCGCTGTCGCGGGCGGCGCAGATGGAAGCCAAGACCTTGATGCTCAGCTCACGGAACCTGCTCTCGCCCGCCAACGGCGAGCCCATGGTCTCACCGACCAAGGACATGGTGCTGGGGTGCTATTACCTCACGGTGGAGATCCCGGGGAAGCTCGGCGAAGGCGAGCAGTTCGGTGATTTCTGGGAAGCGATGCGGGCCTACGACACTGGCCGGCTCTCCCTCCACGCGCCGATCAAAGTGCTGATCCCGCAACGGTCGATCAAGACGGCCGAGGCGGGTGATGGCTGGATCCAGACCGAGGTGGGCCGGGTGAGCTTGCACGATTTGGCGACCCTCCCCAACAGCAGGGCTCTGGCCCTGCAGACCACGGTCGGCCGGATCATTTTCAACGAGGCGCTGCCGCGGCAGATCTCCTATAAGAACTTCGTCCAGGACAAAGGGAAGCTGAAGGACGTCGTGGGCGAGGTCTATCGCGAGCTGGGGCCGGCCAAGACCGCGCAGGTGGCCGACGACATTAAGCGCCTTGGCTTCGCCTTCGCCACCCGATCGGGGACCACGATTGCCATTGACGACGTGACCATTCCCCCGGTGAAATACGAAATCATCGCGCAGGTGCAGAAGGACGTGGACCAGCTCGACCGGCAGTACGACCGCGGCCTGATCACCAAGGACGAGCAGTACACGCAACGGGTGGCCCAATGGACGGCCGCTCGTGATCGGGTGAGTAAGGCGGTGACCGAGGGTCTCGACAAGTTCGGCTCGATCTACATGATGGCGACTTCCGGTGCCGCCAAGGGGCAGTTCACGCAGATTTCCCAGCTGGCTGGGATGCGCGGCCTGATGGCGGACCCGCAAGGCCAGATCATCGATCTGCCGATCAAGTCGAATTTCCGAGAGGGCCTCTCGGTTCTTGACTACTTCATCTCCACCCACGGGGCCCGGAAGGGTCTGGCCGATACCGCCCTCCGCACGGCGGAGTCGGGGTATCTCACCCGCCGTCTGATCGACGTGGGCCAGGATGTGATCATCTACACCGAGGACTGTGGCGCCACCCGCGGGATGTGGGTATCGGAGCAGGACGCGGGCGATTCGCTGGCCAAGCGGATTACCGGTCGTTGGACCGTGCAGGAAGTGGTGAATCCCGATACCGGCGAGGTGGTGATCGGGGCCAACGAGGAAGTGACCGAAGCGCTCAGCGGCGCCGTGGTGGATGCCCTTCGCAGCCATGGAAACAATCAGCCTCGTGGGCTGTATATCCGCTCGGTGCTTACCTGCCTGGCCAAGCGTGGGGTCTGCCGGCATTGTTACGGGTGGAGCATGTCCAGCCGGAACCTGGTCACCATGGGCGAGGCCGTGGGCATCATCGCGGCGGAGTCAATCGGTGAGCCGGGCACCCAGCTCACCATGCGTACCTTCCATACCGGCGGGATCGCCGGTGAGGACATTACCCAGGGCCTTCCGCGGGTCGAGGAGTTGTTCGAGGCCCGCGAGCCGAAGGACAAGGCAGTGGTGGCCGAGATCGACGGAACGGTCGAGATCATCCGCGACGCGCACGGCCAGCAAGTCCATGTGGCCAATAAGAAAGGCTACCAGGACGTGTATGACCTGCCGCCGGGGTACGAGGTGCTGGTGGCGCACGAGGCGGACGTGGACGCGAACGCGGTGCTGGCCCAGCCGATCCGGAATGGAGAGGCACCCACGCCGGCGCTTGTGGACTCGTCCGAGCAGATCGTCTCTCGCCATAAGGGCAAGGTGTCGGTGAGCGACAGCCGGCTGGTGGTGCGGTATGACGACAGCGACACGCGGCAGTACGCGGTGCCGGCCCTGGCCCGTCTCCGGGTGGAGAACGGCCAGCCGGTGCTGGCCGGGGAGCAACTGACTGATGGATCGGTCAGCCCGCAGGACATTCTGGAGATCCAGGGGCCGGAGGCGGTCCAGAAGTATCTGGTTGCCGAAGTGCAGAGAGTCTATCGCTCCCAGGGGGTCGGGATCAACGACAAGCACGTCGAGGTGATCGTCCGTCAGATGCTCCGCAAGGTGAAGATCGAGGACGCCGGCGATACCGAGCTGTTGCCTGGTGAGTTGGTGGATCGCTTCGTGTTCGAGGATATCAACGCGCGGGTTCTGGCCCAGGATGGCCAGCCGGCCATCGCCAAGGCGGTGTTGCTGGGAGTGACCAAGGCCAGCTTGAATACTGACAGCTTCCTTGCCGCCGCCTCGTTCCAGGAGACGACACGGGTGCTGACCGAGGCGGCGATCTCCGGGAAGAAGGACCGCCTGATGGGCCTGAAGGAGAACGTGATTATCGGCAAGCTGATCCCCGCCGGATCGGGTCTGCTGAGCCGTCGCCTGGCGATCGCGGAGGGCGACCGGGATGAGCAGGTGCTGCCCGCGCTGGGCGGCGGGGTCGCTGTCCTGGACGGTGAGGAGGACGGCATTGACGACGGCCTCGGCGGTCGTAATATCTTCGAGGATCTCCCCGAGGATCTTGAGGATCTCGACGAGCCCGAAGAGCTTGACGAGCCGGAAGAGGACGGCGTCGAGGTGGATCTGCCCTAGTTTCGGCGCCGACGTGTCCGCGATTGTGATTGACGGAGACTCGCTCTCCTGATATACTAACGAATTGTGGCCGAGATTCGGCAAAAATAGTGGACAATTCAAGCCTGGTGGGGGCCATGCCGCGAGCATGGACGCGGGGCCCCCACCGTCAATGAGGGATGTGACACGTGCCTACGATCCGGCAGTTGGTCCGCAAAGGACGAGCACGTACGGTAAAAAAGACCAGCGCGCCTGCCTTACGCTGGGCCTATAACTCACTCAAGCAAGAGCCGCTCCGCCTGAAGGGGGCGCCGCAAAAGCGTGGGGTCTGCACGCAGGTCAAGACGGTGACCCCAAAGAAGCCAAACAGTGCCCTACGCAAAATCGCGCGGGTGCGACTGAGCAATGGCTACGAAGTGACGGCGTATATACCTGGCGAGGGGCACAACTTGCAAGAGCACTCCGTGGTGCTGATCCGCGGCGGTCGCGTAAAGGATCTTCCGGGGGTTCGCTATCATATTATCCGCGGAACGCTCGATGCCGCGGGAGTCAAGGACCGGAAGCAAGGGCGCTCGAAGTACGGCGCCAAGCGGCCGAAAGCCGGCGCCGCGCCGGCGGCTAAGAAGCGCTAGTACGAGGTTCATGGTCCCGCCGTGGAGCAAGCCGGCTCTACGGGCCGGGACACTGTGCCGATCATGGGCCCAGAGGCACTGCGAGGGGGCTGGGAGAGCCCGGTCCTCTTCGACAGTGCCTCTGGCTGTGCACGCGGGTTTGCAACGGATCGAACGGGATTGTAGGGAAGTTGTGAGGAGGCCACGATGCCACGACGGGCTCGCGTAAGCCGGAGGGTGCTGGATCCGGATGCGCGTTATGGAAGCAAGACAGTCTCGAAGTTCATTAATTGTTTGATGAAGGGTGGCAAGAAGTCCATCTCGGAGGGACTTTTCTACGGGGCCATGGACCAGATTGAGAAGCAGACGCGCCGTCCGGCAATGGACACCTTCGATCTGGCCATGCGGAATGCCACGCCTACCCTGGAAGTGAAGCCGCGGCGCGTCGGTGGTTCCACCTATCAGGTGCCGGTGGAAATTCGCGGGGATCGGCGGGTGGCCCTGGCTATGCGCTGGCTAATCCGCTCCGCGCGTGCCCGTTCGGGCAAGTCCATGAGCGAGAAGTTGGCGGCGGAACTGCGTGACGCGGCCAACGGCGCCGGCGCCACCGTCAAACGCCGCGAGGATACGCACAAGATGGCGGAGTCAAATAAGGCGTACGCCCATTATCGCTGGTAGCGCCCTCCCTGGGCCAGCTGGTCGAGTTTCGATCAGCCGGCTCGCCGACCGGAGGCGCCTCATTCTCTAGGGAGAATTCAATGGCCCGCACCGTCCCGCTCGAGCGGACTCGCAACATCGGAATCATCGCCCATATCGATGCTGGTAAGACTACCACCACCGAACGCATTTTGTTCTTCACCGGCCGTATCCATAAAGTGGGCGAGGTCCATGAGGGCGCCGCCACCATGGATTGGATGGAGCAGGAGAAGGAGCGCGGGATCACTATTACCTCGGCGGCTACCACCTGCTTCTGGAACGACCATAGAATTAACATTATCGATACGCCGGGACACGTTGACTTCACGGTCGAGGTGGAACGATCCCTGCGCGTGCTCGATGGCGGCGTGGTGGTACTTGACGGCGTGGCAGGGGTGGAACCGCAGTCCGAGAAGGTGTGGCGCCAGGCCGATAAATACAATGTCCCTCGCTTCGTCTTCGCCAACAAAATGGATCGCACAGGCGCCGACTTCTGGCGCTGCGTTTCCATGCTGCACGAGCGCCTGGCCGCCAACGCGGTTCCCATTCAATTGCCTATCGGCCTTGAAGGCTCCTTCCGCGGAATCATCGACCTGATCGAGATGCGTGCCATTATCTACCACGACGAACGCGGCGCGAACTTCACCGTGGAGGATGTTCCCGAGGATTTGCTCGCGGAAGCGGAGACCCATCGGGCGGTCGCGGTTGAGAAAATCGTCGAGGCCAGCGGGGATGATGAGTTGTTGGTCCGCTATCTGGAGGGCGACAGCTTCCAGGTTGAAGAGCTCAAGTCGGCGCTCCGTAAGGGCGTCCTGGATGGAAAGATTAATCCCGTACTCTGCGGATCTTCCCTTCGCAACAAAGGCGTGCAGCCCATGCTGGACGCGATTATTGCCTACCTGCCTTCGCCGCTAGACCTACCGCCAGTGATCGGCACTGATCCCAGGACGGACGAGGCCGCCATCCGCACCGCCTCGGACGAAGAACCGTTCTCCGCCCTGGCATTCAAAATCGTCAGCGATCCATACGTGGGCCGCCTCTGCTATTTCCGGGTCTATTCCGGGAAACTGCAAGCAGGCAGCTACGTGCTGAACGCGATCAAGGACAATCGAGAACGAGTAGGCCGTCTCCTGCAAATGCACGCCGATCACCGCGAGGACATTACCGAGGTTCGCACCGGCGACATCGCGGCCATGGTGGGTTTGAAGAATACCTTCACCGGTGACACGCTCTGCGATCCCAACGCGCCAATCGTCCTGGAGACGATCAAGTTCGCCGACCCCGTGATTTCGGTGGCTATCGAGCCGAAGTCGAAAGCTGACCAGGATAAGATGGGCAACGCCTTGACTCGCCTGGCCGAGGAGGATCCGACCTTCAGGGTGCGCACGGATGAGGAGACAAACCAGACAATTGTCGCCGGCATGGGTGAGTTGCACCTGGAAATTATGGTCGACCGCATGCGGCGCGAGTTCAACGTGAACGCGAACACGGGCAGGCCGCAGGTGGCCTACCGCGAGGCGATCACCGAGACAGTGAAGCAACATCATCGGTACGCCAAGCAGACCGGCGGTAAAGGCCAGTTCGCCGATGTGTGGCTGGAGGTCAGCCCGCTTGAGCGGGGGGCCGGCTATCAGTTCGAGGACAAGATCGTCGGTGGCGCGGTTCCGCGGGAGTATATCCCGGCCGTCCGCGAAGGGGCCTTCGAGGCGGCGCGCGGTGGCGTGATCGCCGGATATCCCATGGTTGACGTCAAAATCACCTTGTTCGACGGCACGTTCCATGAAGTTGACTCGTCCGAGCAGGCCTTCCATATCTGCGGGTCGATCTGTTTCAAGGAAGCAGTGCGGCGAGCCAAACCCGCCATCCTTGAGCCGGTCATGCTGGTGGAAGTCAACACGCCCGAGGAGTTCATGGGTGACATCATGGGTGATCTCACCTCCCGCCGAGGGCAGATTGAAGCCATGGATCAGCTAGGCAATGGACGGATCATCCGGGCCAAGGTGCCCCTGGCGGAAATGTTCGGCTACACCACCACCCTCCGGTCCATGACCCAGGGTCGAGCGCAAAATACCATGGAGCCGTCTCACTATGATTTTGTGCCGCATAACATTTATGAGGAATTGACCCAGAAGGCCAGGGTCTAAGCTCAAGCTCGGGCTGGCGGCCCGCGTAGGGCGGGCCGCGAGATAGCAACATTCGGGGAGACAGAGGGTGGCGAAGCAGAAATTCGAGCGGAACAAGCCGCACGTGAACATTGGGACGATCGGGCACGTGGACCACGGGAAGACGACCCTGACGGCGGCGATCACCAAGACCCTGGCCACGGCCGGGAAGGCCAAGTACATGGCCTACG
>DATLQX010000168.1:0-19879 GCA_035534995.1 Chloroflexota bacterium | reverse complement strand
TTGTAGAGATACACGGTGCGGGTGACCGGCGTGGTGTCGGCGAGCGCCGTGGAGAGATCGGGGACGAACACCGTATGGGCCGCCGCGCCCTGGGCCGGATAATCGACTCCCGGATGGCTGCCGACGTTCGGCGAGCCACCGAAATATTGGGCGGACTCAGCGGCAATTGGTCCGGAAGCCCCGATCAGCAGGCTTGCCGGGCCGGCAGCGCCAAACATCTGACTGGTGGAGATAGTGAGGCGCTTCCCCGCTGAAATCGCGACGGAGAGGAGGGTACCTACCTGCTTGCCGGCGGCATCGGCCAGGCGCGCGGTCACGGTAATCGGAACGCCGGAGGCCGGGGGATTGAGCAAGGTAATGAAACTCTGGGCTGCTCCCCCAACCGCGACCATTGCCAGAATCTTGGCCGGCGCCGCCACGCCGCCACTGACCGTGGTGCCAAACTTGCCAGAACCGCTGCCGCTGCCAAAATAGAGAACCCGTTCGGCCACGATGGGCTGGTTGCTATGAACCACGAGGCCAACTGATTGGGCCGTATTTCCCGCGTTGAGAGCCCGTATGTTGGCGGTGACACGACTCAGTCCCGGTACCGTGATCGATTCCGCGGGCGGCTGTTTGGCCGTGAGTCCCTGGGGGGCCAGCGTGATCGTCACCCTGGCGGGTGCGGAGCCGGGATTGAGCAGGGTTGCGTATTCCTGGAAGCTAGCCCCGGTATAGCCTTCGGGAAAGAGCCAGGAACGGCTCGGAGAGGCGGCTGGCTGGGTGGCGCTGCTATCCAGGCGTTTCCCGGTCGCTGAGACGCGAGAAATCGTGCGGCTGACGAAGATCTTTTGTGGCGAGGTAATGATCGCGGAAACTTGTTTCTCGGGCCCAACATCGTCATTTACCGATTCCCGCAGCACGCTATTGCCGGGAACGGTTCGGAGAATGGGCACGGGCGCCACTGCCCCCTGCACGACATAGGTGATCGCGACGGTTGCGTCGAGTGGGCTGGGATTGAGGAAGTCCAACCACTCGGTATAGGTAGCCTTGCCGTTCGTGGCGGCATCGCCGGTATACCCCTCGGCGAAATAGGCGGTGGTGTTCCCGGTGGGAGCCGGAGGGGTAACGGGCGTGGTACCACTGATCACGGCGGTCGCGGTGGGGGAGGCCGTGCCGGTGATCGCCGCCGTGGCGGTGGGACTTGCGGATGCGGGGGCACCAAGAATGGGCGCCGTGCTGCCTGAGCCGAGGGCGCCGCCGATGGTAATTTGCGCGGTCGCGGTATAGGTGCCGTCGGTCGCCGAAAGGTTGGCCGGTCCAGGGCGAAGATTACCGGGGATAGCGACAAAGCCGCTAAAACTACCGAAGGAATCGATCACCACCGCGTCATTGGTGAGTACCTGGGCATCCTGACCATTCACCTGGAAGGTCGCGGCTCCGACCGAGGAGAAGCCGGATCCCATCACCACCACGGCGCCACCACCCGGGACGGTCGTGGCACTCAGACGTATGGAGGGCTGAATCGTGAAGGCGGTAGAGCTGGAGATGCCGTTCACGGTGAGGAACAGCAGGGCCTGGCCGGCGGCCGCTTCGTCCGGGAGCCGGAGAGGAAAGGTCAGCGACCCATCGGCATTGATCGTCGTGCGACCCACGAGCACGCCTGCGTAGGTCTGAGAGGAGTCCTGGAAGTTTACCACCGCCTGCGCGCCGGCCGGGAAGCTCCCAGGGGGTTCCGTAAGCGTTACCTGACTGCCTACCGGCCCGCTCGTGGGGCTGACGCCGAGCGTCCCCACGATGGATTGGCGCCCCGCTGCCGGCGGCGCCGCGGCCATAGTGATGGGGATCGCTGCCGCCAGCAGAAAGGCTGCCGGCACGGCCGCTCCGATGAGAGCCCGAACCCGAGAAAAGGATCTAACCCGTACCATGAAGAGACATACTCCTTTGGTTGATAACCGCTCAAGGCGAATCGCGGTGCCCGCGATTCGGCCCAGCACTCTGGATCATGGATACACAACAAGCGGCCCGGCTCCACGCGGCGCCGGACCGCTTCCCAACCACTAGTGTAGCCAAAGATCGCCCTTCAGTACCCGAACCCCGCGTTCTCGGTTACTGACAGGCCATCAATGGTCACTCCCGCCGAGGCCGCCAAAAAGCCGCCCGAAGCAGGAGTGACCACCCGTAACTCTACCCCTAACACATTGGCAGTGCCAATGGATTGCGTATCCTGGTTCACGCTTATGGTGAGGATACCTCCAGCCGTCACGGTGTAGGTTGAGTCAGCCACCGTGCCGCCGGGACCTACATACCTGGCCGCTATTTGCTCGCTCAGGGCGGTGGGATTAAACAAGAACAGGGTGCGCTGTACCGGTGTCCCGTCATTGAGGATCGTGGCGAGATCCGTGAGAGCGGCGCCGGTGGTGCTCGTGGCCGACCCGGCGAACCCTATCCCGGGGTGAAGACTGGCGTTGGGCGACCCGCCCGCGTATTGGGCCGCTTCCGCGTCGATTGGTCCACTGGCATTGAGCACCGCGCTCACGGGGCCGAAAGGGGTTGAACCCAGCACGGCATTCACCGCGATGGTTTGGCGAGTGCCGGGAGGAACGTCCACGGTCACTGGTGAACCTATGGCGGCTCCGCTTGCATTGGTAAAAGCCGCCGCCACCTGGACGGGGCTACCGGCGGTCGCGGGGTTGAGAATGGTGATGTACGCCTGATCTCCCACTGCCTCGCTCGGACCCTGGCTCTGGCCGGCCGTGCCGCCGGAACTGAGGACGGGAAAGCGTACTTGCGTGGCGGGGGCCGGGATCCCAGGACTGACGATGGAACCAAACTTGCCGGAGCCCGCGCCATCACCGAAATACTCAACCCGCTCGGCCACGATGGGTACCGTGCTGCTGACCACCATGCCCACCGACTTCACCGGGTTACTCAGGTTTAAGGCCCGAATGTTGGCGGTTCTTCGGCTCTGAGCCGGCACCATGATGGTAAGGACACGCGCCCCCACCGCGCTCGCCGCTTGCGGAGCCAGGGTGACGGTCACCATGGCCGGGGCGGTGGACGGGTTAAGCAGGATCAGATATTCCTGGAAGCTGATCCCTGTATACCCCTCCGGGAAGGCCCAGTTTGTCTCCGGGCTGGTTTCCGGCAGGGCCGTGCTGCCATCCAGGCGCGCGCCGGTAGCCGCTCTTCGCAAGATCGTGCGGGTAACGAACATCGGCTGGGCCGCCGTCACCTCCGCCCCTACTATTTTGTCCGGTCCCACGTCGGCGTTGACCGATTCGCTGAAGGCCGTGGTGGGCGGGATCGTGCGAGCGATGGTGATCGGTGGGCTGCCGTCCTGATTGAAGTAGGTGATCGTGATCGGAACCGTCGTGCTTGAAGGGTTGAGCAGGTTTAGGGTCTCGGTAAAGCTCGCGGTGGCGTTGGTGCTGGCCAGCCCAGTGTACCCTTCGGCGAAATAGGCGCTGGTGACGCCGCCCGATCCTTGGGGCGCGGTAGGGCCGGCGGTCGCGGTCGCGGTCGGAGCGGCGGCGGGCACTGGGGTGCCGACCGTGAAGGAGGCCGGTACCGGGCCCGCCGCCGAGCCGTCGCCGGCCGAGAGGATGGTAGCACCGAGCGGTACCGTGGGAGGGAGCGTAAAACTTACGGCGAAATGACCAGCAGTGCTCACGGTGATCGGGGCGGTGGTGGTAGCCGAGATGCCGCCAATAGTAAAGCTGATCGTGCGGTTCGCGGTAAAGCCATCGCCGGTTACCGAAAGGACGCCGCCTGGTGGTACGACGGTCGGGGAAAGAGCAATGGTAGGGGTAATCTGGAACTGTCCACTCAGAGGCGCGAAACCCGATCCCTGCGCGGTAATCAACGCCGCCCCGCCTACCGCCTGAGCGGGCAGACTGACCGTGGCGCTGATCGCACCGCTCGTGCTCACCGGTACGACAGACTGCAGGGTGGTGGTGTTTCCTTGCTGATCGGTAAAGACAAGGGCGACCCCCGAAGCGCCGGAAAACGCGCCCGCCCCTGAACTGATCGTGATCCCGGCACTCCCAGGCGGCCCGGAAGCTGGGCTGATCGCCAGCCCCGCCGTAGTGCCTGGCACCAACGGAGTCGCGGTAGCCAAGGATGAATCGATGGAAAAGGAGGTCTGACCCTGAGCCCCGGTCGAGTCACTGGCCCCAATCATCATGATATTCCCCATGTTCGCGGTCATGATCGTGAGCGAAACGGCGGCAAAAGAGCCATCCGATCCACTTACGGTGCCGGAACCCATGATCGGAACTCCATTATCGCTAAAGGCCACCCGCGCGTTGGGGGCGAAGCCTGCCCCGGAGACCGTGATCGGTAGCGAGGTGTTAGCCGGTCCGTGACTTGGGCTGAGATAGACCGCCGGTTGCACCAGGAAGGAGCTATGCAGCGAGAACAGGCCGCTCCCCGCCGTCCCGGTGACCGTGATACCCGCATAGCCGACCGTGACGCGGAAGGGGATCACGCCCGAGAGACGAGCGCTCCCATCAGCTGCCGCCGTTCCCGTGGCCAGTGGTTGGGCCGGGTTCCCCGCTGCGTCCTGGAATGTAGCCGACACCGTGCTTCCGGCGATAAAGGTTCCCGCGTCCACGCTTACCGACACTTCGGTGTAGGGTGGTCCATTGGGGGGTACGATGCTCAGGATATCCGCTGCTCGCGCCGGCCCGAGGCGGGCGAAAAGCGGGCCAGGGAACGGGGCCGCCAGGATGATGAGCCAGCCAAGGACCAGCAAGGCACGAATGGCGGCGCGCGATAGCATGGGCACCCCTCTTCTTTCTTCCAGGACGCCAACACCCGGCGGGCGGCCGCGCCACGAAGATGTTCAAGGCCGCGCATCCTCCAGAGGATAGCACATTAGGGTGGCTCGCACCCGCGTGGCAAGGCGCGGCCACACATCGTTGACCTTCTCGCGCTCTTCCTCGGAGCAATCACGCAGCAGCTTGCCAAGGACTGGATACCAGCGCACCTCCTCGGTCCAGAAGCCACCAGCGCGACGGATCTCGGGGGCCCGCTCCACGATCAGCCCGCCGTCGCCCTGTTCGGTCCAACTCCGCACGGTGGCACCGGCCACCAGGGCGACCGCCTCGTACCACACGGCACGCCGATCCTCGCCTGTCAGGCCCGTCATGAGCGCTAGAAGATGGGAGATCCGGCCCTCGTCGGTGGCGGCGGGTCCGGCCTGGCGGCGGGTGCGGAGAGCATCCCAGCGGGCGCCGAGCGCGGGAATGGCCATCCCTCCGTCCGAGGCTATCGCCGCGAGACCTCCAGCGGCCCGCGACCACGCCTCTGCCTTCAGCGATGCGATCGCGGCGAACTGGGCTCCTGTTTCCTCGACAGCCGGCTCTCCATCCAGCCCCAGATCAGTTGGCGCCAGCAAACGATAGGGCAGTCCCTCCAGCAGGAGGCGCAGGCGAATCAACTTGGCGGGGTTACTGGTCGCCAGCAGGAGATCGTTCATTCGTCGGTCTCGGAACCATTGGCCGCCCGGAGATATGCCTCCCATGTCGCCGTCTTCCCCGCCAGCCGGCACCGCCACCAGCCAGGCCCTCCCAACAAGCGAACCGCGGTCATCTCTCGGAGCCATCCGGCGTAGGCCCGACGATGACGAAGGAGCCCGGCCAGGGCTCGGCCATTGACTCGCCACCAGGGCCGAGAATGTGGCAACGACGGCATATACAGGCCGTAGGTCTCCAGCCGCCATCGCAAGAGGCGGTACCGAAGCAAAAGCACGCCCTGGCGCCAGACAAGCAGGCGACCGGATATTGCCGGCCGCCCTCTAACGGTGATAAAAGCGATCACCGCGATGGGAACGGGCGATGGCGGTAAGTTCGCTCATCTCCTGGCCACTGAATTGCTCATCGCGGAACCCAGGGCTGGAGTCGGCGCGCATTGCTTGAAAGCGCAGATAGACCGGTACGATGCCATGAAAGCGAACCGCCAGACAATCATGCTGCTCGATCACCAGAACGTTGACCGCGCACTGATCATCCAGCTTGGCGCTCAGCACGCGCAATGCCTCCTGATACCCCTCCGGGCAGGCCGACTTTCGCCGTTGCTTGCTCGTATCGGGCTTCATGGGCCGAGGGCGCTTCCCGAACAGACCACTCTTCACGCCCCGCCCCGCCCTGTCTATTTCTTCCTGGAGGGTGCCCACCTCCCCGCGCGCGACGAAGCCGCTTTTTGGCGTGCTCAGGTCTCCGTCTGGATAACAATGCCAGAGGAAGCCTCCCTCGGCTTCGGCGACTGTCACATACCGTGCCCGCAGGAAATCAAGATAGGCGCCAATCGGGCGAAGCACATCACGATACTTGAGGCCGCTCTCGATTTCCGAGTAAGGAGCTGTGCGCCGCTCAATCATCCTGTTCACATACTCCCGCTATCCGACCGATTAGCCACCCGCGATGGATGAAAGTATACGCCAGCCATGAGGTAGTGGCAAGAACAACGATCAACATATCACGGCAAAACCTGCATATCGAACTGAAAGAGCCGGCTATGCTCCCGCACGGCCTGGCGATCGGTCATCTCCGCGATATAGTCGCAGATTATGCGCCGGCGCGGCGCGTCACGATCGATCCGCGAGCGCGCCTCTGGAGGCAACTGGCCGGGAGCTTGGTCCAGGGAGGTGAAGAGATCCTTGATCAGCCGCCGGGCTTTCACCCACATGGTCTCGACATGATGCTGGCGATACAGATACGTGGTGAGGAACTCGTGCAGGGAATGACGCAGGGTCAGCACCTCCGGCGATAACGTGGGAAGCGCCACGGGATACCGGCGCACATCATCCGCCGATCGAGGATCTAGGTGATCGAGCACTGTCCCAGTTTGGCGGATCAGATCGCTAATCAGCAGGTTGAGGAGGTGCCGCTTCAGGAGTCTGCGCGCCAGATCGGGCGCCAGGGCCTCGGTGAGGGGAAGGATCTCGGACCGAATCGCCAACCACCAATCCGGGCCCACAGCCTGCAACTGGCCCCACTGCAAGAGCCCGGCCGCGAGTCCATCGTCCAGATCGTGGCAGCCGTAGGCGATAGCATCCGCGGTGTCGGCGATCTGCGCCTCGAGGGATGGCTGGGGAAAGGCGATAAACTCATTTTCGCGGCCGGGAAGGGCGGCTTGTCCGTGCTTGGCGATCCCCTCCCGGACCTCCCAGGAGAGATTGAGACCGGGAAACTCGGGATACTCCCGCTCCAACACATCCACCACACGAAGGGTCTGAGCGTTGTGCTCGAAGCCGCCATCGTCGCTCATGCAATCCGCCAGCGCCGCCTCTCCAGCGTGCCCGAAGGGAGCGTGGCCCAGATCATGTACGCGGCAAATGGCCTCGGTGAGATCGGGATTCACGCCGAGCGCGCGCGCGACGGTCAGGGCGATTTGGCTGGCCTCCTCGGTATGGGTCAGGCGGGTGCGATAGTACTCGCCCTCAATGGTGACGAATACCTGGGTCTTGTTTCCCAGGCGGCGGTAGGCCGAGGAATGAATTACCCGATCACGGTCACGGCCAAAGGCGGTGCGGAACTGATCGGGAGCCTCGGGGATTCGGCGTCCGCGAGACAGGGCATCCTGCTGCGCGTAGGGCGCAAGTTCGGCCCGCGCCCGCGACTCCAACTCCCGACGACCGATCAGCATGGGAACCCCAACTCCGGCGCCTGGATTATGTCATCACTACCCTGCGAATATATTCGCAGGCTCAACTGTACTGCTCTTGAGGGTAGCAGGTTAGCGGGTGTAGCGGCGGAGAACCCAACCATTGATGCTCGACGCCGGCAGCGCCACGCGGGCCCAGTTAGTAGTAAGAGCCAAAACCTGCAAGTTCGTCCGCTGGCGCACCTCGGCGATCACCGGGTGCTTCTGACCAGGGCCGCTGCGGATGTTCAGGATCGAGGCTTTTACGGTGACGTACATCGGCCGACTGGAGAAAATGGCGGCCTTATGAATGGTGGCGACCTTGTGGCTGGTGGCTACCGACCCGGCGATAGCCGTCGTTTTCGCCACCAGCTTGACCGAGCGCGTGACATGATGGACGGAAGAGTTGAGCGGAGCGGTATACTGCCGAGCCACCCATCCAGTCGTCCCGCCCGGAAGAATCACCGCAACCCAGTTGGGAGTCTCCCGCACCAGTTGCATATGCGTACCCTTGTAGACCGAGCCCGAAGCCGCGAAGCTCAGACCGGGGCCAGTCCGCACGTTCAGCAAGGGCGCCTGAGCCACCAGATAAGCGAGTTGGGTCGGAACCGGCAGCCCTGGCTCATCCAGATATTGGCGGAGCACCCACCCGCGGGTGCCGTCGCTGGTGAGAATGCGCGCCCAATTCGTGGTGCGGGTCAGCAGCACGACCTTATCATGCTGATAGACGGCGGAGAGCACGGGATGATTCTGTCCTGGCCCCGAGCGGACATTCAGCCCGATACCGGTAACGTCCACCGTGGCTGTCAGGTCGCCCGCCGGCGGCCACGCGCCTTTAGCCGCCTTTGCCTGGCGGTCCCAGTTTTGGTAGCCGGCCACATACTTTACGTCCACCCAGCCGCGGACATGTTGGGGCAGGGATACCTGAATCCACTTCCCCTTGGTCGACACATAGGCCAACTTCGCTCCTCGCAAGGCGGTGCCGAGAACGCCGGCATGGAGGCTGGGGCCGGAGCGGAGGTGCAGGCCGTCGCTGGTGCTGACCGTCACATAATGCTTGTAGCTCTTGAGGAACTGAGCAAGGATATATTCCGATTCGGCGGGAAATACTTGAGCGCCGTGACCGGTGGTGACCAGGTAGGAAGCCGGCTGCATCTGGTGAGCGGCCACGAAAGGCAGAGGATCCACGTAGCCAACAATCAGGGCGGCATTGCCGAAGGTGTAACCCCAACCGTCCTCGTCGACCGACTTGATCTCGAAGTGAAGATGCGCGCCGGTGGCGAACCCCGTGGCCCCCACCAGCCCCAACTCCTGGCCTTGCGAGACAATCTCCCCCGTATAGACGGAAAGGCTTCCATACGCCATGTGCTCGTACTGAGAGTATTCGATACTCCCATCGGGAAGATAATGACGCAGCCGGACCATTACCCCGTAGCCGGCATTGTAGCCGGCCGCCACCACGACACCGGCGGCGGTAGCATGAATCACCGCGCTCGCGGTCGAGGAAGCCAGATCCACACCCGTGTGGCCGCAAAAGTAGGTACTGTACAGGTAGAAGCCCTGATTGAGCGAGGGATCGCAGGAAGTATTGAATCCCTGAGTAATAAAATAGCCGTTGCTGTTGCCCTGGTCCCAGGTGGGTTGGCTGTTTGGGGCGCCGACGGGATAAATGAAGGAGGTGGCGAAGGGGGCGCCGCCTGTGCTAGTATTGTCGAGCGACGGAGAGGCGCTTGCGGGAGAGAAACCACATCCAAGGCCGACGATATACGCTGCCAGGGTGAGGATCGCCGCGAACTTTCGCAAATCCAACCTCTACTTGGTGGCCAATCCGTATATCAATACAGCACCCGCACATCCACAAACCTGCCGCCAAGATTAGCAGAGTCTACCAGGGGCTGTCAATAAGCTGAATGGGACAGCCAGTTGAACGGGAGAGAGAAATGGCCAGACGTTCCGCGGAAAATCCACCAAAATGCAAGGCATGCGGGTTCCCCATGATCCCGGATGAAACAATTATCGAAGGTCGAGGCGGCCTGAAAATCAAGCGTACGTTTCTGCATTGTGTCAATGGACAGTGCGGCCACATCGTGCGTACGGGCGAGTTCCCCGTGGACCCGCTGGCCGCCGCGACCCCGCGCTAACGAGGGGAGGGGCGGACGTGCGGTCACGGCACTCCGCGGCGAAACACCCTGGGACGCCGAATGGAGCCTCGGTCAGGGATAGTCGTAGAAGCCGCGGCCACTCTTGCGGCCCAGGAGACCGGCGGTCACCATACGGCGGAGCAGCGGCGGCGCGGCATACTTCTCCTGGTGCAGTTCACCAAGCAGCACGTCACCGATATACAGCACGGTGTCCAGGCCAATGAAGTCGGCCAGGGTGAGCGGGCCCATGGGGAGCCCACAGCCCAGTTTCATGGCGGCGTCGATATCGTCTCGACTGGCCACCCCGTGTTCGTAGGCGCGAATGGCATCCAGTAGGTAGGGAATGAGGAGAAGGTTCACGATAAAACCGGGCGTGTCCCTGGCCAGCACCACTGTCTTGCCCAACGCAGCCGCGGCCGTCCGGATCGTCGCGATCGTCTCATCACTGGTAAGGATGGTGCGGACCACCTCGACAATCGGCATGATCGGGACTGGATTGAAAAAGTGCATGCCGGCTACCCGATCCGGGCGCTTGGTCGCGACGGCAAGTTCCATTACGGCCAGCGAGGAGGTATTGCTGGCCAGGATCGCCTCCGGCTTGACCAGCCGATCAAGGGTGGAGAACACCTCTTGCTTGGCGTCCATCCGCTCCACGATCGCCTCGATCACCAGATCACAATCAGCGAAATCGGCGAGGTCCAGGGTGCCGGTAATCCGCCCAAGCGTGCTCTGGCGATCTGGGTCGGTTAGCTTGCCTTTCTCTACCGCGCGCGCCAGGATGTCCGAGATCCGGTTCAGGCCCCGATCGAGCAACTCGCTGGTACTTTCCCGGACCACCACGGGGAAGCCCGCCTGGGCAAATCCCTGGACGATCCCGCCCCCCATCTGACCGCAGCCGACCACGCCCACGCGCTGAATGTCCATCACGCCGTTATCGTCCTTACTCTACGAGGTGAGGCTGCCCGCGAAGTCGGCCAGCCCCTCGCCGCCCGCTACTCGGATCCGCTCCAGCTGGAAGGGAGTCTGGGCATTTTGGCTGCTCGTGGTGACCGGGCCATCCAGGAGGGCCCCGACATACCCGTACTCCGGCAACAACGAGAGGAGCAACTGCCGTGCCTCCAGACTTCCGGTCTTGAACGGTTCGCCGGATGGGTAGGCCAACCACTCTACGGGCACATGCAAGTTCCGCTGGAGAATATTCCGCGAATCCCGCAGTTCGAAGCGAACCTGATCGACCGAGAGCGTGCCGAGATCCTGATGGTCGACGGTATGCGAGCCGATGTCCATGCCGGCGGCGGCCAGTTGCCTGAGTTGCGGCCAGGTCATGTAGCTATTGATCCCAACCGTCTGGCCAACGTAGGCGCTGATGATATTAAATTCCGCGTGGTCGTGGAAACGGCGCAGAATAGGAAACGCATCGGTATAGTTGTCCACGTAGCCATCGTCGAACGTGAGCATGACCGGTTTGACCGGCAGCGATGCGTGGTGGTAGAGGGCATTGAAGACCTGCCGGACGCTCACCGTGTGGTAGCCCTGGGCCCGCAAGTAGGCGAGCTGCGCGGTAAAGTTGGTATCGGTTACCGTAAGCCCATAGTTGAGCGCGGTGGCGGCGGGAAGGGAGGAGACGAAGTGATACATCAGAATCGGCACCCTGAGCGTCACCGCCGGGAGCACGTTGGGCAGACGGAGGAGGGACATCGCGCGCACCAGCGCCTGGCCCGCGAGACCGGGGGGCCGTTGCGGGTTGCCGGGGAGGGCGGCCCGAGGGGAGAACTGAAGAGTCTGGAAAATGCCGTCCGCCGCGCCTTGGTTAAGGACACGGGAGGTCGGGAGGCGGCTGGCGGCCCCTGGGTGGCCCACACGGGCGGCTGGAGCGGTCACGTCTAGTGAAGGCGGCGCGCTGATTCGGGGTGGCGCCGACGCGGCCGGGATCATCCCTCCGTCATGAGATGGCACTGCTCCCAGGAACAAATAGGCCGCGACGCCCAACAACCCCACGGTCGGGAATAGGCGTGACCAGCGGCTCATATAGCGTATCCTTTCCCGACCAACTGGCTGCACTACTCTCGTCGTCCATAAATCAAGGTAGTTATAAACATAGCGTGTAGATTCCCTAGATGAAAATTGCATGAACATTTCAGTACTCTTGTCTGTTGCGAGCGGAGCCTTTTGGCGCTAGTCTGGAACGGGACGTGCCGGTGGACTACGTTGAGGTCGTATGGTTGGCGATGGCGTGTAATCGTAGGGACGTCCCTACAAAGCACACGTAACCTCACGATTTAGTAGTCGGACAAGGCAAAGGAGAACGAAGGTATCCAGTGACCTGGGGCGCGAAACGCGGCGCTTGGGGACTGACGCCGCGCCCATGACGCTCGCGGTTCCCCTTCCCCTGGGCTCGACCCTGGTCGGACGCTTCCGCGTGGATGCCGTCCTGGCGGCAGGATCCATGGGCACGGTCTACAGGGCGGCGGATCTCCTCGACCAGGGGGCCCCAAGGGCGCTCAAGGAGCTTTTGCCTTTCTGGGGTACGGCGGAGGAACAGGCGGAGGCCGAGGCGTGGTTTCTCCGCGAGGGCGAGACCTTACGGGGCCTTGACCATCCGGCCATTCCCCGCATCCATGACACCGTGATCAGTGATCGACGCCACTATCTGGTCATGGACTTGATCGAGGGAGAAACCCTGGAGCGGATCCAGGCAAGACACGCATCCGCCGCCCTTGAGGAGCATCTGGTGGTCTCCTGGGCGGATCAGGTACTTGATGTATTGAGCTATCTCCACGGCAGGCCCAACCCGGTGATTTTCCGCGACCTCAAACCCGCCAACCTCATGCTCACCTCCGACGGACGGATCCGCTTGATCGACTTCGGCATTGCCCGCGTCTTCTCGCGCCAGAGCAAGGGTACGGCCATTGGCACACCTGGCTACGCGCCGCCGGAACAGTATCAAGGGTTGGCCGAACCGGCCAGCGATCTGTATGCCCTGGGCGCCACCATGCATCACGCGCTCACCGGCCGAGATCCGAGAAACGGCCGCCCGTTCGATTTTCCTCCCGCGGCCCGCATGGCTCCGCGCCTCAGCCTTCATGTCGCGGCGACCATCGATCGGGCTCTGGTCCTTGATCCACGCCGGCGATTTGATACGGCGAGCGATATGTACCGCGCGCTCCATGCTCCGACTCCATTGGCGAACCTCCCACGGCTCAGCCAGGGACACCATCAATTGGCGCCGATCCCCCATCCCCCCGACCTCCTCACGGGGGCGGCGCGAATCGAGGTGATGCTTTGCCCGCGGGATGAACCGGCTCCCATGAACGCGGTGTCCCTCTTACCGGGAACAGCCCAGGTCACCCGTGGCGGGATCACCCTGGTTGCTCCTCCGGATGGTACCCGCCTGGAGTTGCATAACCATACGAGCGATCGCCTCTCCTGCGCCTTTAGCACCACCGTGCCGTGGCTCGAACTCACTTTGACGGGCGCATGGTTGGAACCGCATGGCATGGTGGAAACACTGGTGAACCGAGTCGCGGCTTCCGCGTCCTTACTCCCTACCCCGGCAAGCGGAGGCGACGTACGTCCCTCGGGCCACCCCAGACCAGCCATGTACCTGATTGTGCGGGGGCTGACCGAGAAAGAAGAGGCCACGAGGCTGGCCATCCTTCCGGGGGTGGCTCCGCTCTCCCTCGTGGCCGGCTCCAGCGCCTTCGCGATCCTGATCGTAGTCGTGGCCCACCTGAGCATCCTGGCCTTTTACGCCATGGAGATCCCTGCCCTTGCCCTGGCGGTGTGGATCCAGCGGCGGAGCCGCGGGCGATCCTGATCACGAGCCAGGATCTCTCTCCCTTGCCTTCCGGTACACCTCGGCCGCCGCGTCTAACTGACCCTTCCGGGCCAGGACGAAGCCGAGCTTGCGCAGCACCACCGGATCGTTCGGCCGGTCCGCCAGCAGCGCGCGTAGAGCCGCGATTTCCGCTTCATCCTCGGCCGTCCCCTCGGCTGATCGTTCGTCACCGGCGCTTTCGGGAGGCACTCGATTGGCGCCCAATCGGCCGCCGAGCCGTCCCGATCCGGTGGCCGGAAATGGCGGCCGGTCTGGATTCGGCGGCGCTTGGGGTATGTTGGAGCCTTCTGGGGTCTCCAGGCCGGGAGGCAGAGGGCTGGAAGTGAGCGGCAGGCCATAGGCTGGCCGCTCTGGTTGATCCCAGACTTCCCACTCGTTGCCACCCAGGCGGGCGCTCAGACGTCCGCGAGCTCTTTCCGGTCTCGTCTCCTCGCCGGTGAGGAAGGGGTGAAGATCGGCGCTCGCGGGCGCGGCGCCGGGGGTGAACGAGTTCGGACGTTCTCCGCCCTTCCGGGGAGTCGGGTCCACCGAATTCCGTGCCGCCTCGATCTCGGCCGCCAGAAGGTCCAGCGCCATCTCACGGGTTGGCGCGATGGTGCTCACCTCGGCCGCCTGAGCATGTGGCACGGCATCCTCCGCCCGACCCAGGGCAATGAGGGCGCGAGCGTATTGCTGATGATGCACGGGAATGGGTGGATCGGCCTGGGTGGCTTCCTCCCAGACCAGAAGAGCTTCATTCCGCTTGCCGGTCGCCCAGAGGATACGCGCCTGAAGCCCCAAGACCTCCGGGAACGGAGGCCGCGCGCGTAAGGCCGGGGGCAAACGCGCGGCGGCGGTGGCGGGATCGCCGCGGGCGAAGGCATAGCGCGCGGCATGATAGTGCGCCTCTTCTCGCTCTGGGAGGAGGGTCGCGATCCGCACCGCCAATTCCTCGGCGTCACGGTAACGAAAATCGCCTTCGACGTTTGCCATCGCGGCGATCAAGGTGGGAAAGTCCTTGGGACTGGTCCGCAGGGAGTGCTCGACGGCATCGAACTCCTGTTCACGAAGCACGCGCTCGCTCTCAATCGTCGCCTTCATTGCCTCATGGTCGAGGCTGTCATCGTGGTGTAGGCTGATCGGCATGCGTAGCCTGCCCTGGATGACGAAGGTCGCCTTGTCCACCCAATAGAGCAGGCGGAAACCGGTATCGGTCTCGATCAAGGTGATTGCCACGGCCCGCTGGCGATCCAAGCGGGCACCCAGAGCCTGAAAAAAATCGAGCAGGGTCAGGTCGAATACCTCCTGCTGTTTGCGGAACAACCGCTTCTTGGCCGGCTCCCGCGCCTGCTCAATGGTCAGGAGCACCCCCTGAATGGGCCCCGTCTGATCGAGAATCTCATGGTGCTCGACCGTTCGGTGAAAAGCGCGCCCCCAATTCATCGGGTCGTGCCAGGACACAATGAAGCCGGTGTCCAACTCGGCGATCAGCACGCCTCGGCCACGTTCGCGCACCAGGAAATGACCGATTGCCGCGAGCGCAACGGTATAGGAAGGATGCGATCCGGCCACGCCCGTGGGATGCCGCAATTCCATTCTTTGCTCACCAGGAGAGGCGAGGAGCCGCGATCGTCAGTGCCACCGCGGGGCCGCCTAACGTCAACCCTGTCCGAATCGTACCAGACGCGATTATCGGTAAGCCGTCGCCCGTGCATAACCCGGAGACCAACGCGCCGGGGCTATGGTCATCATAGCACCGACAAACCGATGGACGGAACTTTTCCGGCCCTCTACGCAGGTGCTGGCGGATGTCGTACCATCATGGGGTGTGCCAAGCATCTGGCAGGTTCCGGCCGCGATTGGCGACGCGGCGGAGTGGACAAGGACACAAACGAGGGATGCCCAGGTGGTGAGCAGCGTGCGTTGCCCTTCATGTGGGGGGCCGGCAGGATCGGGAAGCTTTTGCGGAGTCTGCGGGATGCGGCTGGCGCCGGCAAAGCCCGTGGCGCTGACCGCGCCAAGCGCGCCGACGCCCACGCGCGGTACCTCCAGGGGCTATGCCCCCCTCGCCCCGAATACAATACTGGATAATCGCTATCGCGTGATTCAAGCTCTGGCCGAGGGGGCCATGGGTGCTGTCTATCGAGCCGAGGATCTCCGACTAGCGGGGAAGCACCGAGCCCTGAAGGAACTGCTTCAGCATTGGGGAACCCCCGAGGAACGAGCCGAAGCCGAGGCATGGTTCCTGCGCGAGGGCGAGACGCTCATGCGTCTCCAGCATCCTGCCATCCCCGTGGTACACGACACCTTCAGCGAGGGCCAGCGTCACTATTTGGTGATGGACCTGGTGGAGGGGAGATCCCTGGAGCAGGTGCTGGTGGAGGAGGGTCGCCCCGGTCTGCCGGAGAGTCGCGTGCTCCCCTGGGCCGAGCAGGTGCTTGACGTGCTGAGCTATCTGCATGGACGCCCGGATCCCTTGATTTTCCGCGACCTCAAGCCGGCTAACCTGATGTTGACCCCTCAAGGACAGATCCGCCTGATCGATTTCGGGATCGCCCGCGCGATCACCCGCCAGGCCCAGGGGACGGCTATCGGCACCCCTGGGTATGCTCCACCCGAGCAATATCAGGGGCTGGCCGAACCGGCTAGCGACCTCTATGCCCTGGGCGCCACCATGCACCATCTACTCACCGGACGCGACCCCCGGAAGCACCGTCCCTTTGATTTCCCTCCCACGCGGAGTGTCGCGCCGGAGATCAGCGTCCCGGTGGCGGCCGCCATCGATCGCTCGCTGGTTCTTGATCCTCGTGCCCGGCATGGCACGGCCCCGGACATGCGGAAGGCGCTGAGGGGCACCTCGCCGCTCGATGGATCATCGCGGCGCACCGTGACCGGGTCGCTGTCCCGCTCCGCCTCCGGCTCTGGGACCATGCCCGTTCTGAGTCCACGGGGAGGAGTGCCGGGGACGCCGGGAACGAACGGAACGGTCGCGCCGGCTGATTCGCGCGCGATCAAGCTTCGGCCCCATGAAGTGAGGATCGCCGCCGCCGGAAGCGTGACCCTGACGCCAATCGACAAGCGCACGATACGACTGCGGAATCGGACCAACCAGAAGCTGCTGTGCACCTTCGACAGTGACGTTCCCTGGCTCCGGCCAGATCGGCCCGCCGCGTGGTTGGAACCTGACGGGAAGCTGGAAGTCTCCCTCAGCGTGGTGCAGCCCCAGGGGTGCGGCCATTCCACCCTGGGCCATTTCAGAGTGCGGGAGCAGGGCGGCCAGTCGTGGAACGTGCCGGTGCGCTTGCAAGTCCGGGGTGGACAGGCGATCGTGGCCCATTCCCTCCGAGACGGTCTTCGCGGCATTGCCATGATCTGCTTTTTTGCCGGCGTGGTGACCCTGGCGCTCGGCGCCCTGGGCGTGCATCTCCTGTCGGGGGCCCTGGCCTGGAACCTGATCGTGGTCGGGCTGGTGGGCAGGGTGGTCATGCGGGTGATGCGCGGCGGCGAGGGCATCTAGTTCTTGCGGCGGGTGGTGGTCAAACTGGGGAGCAACCTTCTCACCAGCGACCGCGGGGCTCTGGATCGTGGAGCAATGCACCATCTGGTGGCGCAGGTGGCGGAACTGCATGCTTCGGGCGCCGAGACCCTGATCGTCAGCTCGGGCGCCGTGGCCGCCGCCCGATCCCGCTTCCCCGACCTGCGGCGCCGTCCCGATCTTCCCGCCAAGCAAATGCTGGCCGCGATCGGGCAGGTACGGCTGATGCAGCTCTACGACCGGCTTTTCGCTCGCCACGGGATCCCGGTAGCTCAGGCGTTGCTGGCCCCCGGAGATTTGGGCACGCGCCAGGGCTATCTGAATGCCCGCGGAACCCTGCTTGGGCTCACCCGCCACCGAGTGGTTCCGGTGATCAACGAGAATGACGTGGTGGCTACCGACGAGATCCAGTTCGGGGACAACGATACCTTGTCCGCCGTGGTAGCCGGATTGGTGGACGCCGATCTACTGGTGATCCTTACCGACATCGCCGGGCTTTATACCGCGGATCCCCGCCGAGATGCACGGGCGGTTCTGATCCGAGAGGTACCAGCGGTGACGGCGGGGATTGAGCGGCTGGCTGAAGGATCCAGTTCGTTGGTGGGCACTGGAGGGATGATCACCAAGCTCCGGGCCGCCCGCCTGGCCACCGATGCCGGCATCCCCATGGTGATCGCCGACGGGAGAATCGCGGATGGCCTCACTCGAGCCGTGAACGGCGAGATCGGTACCCGCTTCCTCGCGCAGGGGAGTGGGCTCGACGCGCGCCGTCGTTGGCTGCGGGCGCACCTGAGCGGGCGGGGCGCGCTCCTGGTGGATGAAGGAGCGGCGCGGGCGCTCCGCCGCCAGGGGCGCAGCCTGCTGCCGGCCGGGGTGGCCGGAGTGGAAGGAAACTTCGTCCGTGGGGAACCGGTGGAGGTGCGGGATAACCAGGGAGCGGTGATTGGCTACGGGCTCGCCAACTACGCCGCGACCGAGGCCGCCCGCATCCTGGGCGCCCAGTCGGCGGCCATCCAGTCCATTCTCGGCTACACCCATGGTGATGAGCTGATTCATCGGGATAATCTGGTCATCCTGCCGCCGGAGGATGGGGATGAAACAGTACAAGCCGCGAGACCGGGGAGTGTAGTCCCCTGGTAGAGACGGGCGATTGTGGTCGCGGAGCGGAACGGCAGGGATCTCGCAAGCGCGACCGCTGGCTGGTGGAAGGGAGCGAGACGTGGAGCGGGATATGACCCCAGGCATTCGCGATCAGGTGACCATCGACGATTTTGAGCGCCTCGATATTCGGGTGGGGCGCATCGTAAGCGCCGAACCGTTCCCCGCTGCTCGCAAACCCGCCTATCAACTGACCATCGACTTCGGCCCGCTGGGTTTCCGCCGCTCAAGCGTCCAGATTACCGAGGTCTATCGCCTGGAGGATCTGCCAGGCAAGCAGGTCCTGGCGGTGGTGAACTTCCCGCCGCGCCGGATCGCCGGCTTCAGTTCCGAAGTGTTGGTCCTGGGCCTTCCCAACGCCGCCGGGCACGTCGTGCTCCTGGCGCCCGAGAGGGAGACGCCGCTGGGCGGGAGGGTGTTTTAGGCAGCGTACTTGCTATACTGCTCGTGGTAGCCTGCTTGTTTTCTCCACGCCGAGGTTAGGGGCAACGATGCTTCGTAACGCGAATGAATCGACCTTTATCACGCGCGTGGTGATCGAGAACTATAAGAGCATCGCTCACTGCGATGTACGGCTAGGACCGCTCACCTTCCTGGTTGGGCGGAACGGCTCAGGCAAGAGTAACTTTCTCGATGCCCTCGCTTTCATGGCTGATGGGTTGCGCCAGACCCTCGATGGCGCCGTTCGCGCACGGGAGAATATCGGCGCTATCTCGCGCCTGCGATCCGGCTACTTTCAGCCATTGGGGGTACGGATTGAGTTCCGTCTCCCGGATGGGCGACTTGGCTCATATGGGTTCGAGGTCGGGGGTCGGTCCATCGGGACCGCCTATGCGCTGAGCCAGGAAGTGTGCTCGATCTGGGAGCCGGAAGCTGAGAAGGATGCTGTCTTTTTTCGGGTACGTAACGGACAGGTCCAGTCGAATGTGCCTGCCATGCCCGCTACGCTCCCGCGGCATCTCTACCTGGTCAATGCCTCCGGCATCGGCCCTTTTCAGGATGTCTATCGGGCCCTGGCCGGGATGCGTTTCTATCACATCGATCCGGCAAGCATCCAGCATACCATGTCGGACGGAGAGGACGAACTTCTGGTGGAGGATGGCAGCAATGCCGCCGGAGTACTGTTGCGGTTGAGCCGCCAACGACCCGCTGTCCTGGCACGCATCGTCGAGTATCTGCAAGCGATGGTGCCGGAGATTCTGGATGTGGCCACCTTTAAGTTTGGCAGTCAATTCTCCCTCTCCTTCAAACAGGCTGGTGCGATGGATGGCATGCGGTTCGCTGCCCCGCAAATGTCCGACGGCACCTTGCGTGCCCTCGGTATCCTCCTGGCCCTTTTTCAGCGGACGCCGGAGGACACTCAATTCCTGTCCTTGCTCGCTATGGAGGAGCCGGAAACGGGGCTGCATAGGGCCGCGCTCGCCGCGATGCGTGATGCTGTCTCCGAGGCATCCGAGACCATCCAGATCCTGGTGACCACTCACAGCACCGATCTGCTTGATACCAAGGATTTCGACCCTGACTGGCTGCGGGTGGTGATTAACGAGGGCGGCATCACGCGGATTGGTCCGCTCAGCGAGGCTACCCAATCCATTGTGCGTG
>DATLQX010000167.1:0-8489 GCA_035534995.1 Chloroflexota bacterium | reverse complement strand
GCGAGCGCGTAATCGTACAGGGGCCGGGCCAGGCCGGCCCGACCCCTCCAACGAAGCGGTTATCGCGCGCTACTTAGAATACAGATAGTTCTTCACCGAGGCGCTATTCACGTTGGCCTTGGTGATGATGGCCTCACCGGTTCCGTAATGTGCCTTCAGATGGTGGTTGCCGTTCAGGTATTCGATCCCCAGCTTCACCCCCATCTGGCCGATGGTATAGGGAGCCTGCGCGATTAGGGCCGTGATCTGCCCTTTCTTGACCGCCTGTACCTGCACAGGCTCGGCGTCGAACTCGACCAACTTGAGCTTGCCGGCCACTCCAGCCTCCTTCGCCGCCGCCAGCACGCCATCCCCGGTAACCACGTTCATAGCGAAAACCCCGGCTAGATCCGGGTGCGCGGCCACCAGTCCCTTGAGGATGGAACCGGCTTTCGTGGCGTCATCCGTGGCGTATACAGTCGCAATATTCGAGATCCCAGGGAACTTCTTCAACTCTTGCTTGAAGCCTTGAAGGCGCTGATCAGTCGTGCTGATCCCTGGATTCACGCTGATCCCGGCCACCTTGCCCTTTTTCCCGATCGCCGCCGCCAGCGCGTCAGCGGCGGAGACGCCGCCGGCGACGTTGTCGGACGAAATGGTAGTAACCGCGATGGAGGGATTCTGGAGGGTGGTATCGACCAGAATGACCGGGATCCCCGCCTTGATCGCCCGGGCAATCGGCGCCTGGAGCGCCACCTTGTCAGTGGGAGCAATCAGGATCAAATCGGGATGCTGGGCGATGGCCGCGTTGAGATACGGCAACTGGGTCGATGGACTGAACGCGGCGGGCGAGCCGCTGAACTGGAGAGAGGCGCCTTCCGCCTTCGCCTCGGCGGTGGCGCCATGGCTCATGGTGATATAGAAGGCATCCGAGGCAATACCGGCGATGAGCACGATTTTGTACGACTTATGGGACGAAGCGGCGTGCACCCGCGTGTGCAGACCAGGCATCCCCGAGGCAATGATCGCGGCGCTGAAGATACCGCCAATGATCGCGCGTTTCAACATGCTGGACTCTCTTTCGTAGTCGACTTTGACAAATGGTCGGGCACCGCCCGGAGTGAGCCCTGCTTCGCTATCGTTGTGCGCCTCACCTCCTTTCAGATCTGGCTCGCTAGGTGGTTCGTTGTCGTCGCAATTGGTCAACCAGCACGGCCAGAATAATGATCGTTCCCACCGCCACGTCCTGCCAGAACGAGGAAACGCCCTGGATGGTGAAGCCGTAGCGGAGGACAGTGGGGATGAAAGCGCCAATCACCGTGCCCACGATCGAGCCGGTACCGCCAAAGAGACTGGTGCCGCCAATCACCACGGCGGCGATGGCGTTGAGGTTGTCCAGGCTGTGTCCACTGATGTCCACGGTTTGGAAACGAGCCAGGTCGAAAATACCGGCCAGGCCGGACATCAAGCCACAGAGAACATAGACCCAGATAAGGTGCGAGGTCACTGGCACGCCGGCCAAGCGCGACCCCTCCAGATTACTCCCGACGGCGAAGGTCCGCCGGCCGAACACGGTGCGGGTGAGAATGACATGCGCGATTATCGCGCACACCGCCGCGACGATAATCAGCGTGGGGAGGCCGAGGACCATGTTGCCACTGCCGAAGGAGTTGGCGAACGAATCGGGGACCGGGGGAATGGCCTGTTGCCCAGCAGCGCCCGACGAGCTTACCAATTCGCCGACCCCATTCGCCACGCTGAAGATCCCAAGGGTCACGATGAACGATGGCATCTTCAACCTCGTGACGAGCAGCCCATTCACCACTCCGGCGAGAAGGCCAATGAAGAGTCCGGCGGCGATTCCCATAGCGACGGCGGTGCCGGCGTGAGGAAAGTGGCCATTGACCACCTGGCTCGCCGTGCCCGCGTTGTTGGCGATCACCCAGGATGCCACCACACCTGAGCACATCAGGACGGTGCCCACCGAAAGATCGATACCGGCCGTGATAATCACGAAGGTCTCGCCGATCGCCAGAAGGAGGGTCTCCGCGCTATCCCAGGCAATATTGAGGAAGTTGCTGGTGCCGTAAAAGGCATGATTAGGGCTGATAACGCTGAACAGGGCAACCAGAAAGATGAGCACCAGGAGAATGTAGAGATTGCTGGTGCCGAGCAGATACCGCACGGCGCGCTGGTGCCAGGGGCGACCGGGCAACCCCTCGATTGGCACTCCGGTGGGGGTAGGGATTGCGGGCTCACTCATCCTATATCTCCGCTACCTGCTCCACGGCGGCGCCCGTCATGAACGAGACTACCTCGGTCATCGATGCCTCCTCACGACGCATTTGGCGAACGGTTCGTCCCAACCGGAGAATCGTGATCTGGTTGGCGACTTCGAAAACCTCGGGCATACTGTGACTGATCATCAATACGGCAAGCCCCGAGTCGCGAACTCGCTCGATCAAACGCAACACCATGTTCGTCTCCCGGACGCCCAGGGCTGCCGTCGGCTCATCCATGATCACCAGGCGCCGGCCCCAGGCCGTGGCGCGCGCCACCGCGATAGCCTGGCGTTGCCCGCCTGACAGGGTAAAAACTGGTTGGCGCACCGAGCTGAGACCGATCCGCAAATTGGCCATCTCTTGCTGCGCCTGTCGCCGCATGGCCCGATCGTTCAGGAAGCCGATGCGGCCAAACACACCCATGCTCCGAATCTCTCGACCCAAAAACAGATTGGCCGCCACATCCAATGAGGGCGCCAGCGCCAGATCCTGATACACAGTCTCGATCCCTTGCCGGCGCGCGTCCTGAGGCGAGCCAAATGAAACCGGTTTCCCATCGATCAAAATGCTCCCGCCATCCTGTTGAATGGCGCCGCTGAGAATCTTGATCAGCGTGGACTTGCCCGCGCCATTATCGCCGACCAGGGCCGACACCTCACCGGCGCGGGCAACCAGGTCCGCACCCCTGAGTGCGGTCACTCGGCCAAACCTGCGGGTGATCCCACGGGCTTCAAGAACCGGAGCATCTTGCGCCATCGCGCCTCCTTGCGGCCGTTGTCGATATGCACACCTGGACCGGGTTCAGGCCACGTTGTACCGCGATAATGACAACGATGTCAAGCAGTGGCTACACTGAAACCATCGGTACGGCATCCCAACCAATCCAATGCCGTCCATGTATAGGAACGCGGGGGCGCGAGATGACTACCATGCGAGACATCGCGGTCGCCGCGAAGGTCAGTCTCAAAACTGTCTCCCGCGTAGTCAACGCCGAGCCAGGGGTGCGTCCCGATACCGCCGCCCGCGTCCAGGCGGTGGTGGACGCCCTTGACTTTTATCCAAACAACGTGGCCCGGAGCCTGAGAGCGGGCCGATCGCTCCCCCTGATTGGATTGGTCATCGGCGACCAGGCGAATCCCTTTTACTCTGGCATCGCGCGCGGGGTCGAGGAGGTAGCGTTACGGCATCGCCATTTGGTGATTACCGGTAGTTCGGATGATCAGGCGATCCGTGAACAAAAGCTGGTGACCAGCTTGCGGCAACAGCAGGTCGCCGGCTTGCTAATCGTCCCGGCGCGCGACGACCGGCATCGGCCGCTTGAGCTGGACCCCCGCCTTCCCGTTGTCTATGTCGACCGGCCTCCTCACTCCGGCGCGGGAGATGCCGTGGTACTGGACAACCGGGGTGGAGCACGACAGGGGGTAGAGCATCTGATCCGGCTTGGTCATCGGCGGATCGGCCTGGTCTGCGACCGCTTACCATACTTCACCATCGACGAGCGGATCGCGGGCTACCGTGACGCCCTAGAAGGAGCTGGAATTCCCCTGGATCCCTCGCTCCTGATGCTGAGCGCCCGAGACGTGGCGCGGGCCAGCGCCGCCGCTCGCCATTTACTCAGCCTTGCAGACCCGCCGACCGCCCTTTTCGCCCTGAACAATCGCACCTGCGTGGGAGTGCTGCAGGTTGTCACCAGCGAGCGGCGGGCAGTATCGGTGCTGGGCTTCGACGGCCTGGAATTGGCGGGGTTGCTGAGCATCCCGCTGACCCTGATCACCCATGATCCGGGGGAACTTGGGCGGAGCGCCGCCCGCCTGCTCTTTGCCCGCCTGGCCGGGGATCGTGGTCCCCAGCACCGTACCGTGCTCCCCACCACGCTGGTCAGCTACGATGGCGCCGGCCGTACCACGGCCACCCCGTAAACGTAACCCTACCCCGTACTGATCGTAAGCACACGATTGGCAAGCAAGGGATAGGGTTACTCTGTGCGGGCAGCAATCCTCGCGAAACACATCGTCTGGTCCACTCCTCAGGGACGGGGCTTGGCCGAGGTTCTGGAAATCGTCACTGGTTGCGGTTTGTGGCTCACCCTGTTCACCGCTCCCCTGGCAGCGGGTGGGGTTGTCCACTGGGGGCCGGGCTCGACCTTCTCGTTCCATCTCTATTGGTTTGACGCGACGATGGCGATCACGCTCGCGGCCTGGGCCGTGTATCTGTCGATCAAGGGGGAATCGTCGCTGACGGTGGGCTGTCCGTGGATTGCCGGGGGACTCGCCGGCCTGCTGGGATTGGCGCTTGCCGGCGTGCCGTTCTCGGTCCAGCCGGAGGTGGCGCTGGGAATGGCGGCTCGGCTCTGGGGCGCCGTGCTGCTTTATCTCTTCTTGGTGAACTACCGCCCATCGGCGTTGCTTGTCGGGTCGGCCCTCCTCTCCTCGCTCGTCCTCCAGGCCCTGGTGGCCCTGGGGCAGGTCGCGCGCCAGGGGTCGCTTGGTCTGAAGATTTTGGGGGAGCCCAGACTGAACTCCGCCACGCCCGGGATCTCCGTAATCGTGCTGGATGGGCACCGCTGGTTGCGCGCCTATGGCCTGACCAACCATCCCAACCTGTTGGCGGGATTGGCGGCGGTAACTGGGATCGTGCTCATCGCCACCCTACCGAAAGGGCGGCGGGCAGTGTCTACCGTTTGCCTGGGAATCATCCTCATCTGTGCCGCGTCGCGCGGCGCGTGGCTGGCCATGGGACTGGGGGCAATCTTCCTCTGGGTCAGCGCCGCACGGGGGCGACCGGCGCGGCGGACGGACGCGGCCCGGCTCCGGCTCCCGCTTGGCGCGATACTTGTCGGAGTGCTCGCCCTGCTCCCCCGATTCAATCCAACCAACCGTTTGGAAGTGCAATCGCTCCGCGCCCATGTTGAGGAGATGGGACAGGCGTTTGGGCTGATTCTTCATCATCCCCTCCTTGGCGTGGGCGCCAATTGCTACCCCATCGCCCTGGGCCGGGTGGTATCACCGGCCGCGTACGCGCCCTATGGGGTGCCCATCGTCCATAACAGCGTGCTGCTGGCGGGAGCGGAGATGGGAGTGCCCGCTGCCCTGCTCCTCTGCGGCTTGGTCGTTGGACCGCTCGTTCTCACCCTCATGGGCAGGCCGGGCTCAGGAGAAATCGGGGCCGCCGCCGGTCTCGCGGTGTATGCCGTGCTCGGCCTGACTGACTTTTCCGAGTGGGCCTCTCCCGGTTTTCGAGTCGTATTCGTCACCCTGTTGGCCATATGGGCAACGGAACGTCAACTTGGCGCGTACAGCGGAAAGCAAGCAAGGAAGGAAGGAAAATGAACCGTCGATCCACTCTCCCCGCCCGATTGGTGCTGATCCTGGCCACCCTCATCGCCGGGCTCCTTGGCGGCGGCCTGCTGGCGGCGGGCTTAGGAGGGGCCGGGATCGCCCGCGGCACCAGTGAAGCGATAGGCTACCCTACCAACACCCCCGTGCCTCCACCGCCGCCGCCGGCCACCGCTACGTCCGTCCCCGTGCTCCCAACCGCGACCACGGCCCCCGTGCCGCCAACCGCGACCACACCTCCCGCCCCAGCGACCGCCACCACGGCGCCGGCCACCGCGACACCGATTCCCCCACCCGCATCCCCCACCACGGCGCCCAATACAGCCGTACCCTCGTCAACGGCGACGATTTCCCCTCTCACGAGCGCAACCCCAACCCCCATCGCGGCTCCCAACCCGGCGGCGCTCTCCCTTCACCTCTCCTCACCCGTGGTCGCCAGCGGTGATACGCTCATCCTCACGATACAAACCCTTCCCGGACAGGCGGTCAAGGCCGTCGTGCGGTATCCGGCCCTGAACCGTCAGGTGGTCGTCACCGGCATGGCGGACCACAAAGGCATGGACCAACTTACAGTGCCGGTGACGGTAAGCCCCCTGAAAGGAAAAGTCAGCCTGGCGGCACTGATCACCCTGACTGCCGGTGATCGCGCTCACCAGACGACGAAAACCGCCGCTTTCACGGTCTATCCTTCCTTACGACTTGCGGTGTCCACCATGCTGGTAACGCGGGCCGACGATCACGGCATTTTGGTCTTGGTCAGCCTCGCCCGCCCCGCCGCGGTTGATGTTCGGCTCGTGCTCTCCGGAAAGGGCCAGCAGCCAATCCTCGTTCATGCTCCGGCAACGCCGGGCGGCGACGTGCTCCTCCAGATCCCCATTCCGGCCCCTCACGGGACGGCGAAGGCGCGCCTCCAGATCAGCGTACGCACCCGGGAAGGAGTGACGGAGACGCGCGGACTATCGGTGCCCGTCGGATCGTGACGCCCTCCCAGGAAGAGGAACCGAGGGCAAGACTCCGGTGCGCCAATCCCCCCGCGATGGTAAACGTGCTGGCCGTCATCTGGTACCATGCTGGAGAGAAGACTGAGTTCGCGCTTTCGCGCCTGGGAGAAGCGGGCTCCGAACAGCCTCTAGCCGGAGTGGTGAAAGTATGGTGGAGCGTCCCGAGACCCGCGCACGTACCCGCGGGGTTCGGTTTGGCACGCTCATGGGCGCCGCGCGGCAACGGGGCGCGAGGTGAACCTCCGCCTCATTCCCGAGGAGCGGGCCTTCTTTGGGCTGTTCCGCGCGGACATGGCGGCGTGCAAGGCGGGGGTGGATGCCCTGGCCGCGATGCTGCACGACTATACTCAGCCCAGGGAGAAAGCCCGGCAAATCCATGAGCTGGAGAATGAGGGCGACCGGATCACCGGCGAGATCTTCGCCCTCCTCAATCGGAGCTTTATCACCCCATTCGAGCGCGAGGACATCATTACCCTGGGCAGCATCATTGACGACGTGCTGGACGCGGTGGATGAAGTAGCAACCATGCTGGTGCTCTATGGGATCACCCAGCCTACCGTCTATTTGTTGGAGGCCGGCACCCTACTGGTAGCCGCCGTGACGGCCCTGGTGAACGCGGTAGATCGCCTTGAATCCTTGGCCGGCATTACTCCCTTCACCGACGAAGTCCACCGCCTGGAGGAAGAGGGCGACGGACTCTACCACAACGCCATCGCCGAATTGTTCCTGCCTGACACCTATCCGCCCCTTGAGGTCCTGAAATGGAACCGGCTCTATGACCTGATGGAGCAGGCGATCGACCGCTGCGAGGATGTCTCCAACGTCCTGCAAAACGTGGTCTTGAAGAACGCCTGACCGGGTTTGATGGTCGCCGCCATTCTTCTTTGCCTGGCCGCCGCGGCTCTCAACGCCGCCTGGAACGCGCTGCTCAAGACGAGCGGCGATCCCATGGCGGTCGCCACCCGTGCGATGAGCACCTCGGCCCTGGCCGTCACCCCGCTGGTCGCGATTGCCTGGCTCCTGGCTGGACGCCCGGCGGTTTCGCCCCACACCTTCGCCCTGGCGGGGGCGTCGTCCGTGGCGGAGTTCATCTATTTCCTCGGCTTGACCACCGCCTACCAGCGCGGGGAACTGTCGGTTGTCTATCCCCTGGCCCGCGGAAGCGCGCCTCTGCTGGCGGTCATCGCTGGGGTGGTCGTGCTGGGCGAGTCTCTGACTGTCCATCTCCTGGCGGGTGTCCTCTTGCTGGTCGCCGGCATTCTGATCGTGAGAACGCCGAGTCGCGCCTCCTGGCCCGTGATGGCGCCGGCCCTCCTGACTGGGGCGGCCATCGCCACCTACTCCGCCATCGACAAAGTCGGGACACAGCAGGCTCCTCCCTGGCTCTACGGGTGGTTCCTGTGGTGCGGCGGTGCCGTCCTGCTGCTTGCCTGGGCCGGGATCATGCGCCTCCGGCACATGCAGGTACCACCGGCATCGGTTCCGGCGCCAACTGAGGCGCCAAGTGGTCGCGTCGCGGCCACGATTGGGGCCATGATGCTCGTATCCTACCTCATGGTCCTGTTCGCCCTCCGCTTGGCGCCCCTGGTGGTGGTGGCGCCGCTCCGGGAATCGGGGATCGTCCTGGTTACCGTGGTCGGCGCCTGGCGTCTGGGCGAGCGGGCGGGGCTCCGACCGCGGATCGGCGGCAGCCTGGCCATCCTTGGCGGGGTGCTGATCCTTGCCCTCTAAACCACCATGCGCGTTGTGAACCCGCGCGCGCCAATGGTACACTGCCTCTATCCCAGCCAGGGGCATACCAGTATCGCCGTGAGGACGCACCGTGACACGGATCATCGCCTTTGCTCAACGGAAGGGCGGCAGCGGGAAAACCACTACCTGCCTCAACCTGG
>DATLQX010000166.1:0-3326 GCA_035534995.1 Chloroflexota bacterium | reverse complement strand
GCTCGCCGGCTGGGCGAGATCGGGGCGCCGCCACCGATTAACGCGCGCGCCGAGACCTTGCTCGATCGGCCCCTGTTCCGCCAGGCTCTTACCCTACGCCGTTGTCTTATTCCCGCTGATGGATTTTATGAGTGGCGCCAGTCGCAGGGCGCGCGGTCGCGGCAACCCTATTACATCCGCCTGCGCTCGGGCGCGGTATTCGCCTTCGCCGGTATCTACGCGGAGAGCCGGGACGCCGAGGGGCAGCCGAATCCGGGCTGCGCCATCATTACCACTGCCCCGAATAGCCTCATGGCGCCCATCCACCAGCGCATGCCGGCTATTCTCGAACGGACCCGCGAGGTTGATTGGCTCGACCCCAATCTCACCGCCGGTCCCGCCATTCTTGGGCTCCTGCACTCCTATCCGGCGGCGGAGATGGAAGTCTACCCGGTGTCCAGCCTGGTGTCCACCGCCCGCAACGAAGGACCGGATCTGATCCGCCCCTATCAACCGGCGCCGGTGATGGCGCAAGCGGCGATGTTCACTTGATTGGTGGCCCGCCCAGCCAGTCGTACCCGATATCGGGGTCGTCGTGCGGAATGCGTCCTTCCTCCCTGGGATCGTAGGTTTTCGACGTAATATAGAAGAGATGGGTCGGACCGACCAGGGCGGCGCAGCCGTGGGCGACCCCGGCGGGAATCTTCAGTACCTGCGCGCTATACATTTCCCCCAGGAGCAGTTCCGTGGTAATCCCGTGCGTGGGGGAACCCTCGCGCAGGTCATGAAGGGCTACCTTGAGGGCGCCAATCGGCACATACCACCAGTCGATCTGGCTGGGATGGATATGCCAGGCTTTGATTACGCCACAGTGCATCAGCGAGTGGCTGAATTGGCCAAAGCCTTCGTCAAAGAGTCCGTCGGACACGCGGACCACTTCACGGAAAAAGCCCCGTTCGTCAGGGTGCGTGGTCAACTGCTTGATCTGCACGCCCTCAATCATCATACTTGTCCCCCTAGCGGCCCATCGCTTCGGTGGGCCGTGATCAGTGTATCGAGATGCGCGCGCAAACGTTCCCCGAAGGTGGCGATATCGAAGTGTCGCGCCCGCTCTCTGCAGGCGGCCGGATCGTACGCGGCCGGCTTGAAGTTCCTCATGGCAACCTCCAGCGCCTCGGCGGTGGGTTCGCGGAAGAAGGCGCCCGTCTTCCCGTCGACCACGATTTCGAGGGAGCCGCCCGCCGCGTAGGCCAACACGGGCCGTCCGGCCGCCAGGGCCTCCACGGTAGAGAGACCGAAGTCCTCGCGCCCCGGCACTACCAGGGCGGCGCAGTGTTGCATCAGGCGAACCCGTTCCCGGTTCGTGACCCGGCCGAGAAAACGGACACTGGGGCCGGATAGGGCGCGCAGCCGCGCCTCATCGGGTCCGCGTCCAGCTACCAACAAAGGGATGCCCAGCCGGGTGGCGGCCTGGACCACTAGATCGATGCGCTTGTACGATTGCAGACGCGCCACCACCAGGAAGGCATCATCGAAGGATCCGTCGCCGCCAAGGAACTCCGCCGTGCGAACCGGCGGCTCGATGACCACCGATGGCCGCCGGTAATATTTCTGGATCCGGTTCGCCGTGGCCCGCGAATTGGCGACGAAGTGGTCCACCCGCTGCGCCGCCTGGAAGTCCCAGGCCCGCAACGGCGTAACCATGGGCCAAAGAACCGCATGTTGGAGGACGCCGACTCTTTCATGGGCAAGATATTGGTGATACATCCAGAGGAAGCGGGTGGTGTTGTGGCAATAGCACACATGAAGGGTGCGGGGCGGCGTTATCACCCCCTTGCTGAAGGTACTGCAACTGGAAAGCACCAGATCGAAGCCTGAGAGATCCAACGACTCGAAGGCATAGGGATAGAGGGGGAGGAGCCGTTTGGCCACCCGGAGGCGAGGACTGATTCGTTGCATGAAGCTGGTGCGAACATCCACCTGGCGCCAGAAGTCGGGCATCGCCTCTCGGTCGTACACGGAGGTGAAAAGCGGCGCCTCCGGAAAGAGGTGGTGCAGCACCTCGACCACGTGTTCGGCTCCTCCCGGCTGATTGAGGTAATCGTGGACCAGTGCGACCCGCATCGGCAATCTTATGCCCTTTCCCTTGCCGCGAATGGCGGCTCGCTTGCATCCTGTATGCATCATGATAGGGCATGGATGGGCTTGGGATCTGCTGCAAAGAGCGCGAATGCGCTCGAAGTTGGGCCATGCCTACCTGGTGCATGGCCCGGAGTCGGTTGGGAAAACGAGCCTGGTGCTCCGCCTCGCCGGCTCCCTGGTCTGTTCCGGACTCGAGCCGCGGCCCTGCGGTGCCTGCCGCGGCTGCCGGCAGGTCGCCCGCGGCGGCCATCCCGATGTGCGGCTGATCGAACGAGCGGACGATAAACGTGACATAACAATCGAGCAGATCCGCCAGGTGGAAGAGTGGGTCGCTCTCGCTCCCACCGAAGCGCCCGCCAAGCTCCTATGTATTGCCGGCTCCGATAGCCTGAACGCCGCCGCCGCCAGCGCGCTGCTCAAGACCCTGGAGGAGCCGCCACCGCGAGTGACCCTGATCCTCACCGCCGTGGACCCCCAGACCTTGCCGATCACCATCCGTTCACGCTGTCAGTCGTTAGCCTTGCAGCCGGTCGCGGCGGCTGTATTGGCCGAGGGTCTGATAGGGGAACTCGCTGTGGAACCGGCTCGCGCCCACGAGTTAGCCGCTCTGGCTCGCGGTCGTCCGGGTTGGGCGATCCGCGCCCTGGCGGACCCCCGGCTTCTGGCGAAGGAGCGGGAGTCGCTGTCCCTGATCGGGGGCCTGGCCGGCAACGGGCTCTATCGCCGGTTACTTTCGGTGGAGAGCTGGCTGGGGAAGGGAACGTTCCTGGAGAGCCGCGAGCGGGCACTCGAATTCTGCGCCCTCCTGGAGACCTGGTGGCGCGACGCCTTGCTGCTCTCTCAGGCCGGGGCGGCGCCCTCGCTCCGGGGCCAGGTCGTGGGGAGCGGGGAGGCGCCTCCCTATGGGCCGGGGGACATTGTCGCCTTTCTTCCGCGGATTCAGGAGACCGCCGCTCGCGTTGAGGCAAATGTCACCCCGCGCCTCGCGCTTGAGCATTTGGTACTGAGCATACCTCGGGCTGAGCGAGCCTCGCGTGGCTGAGGGCATCGCGACCGGGACCGCCGGGGCGCGTCTCGCCGATGGCCGCCAGGTATTCGTGGCGGACGCCCCGCTGGACCTGGCGGCGGGAACCCCTATCGCGTTGTGGTGGGACGACCAGGAGCAGGCCGGAATCGTCAGCATTCCGCCCAGCTTGCTTGTGTGG
>DATLQX010000165.1:0-10038 GCA_035534995.1 Chloroflexota bacterium | reverse complement strand
GAGGCTACCCCATAGGTGTAGGTCGCCAGATCCGCGAACGTGGCGTACCGCGTCTGCCGTAGGTCGCGGGCCACGCCATCGACGAGTTGCTCGGCATAGTGGGCTGGGATCCGGAAGCAGGTGCGGGTATCCGCCCAGGCCGTGGCCACCAGGTCATCCGGGGGTGGCTGGGACATGGTCGCCCCGCGGCGTCACGCGGCCAGCGTGGCTTCCACTGCTGCGTGGCCGCAGTCCACGATGTTGTCGGTGACGCGGCAAAAGGCGTAGAGCGCCTGCATGGCCCGGCGCTTGTCGCGCGACAGGAGACGGGTGGCCGCGTGAAAGGTACTGCTATGCAGCAATGTGAGCGTCGCACACTGGGCATAGGCGCGCTCCAGCACCGCTAGGTCAACGCTCGGGCGAGGGGCCGCCTGAGCAACCGGGCGTTCTCCAGCGTAGGCTAGGGTCAATAGGGGCCGTTCCCAACTCTGTGGCGCCGACGTCGCCATGGTGACCTCCACTGCTGCAAGAAGAGCGGTAGTGCTTTCGCCTATGGTGTTGGCCATCGGATCTACTCTCTGCCGGATCCGATGAATGGCGTTCCGGTCAGCCAATCGGCCGGGAACCTGTCGACTCCGGTCGCCACCGCGATGCCTCCGCCGACCGTTGATATCGCCGCGACACTATCAGCGCCGACGAGCGCGACGCGGGATCCGCCACTCCACATCCCCCCTGCATCTCCTTCCATCCTCAGAGAAAGTCCCTGCCGCCGACACACTCAGGCCGTGGAGGCATCCATCGTGCGCCGCATCTCGCCCATGCTCGGCACGGGACGGAGATCCGACCCACTGCCCAGCCCCCCAGGAGTGTCCTTCGTCTCACTCCGCCTAGCGCCATACAGCGAGAGCGTGAGGGTGCCTAGCCCAAAGAGCACGGCCACGATCACCACCAGGGCACCCAGGATCGGCACCAGGCTGGCCAGCATCACCAGGGCCAGCCCCAGGATCAGCGCAGCTCCCGGCCAGACCTCCCGCGCACCGACGTGCCGCAGCAGCCACTGGCCGACAAAGAACCCGGTGATCGGCAGACTCAGGGCGATGGCCAGGACGTAGATCGCCAGCGCCAGCAGCGCCAGCCACCAGCCACCGATGAACACGCCGAGCGCGAAGGTCACGGCCGTGACGATCGGCACCGTGATCAGCACGGCGAGGCCCAGGCCCAGGCTGGCCCAGGGCCGCCGGCCAAGCGTCGTAACCGTGCGACGGCCGAGGCTGGGCACGAGCAGCAAGAACAGCAGGCCCAGGACCGCGAGGCTGAAGAAGCCGCGCAACCAGGCGAACGCCACCACCGCCGGCCACACGCCGGTCGTCCAGATCTGCCAGGTGCCTGGCCACTGGGCGTCGAAGTGCGTATGCTGAACGGTACCCTGGATAAGCGCACCCGGTGCGATATCAGCCTTGTCGCTGCCATAGCTGAGATTGCCATGCACGCTGGCGGTCCCCCCAATGTGCAAGGTCTGCACATTCGCGGCGACGTTCCGCCCCACGTAGCCGTTCAGGTTGGCGGTGCGAGCCCCGACATTCACGTCACGACCGATCCGTGCGCTGGCGGCGACATCGATGGTGTTGCCCGCGATCAGCGCATCTTTCCCGATGCGCCCATCGACGGTGATGTCACCTCCGACCGCGCGCACGCTGCCGTCCACCTGTCCGGAGATGGTGATGGTGCCGGCAGCGGCGTTGACGTTGCCGGTCACCGTGCCGTTGATGGTGATGGTGCCGCCGACCGCCACCACGTCACCCCGCACGGTGCCGTCGATGGTGATTGTGCTGCCGAAGCTATACACATCGTCGTCGATCGTCTGGGTATTGGCGACCGTCACAGTATTACCCTGCAGTGTCTGTGCCGCGAGCGCCGGTCGTGGCGCCCATACCATCAGCAGAGCCAGCAGCACGCCGAGCATACTCAGGTATCTGTACTGCTTCATGTACGCTCTCCTTTCTCTTGCGGACCTCTTTTGCGATTCCTCTACCAGTCCACGCTACGCCACGGCGAAAGGCGCGCGCCAGAGGCATTCGCCCTCGTATCCAGCGCCATTGGTCCCTTCCGTGACGTGTGCCATGCTGACACGTCCATTTCCGGCCTCTCGACTCACCTATACACTCCGAAAATGAGACGGTGATGAGGGGCGCAGAATACGTCCCGGGGAAGCCGCTGGCCGAGCGGGGCAGCCCACGCCTGGATGCCAGTTGCGGAAGCGGAAGGGACAGTCCGAGCCTCATAGGGCCATCCGTCCCCCGCGGACCACCCCATTCGGCCCTACGCGCTGGTCTCGTGCTGTGTCACTCTGGAAGGAGAATGAGGAGTGGCTATATTGCGCGTCCATGCCCTGGGAGGACGCTCCATACTCCTATTCCGCGCGCGTCGGCGACCAGCCATGCAACGGAAGGTAAGGGAGCGATGAGGCTACTGGTGGTGGAGGACGAACACCGGGTCGCGGATTTCGTCGCGCAGGGATTGCGGGAATCGGGCTACAGCGTCGCCGTGGCGTACGATGGGGAAGACGGCTACCTCGACGCCCTGCTTCATGACTATGACTTGCTGGTGCTCGATCTGATGCTCCCCAGCATGGACGGTATCGCCATCGCCCGCAAGCTCCGCGCCGCACACAAGACCATCCCTATCTTGATGCTCACGGCGCGCGACACGGAGCAGGACAAGATCCTGGGCCTGGATGTCGGCGCCGACGACTATCTCACCAAGCCGTTCTCCTTCGGCGAGTTCCTGGCCCGCGTGCGGGCGCTGCTGCGGCGCGAGAGCATGGCGCGCACCAGCGTGATGCAGGTGAGTGACCTGGAACTGGATGCGGCGGCCCGGCGTGTCCGGCGTGGCGGGCGCGAGATCGCCCTCTCCGCGCGCGAATATGGCCTGCTGGAGTACCTGGTGCACCACGTCGGCCAGACCGTGACCCGGGAGCAGTTGGCCGAGCACGTCTGGAGCGATGCCGAGGTCGAGAGCAACGTGATCGACGTCTATGTGCGCTACCTGCGCCAGAAGATCGATGCACCCTTCGCCACACCGCTCATCCAGACCGTGCGCGGGGTCGGCTACACCCTACGCCGCGAGAGCCGCCCATGTTCAGCGTCGCACGTCCACGCCTGACCCTCTGGTATCTGGCGATCCTGGCAGCCATCGTCGGGCTGCTCAGCCTGGTGCTCTACCGCATCCTGGTGAGCTTGCAGCAGGCCGAACCGCGATCCTTGGAGCCAACGGTACGCCACGGCGTCGCCGGCTTCTTCGCGCGGGACGAGAGGAGCATGGTCCAGCAGATCGTCGCCCTCGATGTCGGGGTGCTGATCCTGGCGGTCCTGGGGGCCTATGTCCTGGCGGGGCGCACCCTGAGGCCCATCGAGCAGGCTATGGTGCGGCAGCAACGCTTTGCCACCGCCGCCTCTCACGAGTTGCGCACGCCCTTGACCGTCCTGCAGGGCAGCATGGAAGTGGCGCTGCTGAACCGCCATACGCCGGAAGAGTATGAGCGCATCCTGCGGCAAGCCGTGGCCGAGGCGGAGCGCATGGGCGTGCTGGTCGCCGACCTGCTGACCCTGGCACGGGTGCAGCGCGACGCCGAGGCCCTCACACTGGATCTGGGAGATCTTCGCGACATCGTACGCGAGGCGGTGACGGGCCTGTGCCCGCTGGCCGAGGGTAAGTCGCAGACCCTGGAGATACGGCTGGATCGACCGCTGCTAGTCCAGGGCGATGCTCGCAAACTGCGCCAGGCGGTGAGCAATCTGCTGGACAACGCCGTGAGCTACACGCCGGCGGGTGGAATGGTGCGCATCGGTGGCAGCAGTGAGGGCGGCCAGGTACGGGTGCGGATCCGCGACACGGGCCCGGGCATCGCACCGGAGCATCTGCCGCACCTCTTCGAGCCATTCTACCGCGTGGATCGCGGGCGAGGCGAGAGTACCGGCCATACGGGGCTGAGGCGGGCACCTCACCACCATCTGGCGAGGTGTCGTGCCGGCAGCCCGTGTCAACTCGCCCGTCTGCGCTGCGCTCCGGCCGCCCGCCTGCCAGTGCCGAACATCCCCAGCAGGGGGGATCCCGCGCCCAGCAGGAACCCGAAGTCGTACCAATTGCCGCCCCGGGCGCTGTCGAAGAGCGGATACTCCTGCCAGCCCCCGAACGCATGGACGATCAGCACCGCCCACGCGCTCAGGCCGTTCCAGCAGCCCAGGAGCACGTCCTGCCACCACATAGCGTCCTCCTTTCCCCGATCTGATGCCGCCGCTCCTCCCGCTCAGGGGTGGGCCAGCGGCGCCGCCTGCCCCTCCAGGTACCGCTTGAGGCCAGCCCAGTTGGCTTCCTCCTGGCGCCGGCCGATGCGGGCGACCAGCGGCGTCAGCAACTTGGTGCTACCCCGCGGCTCCATCTCCCACGCCCAGCGCAGCCGGGTTCCTCCGGGCACGGGGTCGAAGGCCAGTGCCCCGCGGATCTCCATGCTCGGCAGGTGCGTCGCGGAGGCCAGGTGCCGGGGCCGCTCATAGTCGGTGACCTCAATGGTCATCTCGACGGGACGGCCCAGCGTCGTGACCTGCGCCCGGAAGCGCGTGCCCGGGCCGATGGGCCCGGTCGAGGTCTGCTCGGCGCGGCGCATACGCGGGTTGTAGCGGGGCTCGTTGCGCTCATCGGCCACGAAGTCGAAGACCTCCTCGACCGGCCGGTCAATGACGATCTCGCCTGCGATGCGGACCATCGTCGGTTCCCTCCTTCCGTCCGGTAGGTCGGCGCGGGCGTGCTACCGACCGTATCCTGACTCTAGCAGGCGCGGGCGGACTGCGCATCAGGTGGTTTACCCGATGCCGCGGGACCCTGCCCACCACACATGCCGGCGTCCCCAACGCCAACGGTCCTTGCCGCGGTGTGCTCCGCGGGCGCGCCCATGTCCCGCCTGTCGCCGTCCCCCCGCGGCCCGACGACCAGATGTTGATAAGCCCGTATGGCAGCGGCGACATCCTCCAACCCGCGAATTCGGTCTCATCGCGCTCTCACTTTCGTAGAGTAGGCTGAGGCTGAGAGGCGAGCAGCTGCAAGTCGACACTGACCGACCACCAGCGCCGCCTACGCCGCCAGCACCCGCCAGGTGCGCGCCTCCCTTCGGTCCGGCCCTATGGTCGCGGACAGGATCGGCATCACCATAGGATGCCGAAGAGGAGGCCCGCCACGATGAGCTTCATGTGCTTCCCGGCACCGGCGTTGCGATTCACGATACATGCTCCCGGAACCCGCTATCCGATTGATTGCCCATCGTGGGCTAGCCGGAGCGCATACAACCTGTTCGTGCATGGCCCCCGTTGTCCGGCAACCTGTTCGTCGCGGATCGCGGCTGAGCGGGAGGATACCGAGGGCAATTCGGCATAGCTCCACACCGAGAGGAGATGAAATCATGTACGCGTCACGACTATTCGCGTTGGGCGTGCTCCTGGGCACGCTGGCCCTCGCCGCTTGCGGCGGGAGCAACAGCGCAACCACCGTCAGAGGCTCGGGAACCGTCAAGTCGGAGACCAGGGACGTGCAGGGCTTCAGCCAGATCGCTCTGAGCGGGATGGGCACGGTCATCGTGCGGCAGGGGAGCGCCGAGGGGCTGCGCATCGAGGCCGAGGACAATCTCCTCCCCCTCATCAGCACCACGGTCAGCGACGATCGGCTGAGCATCGGCGTCCGCGACAGCAACGTCTCCCTGCATCCCACGCGGCCAATCTCCTACTACATCACCGCCAGGCAGGTCAGCGCCCTGCATCTGTCCGGCACGGGAGAGATACGCGCCCCGAACCTCCAGACCGCTGCGCTTGAGGTACGCATCGACGGCGCGGGGAGTGTGACCACGGATGGGCTGCGGGCCGACACGCTGACGGTCGGCATCTCGGGCACCGGGGACTACACCGGAGCCGGCACCGCCGGCACTCAGTACGTCAGCATCACAGGTGCGGGCAACTACTTCACGAAGCAGCTGCAGAGCACCCAGGCCACTATCTCGATTGCGGGCACTGGTAGCGCTACGGTGCGCGTCAGCGAGAGCCTGAACGTGGAGATCAAGGGTATCGGCACCATCCTGTACGTCGGCACGCCACAGGTGCGGCAGCAGATCTCCGGCATCGGCGCGGTCACTCAGACGGCGTGAGACGGAGCGTCCAGTAGTGCGGTGATGCTCTCATCGTCATCTCACTTGTGAACTGTACGCTCAGGGTGAGAGGCGCGCGACTGCAGGCCACCACTGGCCGACCACCAGCGCCGCCCGCACCCCGGCCAGATGCACGCCTCCCTTCGGTTCGGTCTTGTGGTCAAGGAGAGAAACGGCATCTTGCGATGATGCCGAATTGGAGGCCTATCATGATGCGTTTCATCCGTTATCTAGCGCCGGTGTTGCTGTTGCTTACACTCCTGGCACCCGGCTTGAGCGGGCTGACCCAACCGGCCGCACACGCCGCGCCGGCGCCCGCTATCCAAGTGACAGCCAATGCCGTGCTCGCCGGCAGCGCCAGCAGCGTGACGATACACGGCACCAAATTCACCCACCGCAGTGCGGTCACCTTGCGGCTGGATAACACCCTCGTCGTAGGCAGCGCCCAGACCGGGCCTAATGGCGCCTTTACGGCGAAAGCCACCATCCCCGCCAGCATCGACAACCATCCGCTTGACATTGGCAAGCATACGCTAACCGCGACGGACGCGGCGAACCGCTCCGCCGGCCAGCCCCTCTCTATCGTGAGCCTGACCCTCTCGCCTAGCCGCGCGCCGAGCGGCATGCAGGTTACGATCAGCGGTACAGGGTTCCTGGCCGCGCAGCCGATGGTTGTGCGGCTTGGCGGCAAGGTTGTGGTCACCTGTAGACCCGACGGCACGGGCGCCTTCAGTGACACCTTCATGGTGCCAGCCCCCCTGAGCGGCCAGCAACCGCTGGTACTGCAGCAGGACGCCGGCCCAACCCTGGCGCTGCACACCACCTTCGCTATCACGCAGGCTGCTCTGTCCCTCAGCCCCTCCAAAGCCGGTCCCGGACAGACCATCTCGGTCAGCGGGACGGGCTTTGCCCCCGAGTGGGATCACGCGCTGCGCCTGGATGGCCAGCACCTCAGCGCGCTGCACACCAATGGTGAAGGCGCATTCGGGCCGATCCCGTTCACGATACCCAGCGGCATCACCGCCGGGCAGCACACGATCACCGTGCATACCAGCGCCGGCCATGCGGTGGCAAGCACGACCCTCGCGGTGAACGTGGCTCCCGCCACGCTGACCCTGGCGCCCAACTCTGGCGTGGCCGGTGCCACTCCGCGGGTGAGCGGCAGTGGGTTCCAGCCCGGTGAAACGGTGCATATCATGGTCGGCACGATCGTGCTGGCGATGCCCACCGCGAACGTCGCCGGACAGATAAGCGCCATCGTCACCCTGCCGCGGACCCTCACGCCCGGCACGGTGACACTGCAGGCCGTCGGCCAGACCAGCCATCTGAGCGCCGCGGCGAACTACACCATTCCGGCGCCCAGCCTGTACCTGAACCAGACCAACGTGCCTGCAGGGGCGACCCTCACGGTGACCGGTCGCAACTTCGCCGCGCGGGAGGACGTGGTCCTTGCCCTGGGCGGCACAGCGCTGGCGACTGCCCGGGCGGATAGCAGCGGCAACTTCGTGATCACCGTGACTGTCCCGACCATCCAGCCGGCAGGTGCCAGCGAGATGGCGGCCACCGGCCAGATCGGCCACCAGGTGGCCCGCGCAAGCCTGGCGATCACGGCCGTGGCCCGCATCGGCCTGAGCGCCACCACGGTGCCGGAGGGCGGCACGATCATCGTCACCGGTATGGGCTTCGGCCCCGGTGAGCCGGTGGTACTGAGCATCCCCGGCGTGACACTCCAGACCGTGCTAGCCAACTATCAGGGTGCGTTCTCCGCGAACGTGACCATCCCGGTCACGGCGCCCGTCACGCAAATCACGCTAACCGCCATCGGCCAGCAGACCCAGCGCACCGCGTCATCCGTACTGATGGTCACGCAGGTGCAAGCCCAACTCACATTGAGCGCGGGCTCGGTGGTTGCGGGATCGAGTTTGCAGGTGAACGGCAGCGGGTTCCGCGCGGGTGAACAAGTGCGGATCACACTGCCGGGCCACATTTTGGCCACGGTGACCGCTAGCGCCCAGGGTGCGTTCACCAACGTCACGGTGACCTTACCGGCGGCTGTCGGGCCAGGTGCTGTCATTGTCAGCGCCAACGGCCTCTATAGCCAGAAGACGGCCTCCGCCGGCCTGACGATCACGGTTGCACACCGCATCAGCCTGAACACTACCACGGTGCCCGAGGGTGGCACGATCATCGTCACCGGTGTGGGCTTTGGCTCCAGTGAGCCAGTCGTGCTGAGCATCCCTGGCATCACACTGCACACCGTGGTCGCCAATAACCAGGGCGGATTCTCCGCGACAGTGACCATCCCAGCCACGGCGCCCATCTCCCAGATATCCCTGACCGCCGTCGGCCAGCAGACCCAGCGCACGGCGTCGGCCGCATTCACAGTGACGTTGCTGCAAGCACACCTGACGCTGAGCACCGGCTCATTGGTCGCGGGCTCAAGCTTCCAGGTGAACGGCAGCGGATTCCGCCCGGGTGAGCAAGTGCGGATCACCGTGCCGGGCCATGTCCTGGCCACGGTGACGACTAACAGCCAGGGCGAGTTCAGCAACGTGACGGTGACGCTGCCGGCGGACGTTGGGCCCAGCACGGTCATCATCAGCACCAACGGCTTGTATAGCCAGAAGGTAGCCAGCGCTGGCATGATCGTGATCGCGCGCATTGCCAGCCTGAGCATCTCGCCTAACACCGTCACGCTGGGCACCCAGGTGCGGATCGAGGGTGGCAACTTCCTGTCCGGCGAGCAAGTGGCACTGTCCATTAACGGCAGTCCATTTGCCACCGCGATCGCGGGCGCGAACGGGAGCTTTGTGCTGGCGGCTACTCTACCGTCAACTCTGAACCCCGGCAGCCACCAAATCACGGCGAGCGGCAGGACCAGCCGCGTCGTGGCCTCGGCAAGCGTACAGCTTACCGCGCCTGTGCTAGGCAGGGTGGGAAGCACCACCTGGTACTTCGCCGCCGGCCGGACCGATGGCGGCTTCAGCGAGCAGATCGACGTGCTGAACACCAACCGCGGCCCAGTCCATGGCACGATCACCTTCTTCTACGGAACCGATCAGACCAAGGTCTACCCCTTCACCCTGCAGGCCCAGTCGCGCGGCACCTATGACGCAGCCGGCATCCTGGGGATGCGTACTCGGTTCGCTACCATGGTGCAGTCCGACCTGCCCGTCGCCGCGGCGCATACCAGCCAGCGCGGCTCCGAGGCTATGACCGGCAGCACGGGTGTCTCGACTCTGTCGCGATCCTGGTACATGGCGGAGGGCTACACCGGCCTGAGCTTCCAGGAGGAGTTGGATCTGCTCAATCCGGGCACTCAGGCCGCACGGGTGCACATCGTATGGCCGCTCTTCAACGGTAAGGCCCCGGTCGTGCATAACGTGGTGCTGGCGCCCCACTCGCACCTGACCATCCCGGTTAATAGCTATGTGGACCGCGCCTCGCACGCCACGGTGGTGAGCTCCGACCAGCCGATCGTGGCCAGCCGGGCCATGCTCTTCGGCACGGGCCAGCAGGGCGCGCACGCCAGGGAAGGGGTCACCCAGGCCGACGCTACCCTATACTTCGCGGAAGGGTCCACCGCCAACGGATTTGAGGAGTACCTGACGATTCTCAACCCGCACAGCGGGCAAACGGCGCAGGTGACGGCCTCCTTCTATGACCGCCAGGGTACGCTGCTGGCGACCCGAGTGATCACCGTGGATCCGATGCATCGCGGAAACATCAAGGTGAATGATGTCGTCCAGACCAGCGCCGTCGCCACCGTGCTGCAGAGCAACATCCCGGTCGTCGCCGAACGCTCCATGTACTTCGGGGCGCCAAACGGCGGCAGCGCGGACGGCACGGTCGTCTTCGGCCGGGCAATCCCG
>DATLQX010000164.1:0-10019 GCA_035534995.1 Chloroflexota bacterium | reverse complement strand
GCAAGATCCGCCGGCCGCGGATCCGTTTTCCCCGCCGTGGCAGCCCCAACGGCCGAGGGCAAGCCGTTGGGGCTGCCCACGGCCGCATCCGCGATCTTCGTCGCCGCCGGCAAGGCAGCCCGTGGGGTAGCCACGGCCAGGAGGGCGGCAAGGATCGGCGCCGGCGTTGCTACCACCGGCGTTGCCACCAGCGGCGCGGTTCCGTCCGCCGCTTTCTTCCCCTCGTCCGCTTTGGCGGACCGCGGAGTCCCTGAAGTCGCCGCCCCGGCACCGATGGGAGGGCCAGGTGTGTGTTCCTCGTGCGCCAGCACGCTCTGGAACGACGGTTGGTCGTCCACCGGCGTTTCCCCGCTCGCCGCCGGATCCCCGGCGCCCGTGCCTGCTTGGGGCGCCTCTGGGGGGGCGGGCGCCGCCATCGATGTCACAATCATACGCGCCTCCTTTCTTCGCTCCTTTAGCTCATCGCGGTTTTGAGGATGGCGAAGCGGTCGGTGGTCAGTTGGGTCAAGGCGTTATAGAGGAGGTTCGTCTGTGACTCCTTGGACATCTGGCTTTCCATGCTGACCGAGTTCCCATCGATGCGCGAGGTGAGGTCCGGCGAGTCCACCACCGTGCCCGCGGCGTCCGGAGTGACCGCGGTCTGGCCGTCCAGGATCCCGCTCAGTTGATTCTCGAAGTTCACGTCCTGGGCGGTGAAACCGGGAGTTTGCGTGTTGGCCACGTTATTGGCCAGCACCTGCTGGCGCAGGCTGAGGCTATTGAGCGAGTATTCCAGACCCTGGGTGGTGGCATCGTTGAAGAGATCGAAACTCATCTTCCCTATCCTTTCATCCCACTTGAACTTGCGGGGTTGAACCCCCGTATTGTTGCTGCAGCGCGAGCACCTTTTGCACGTACTGTTGCGTCTCCGGGTAGGGCGGCACGCCGCCGTACTGATCTACCGCGCCCGAACCGGCGTTGTAGGCGGCGACCGCCAACTGCTCGTTCCCTTGATACTTTTGCAGGAGGCTGCTCAGATATTGGCTGCCCGCGTTGAGATTCTGTTGGGGATCGAAGGCATTGGTCACGCCGAACTCGGCCGCCGTGCCGTCCATCAGTTGCATCAGACCCTTAGCCCCACTTGACGACACCGCTTGCGGGTTCCCTCCCGATTCGGTCTGCACCACCGCCGCCACCAGGCTGCCCGGCAGGCCGGAGGCTTGCGCCGCCTGGGTGATCAGCCCGCTGAGCGCCGGGTCGGCCAGGGGGCCGGTGCTTGCCGGGGCCGCGGAGTACGAGTTCGCGGGAGTGGTGGTGGGGAGCATGACCAGGCCCACCGGTATACCCCCGTTAAGCGTGGCCGGTGTCCCCAGCCCGGCGGTGGTGAGATCGCCTCCGCCAAGCTCCTGGAGGAGGGTGGAGGCTGGGGCGCCGGCATTCGCGGTGAGCGCGGCGGTGGGATCCACCCACTGACCATTGACCTGGAGGCCAAAGTGCAGGTGAGGGCCGGTGCTGTTCCCGGTAGAACCGGAGAGACCAATCCGTTGCCCCGCCGCTACCTGGTCGCCCGCGTGGACGGTGATCTTGTCCAGGTGTCCGTAGAGGGTGAGGCGGCCATTGCCATGATCGATGATCACTCGGTTGCCGTAGCCGGTACTGTCCCAGCCCGCCGCCACTATCTTCCCGGCGCCGGCGGCGTCGATTGGCGTATCCACGGGAACCCCGAAATCGAGGCCCGTATGGAAGTGGCTATAGCCATCGTAGGCCGGTTCGGCCGAGAAGGAGGTGGGGCCAAAACCCTGGGTGAGGGCGGCCTGGCCCTGGAACGGCATCTGAAGCGTGGCGCCGGCGGTACCCACCTGACCGCCGAGCAGGGCGGAGAGGCTTGAGGCAGTCGAACCGCCCTGGAGGGGGACGAGCACCAACTCCATGGGGGTCAAGGCGCCGGAACCAAGACTTTGCGGCGCTGAGGATCCGGCACCGAGTCCCTGGATCAGTGAGGTGAGACCGGACGACCCGTTCGCCCCGAGCGCGGAGCCGAGCGGGCTCCCCCCGGCGGCGCCCAGGAAGGGAGAATTGGCGGGCGGGGTGAAAGTCACTCCGGGAGGGGCGGAAGAGGGTCCGCTCCCGCTCGCCCCGCCCTGGCCGGCGCTCGCGTCCTGCTGGGTGAGGGTGCTCAGGGTAGCGGCGAAGGAGCCGGCGGTGGGCGCGTTAAAGGGTACGACACTGCCGCCGCCTCCTTGCGGCGGCGGTGGGGCCGCGGACGCGGTAACCGGACGGGCCTCCCAGTGGTTCAATGGAATCCGCATGGTGTGCTCCAGGCCCCTTTCTTACACTTTCACCCGTGCGTACCGCATGGTGGTTCTTTCGTCCAACTCTTTCGCGATAGCCGACCGCTCCGCCGCCGTATAGTCCTCCAGCCGCCGTTCACGGAGCCGCTCGATGGCCCGCCGGCGGGTGGCGGCCTGAAGCAGCGCCTGCTGGGCGGCGGTCACGGCGGCCGAGTGCTGGACCACTACCTGCTCCTGGCGCCGCGCCTGAAGATCGGCGTGGTCGAGATAGAGCAGTTGATGCATGCGGCCTACCGTGTCCATGGGGGTACCGGCTCCCTCTCCTTCGCGCCCTCCCTCCGCCACCCGCGCGCGCAGCGCCTCCAGGACCGCCTGGGCGGCGTGGCCGGCCTGGACCGCCTGGGCAAAGGCCATCTGGGCCGCTTGCTCCTCGCGGGTGCGCTGGCGAAGCGCCGCCTCCAGGCTAAAGGTGAATTTCTTGCTCATCGGATCAGGGCCTCAAGGCCGCGGAGGGTGTCCGCTCCGGCGCTTACCTCATAGACCCCCTGGCGCAGGAAGGTCAAGATTTGCGGCATCCGGCTCACCGCCACGTCCACGTCGGGATTCGTCCCGCTCACATAGGCGCCGATCTCCAGCAGGTCGCGCGCCCCATGATAGGCCGCCATCCACCGGCGGATCCGGGCCGCGAAGGCGATGTGCTCGGGAGAGACGAGGCGGGTCATCAGACGAGAGACGCTGGCCGCCACGTCCACCGATGGGTAGTGGTTGCCGGCCGCCAATTCGCGGGAGAGTACGATGTGCCCGTCCAGGGTGCCGCGGACCGCGTCCGTGATCGGTTCGTTCATGTCGTCGCCTTCCACCAGCACCGTGTAGTAGCCGGTGATCGTCCCTTCCTCGCCGCAGCCCGCTCGTTCAAGCAGGAGGGGAAGGAGGGAGAACACGGAGGGAGTATAGCCGCGGGTGGTAGGCGGCTCGCCCACCGCCAGGCCAATCTCCCGCTGCGCCATGGCGAAGCGGGTTACCGAATCCATCATGAAGAGCACATGGCGCCCCCGGTCGCGGAAGTACTCGGCCACCGTGGCGGCCACCCAGGCGGCGGTCCGGCGCAGCAGCGCGGATTGGTCGGAGGTGGCCACGATCACCACCGAGCGGGCCAACCCTTCCGGTCCCAGATTATGGTCAATGAACTCTTGCACCTCGCGTCCGCGCTCGCCGATCAAGGCGATCACGTTGATGTCGCTGTCGCTATTGCGAGCGATCATGCTCATGAACGTGCTCTTACCCACCCCGCTGCCCGCGAAAATGCCCAGACGTTGGCCCCGCCCGCAGGTCAGGAAGCCATCGACCACCCGGATCCCGGTGGTCAGCGGCTGGGTGATCGGCAGGCGACGGAGCGGGTGCGCGGCCCCGCCCGAGGCGTCGATCCCGGTCCTATAGCCATGTAGGGGGGGGCCGTCATCCAGGGGCCGGCCCAGGCCGTCGAGCACTCGGCCCAGAAGGCCGTCGCCCACTGTCACCTGGGTGGCGTGCCCGGCGGCGCGCGCCTTCCCACCGGCGGCGATCCCGGCCGGGTCGCCAAAGGGCATGAGGATAGCCCGGCTGTCGCGGAACCCCACCACCTGGCAGAGGACAGGCGGCCGCCCATTTCCCGCCTCCACCGAGACTTGCTCGCCGATGGCGCAGGTCAGACCCTCCACCTCGATGGTGAGCCCGATCGCCGCCCGCACCGTCCCGGCACGGGCGCACAGGCGGAGGGCCGGCGCCAACTCGGTGAGGTGCGGCAGTACGCTGTGCGGGAGGATGCTACTCGACACTGATTTGGTCCCGCAACAACCGCTCGGCTCGGGCCAATTGGGTCTCCATCGAGGCATCAACCTGGCCCGGCCCGCTGCGGATCACGCAGGAGCCGGCGGGAAGATCCGGATCACCGATCACGGCCACCGCCAGGAGGGAGCCGATCCCCAACTCGGGCAAGCGGTTGCGGAGCAAGGGCACGTCGCCGGGATGCACGCGGAAGGTGACCTCGGAATCCAGGGCCATTTCCCCCAGGGCGCCGCGCGCCACCTCCAGCAAGGTGTCGGGAACGGCGGCCAGTTCGCGCCGGACGACCAGGCGGGCCAGGGTGAGGGCCAGGGTGAGGGCCACCTGGTCCAGATGACGCGCGTTTTCGGTATGCGCGATCTGAGCGGCGGTCACCAGATCGCCGAGCCGCTGGGTGATCCCCAGCTGTTCCCGGCGGGCCATTTCCAGTCCCTCGGCATAGCCGCGCGCCCGCGCCTGCCGCGTTTCCTCTTCAATCATCCCGGCGGCCCCGGCCTTCGCCTCCGCCAGTAAGGCGCGCGAGCGGACCCGTGCCTCGAAGATCATCCGGGCCGATTCGGCCCGCGTCTCGGTGGATTCTTGCTGCTCGATCGTGGCGCCCCGCCAGGCGCGAGGCAGTGGATTGCGCTCTCCCGCCAGATCGGGGCGCCCGAGGACGCGGCTCATCGCGCCACCCCGGACACACGGCCATCCCCCTGGGAGCGCGAGCATCTTGCTCGCCCCGTTGGCGGCTCCAGCATGAGATCGTATCGTTTCACTTGGCAGCTCCGGGAGAGGTGCCGGTCGTTCCTGGCGCTGGCGCGCCAGTGCGAGCAAGATGCTCGTGCTCCCAGGCGTCTACTCCTGGGTGGCCTACACAAGTACATCGTCGCCTCCGCGGGACACGGTAATCTCTTCCTGTTCCTCCAGCCGGCGCACGATGTCGACGATGCGCTGCTGCGCCTCCTCGATGGTGCGGAGACGGACCGGCGGGCTGGATTCGATCTCCTCCCGCACGTTCGCGGCGGCCCGGGCCGACATATTGGCGAAGACCTTGTCTCGGACGCTCGTGTTGCCGCCCCGCAGGCCGAGAGCCAGGTCGCGGCTATCGACATCGCGGAGGACGCGCTGCATGGAGCGATCGTCCAACTGCACCAGGTTCTCGAAGACGAACATCTGGCGCTTGATATCGTCCGCGAGTTCGGGATCGGCGGTCTCCAATTGTTCCATGATCGACTTCTCGGTGGTCCGGTCCACGTTGGTGAGCACCTTGACCAGGAAATCGACTCCGCCGGTCTTGTTCCGCACCTCGGCGTCCAGGACGGACGAGAGCTTCTTTTTCAAGGCTCCTTCCACTTGCGAGATCGTGGTAGGGTTGATCGTGCCCATGTTGGCCAGGCGCAAGCTCACCTGAGACTGCAGCTTATCCGGGAGCAAGGTAAGGATCTCGGCGCTCTGGTGCGCGTGGAGATAGGAGAGGACCACGGCGATAGTCTGGGGGTGCTCGCTGTGCAGGAAGGTGGCGATCTGGCTGCCTTCCACCCCGTTGAGGTAATGGAAGGGCTGCGATTTCAGCCGCGCCATGAGCTTCTCGATCAGCTCCGCCGCCCGTTCCGGGCCGAGCGCCTCGGTCAGAACGCGGTTCGCGTAGTCCACCCCGCCGGCGGTGATATAGTCAAAGGCCGCCGCCATCTCGCCGGCTTCGCGGAGCAACTGCTCCTGTGCCTCGGGGGCTATCTGCTCGTTCTGCAGCATGCGGGTGGTCACCCGCTCCACCGCCGAGTCGGGCAGATGGCGCAAAACGTTGGCCGAACCCTCGGGGGGCAGACACATCAGCAGCACTGCCGCCTTATCGCTGCCGGAGAGTTCGTCGTAGCGGCGCGGGGCGGCGTTCATGGGCGATCCTCGTCAATCCAGCGCCCGATCATCCCGGCCAGCACCTCCGGCTTGTCGCGCGCCACCTCGGCCAGCGACTGGCGCAGGCGGTTCTGGGCGCCGGGGAGCGCGGCCACGGGAACGGCCCCATTCAATTCATCTCGGTGTTCGAGCACCTGGACCCCCGGATACTGCTCGGACTCGTATTCCTTGAGCCGCGGCGGCAGGAGAAGACGCCGCAGCAAGAACAGAAGGACCAGGGGCACGATAATCAGGGCGGCCCAGCGGGCAATGCTGAGGATCAGGTCGCGCTGCTGTTGGGCCGCCGTCGCGGCCGCCGCCTGTTTGGCGAACGTCTGGTCGAACGGCACGCTGCTGATGCTGAGCTGATCGCCGCGCGCCGGATTAATCCCGGCGGCGGCGGCGATGGCCTGGCGGATGTTGGCGAGTACGGTTGGGCTGGTGATCCCATCCAACAGGACCGCCACCGAGAGCTTCTGAACCGCGCCGGGCGCGGCCAGGATATGGGTGGTGGTCATGGGGTTGACGTAGGTGAGATCGGCGGAGCGGGTGGTCTGGGTGTAACCGGTGGTCGCCTTGGTACCGGCCCCGTAGGTCGGTACGTTGGAGGCGACTCCAGCCACCCCGCCCACCGCGGACGCCGGTCCCTGCGAGAGGCTGATCTGGGTCTTGGCGGCACTGAGCGGGCTGTTCGGGGATTGCGGAGCATAGGCGGTGCCGGTCGATTCGCTCTGCGACCAATCCATGTTCGCGTGGACCCGCACCACTGCTTTATCGGGCCCCACCACCGTGTCGAGCATGGCCCCGAGCTGGGCTTCCAGGTTACTCTCGTAGCGGGTTTCAGCCTGCATGGCGGTCAGGCCCATGGTAGCGGCATCGGTGGCGCTGCTGTTGCCGGAGAGGATGGTGCCGTTCCCATCCACCACGGTGACCGAATCCGGCTTGAGCCCTTGCACGGCGCTGGCCACCAGGTGCTGGATGCCGGCGATCTGGTCGCCGGTCAGGGCGCCGCCCGTCCCCATTTTGAGCAGGACCGAGGCGGTCGGCTGGGCCTGGGTGCTGCTGAACAAGTCCTGTTGCGGGAGGACAATATTCACCCGCGCGTATTGTACGCCCTGGACCTGGGAAATGGTTTGGGTCAACTGGCCTTCGAGGGCCCGCGTGTAGTTAATCTGCTCGGTGAAGCTGTCGCTCTGGAAGGGGCTGCTCTTATCGAAGATCTCGAAGCCGACCACGCCCGAGGAGGGCAGGCCGGCGGTGGCCAGCTTGAGGCGCTCGCTATCCACCTGTGCCTGGGGGACCAGGATGGTGGCCCCTCCATCGGTCAACTGATAGGGCACCTTGGCGGCATCGAGCTGGGCGGTGACGGCGCCGGCATCCTGACTGGAGAGACCGCTAAAGAGGACAGAATAGGAGGGGGCGCTGGCCCACATGAAGAGAAAGTAGACCGCGCCGAGCGTGACGACGCTGATCCCGATAATGGCGCCGCGCTGGACCCAGGAAAGCTGATCCCACAGTCGGCGAACGGAGTTCTGGATGTTTTGCATGGGGCTCGCTCAAACCACCCGATCTACATCTGCATATTGAGCAGGGTTTGGTAGGCCTCGACGCCCTTGTCGCGCAGTTGCACCGCCAGTTGCATGCTCAGGGTTGCCTGGTCCATGGCGATCATGGCGGCGTGAATATCGGTGCCGTTGTTCGTGGCCACCCCGGCAATCGCCGCGTCGGCATTATTCTGGGCCCCGGAAAGGCTGCCGATCGCGTCGGTAAGGGTTTGGGTGAAGGCGGCGGCGGACGAGACGCTGCCATTGGCGGTGGGGGCGGGGGTGGTGAGATCGGTCGGGAGGCTGGGGATCGAACTGGGGCCGAGAGCGGACTGGAAGAGCGAGGACAGGTCCGTGATCGGATTCATGCGGTCATTCCTTCCCAGCGGTCCTAGATATGGCCGAGGCTGATGGCATCCAGGGCCATCGACTTCTCATCGTCCGCCACCGTGATGTTGGCCTGGTAGGCGCGTTGAGCGGCCATCATATTGGTGGTTTGGGTGATCGGATCCACGTTGGGATAGGCGACGTAGCCCTGCTTGTTGGCGGCGGGGTTGGTGGGGTCGAAGACCATCCGCGGCTTGGCGGTGTCCTGCACGATCGCCGCTACCTGCACGCCCGCGTTGGCCAGCCCACCCGGCAGGTTATTCTCCACCCCGCCCGGAGTGAGAATGACGTCCTCGGACTTATAGGGCCCGCCGCCGGTGGTTTGAGTCGTATTGGCGTTGGCGGTGTTGTTCGCGATCACATCCATTTGCAGGCGCTCGGTGGTGAGCGCCGAATCGGTAATGGAGAGCGAGTTAATCAATCCCATGCGTGCCCCCTCCCTGGACGAAACCCCTGTCGCGGCGGAACATGGAGTCCGCCGTTTGCTTGCCGGAGGGAGTATAGTGACAGCCGGTCACAAAGCGGAAGCGGCGTGGGGGAATGAGGAGAGCGGAGCGGGCCACGGGCCTCCGGCTGAGGCCGGATGGCAGGGACGGGACCGGCTGCGGCCGGGTGTAGGGTGCCGGCCATCGGGTGGTGGTCGACAGCGGGAGGTTAGGAGCGCGGGTCGCCAGGCCCGCTTGGTTCGGCCACGGATCATCATCCAGGTAGTATGCCGGATACCGGCGGGTGGACACGCAGGCGGGTCTGGCGACCCGCGCCCCTAAGGACGTGCCGATCCCCGCACACCCGGCCGCAGCCGGTTCGTTCCTCCCATCCGGCCGCAGCCGGAGGCCCTATCCCAGCGGCGAGAGGGTCAGGCGGGCACGGCCACCGGCTCAAGGGCGGCCAGGTCCAGCTGAGCCGCCGTATCAATGGCGCGGCTGAGATCGAGCAACATGACCAGGCGTTCATCCAGGCGGGCCACCCCCCGGAGCAATTGCTCCTGCGCGGCCCCGCGGATCAGGCCGGCGGCGGGTTCGACACAGTCCGGCGGTAGGGAAATGACCTCGGAGACGCTGTCCACCTGGAGGCCGACGCTCTGGTCGCCCACCTGGACCACCACCACGCGCGAATCGCGGGTTTGCTCGGCGGCCGGGAGACCGCACCGGCGCCGGAGGTCCAGCACGGGGACGATCGAACTGCGGAGATTGATCACCCCGACCACGAACGGCGGGGCCTGGGGCACCACGGTGACCGGTTGCGGGCGAATGATCTCGCGCACGGCCGAGATTTCCACCGCGTAGCTGCTCTCGGCCAGGCGAAAGATCACCACTTGCTGATCCAGATCAGCGCTGATCGCTGTTTTTTCCATCATGGATACTCATTTCTCTCGCCCCAGGCGGAGGGAAGGTAGGCCGCCAACGTGAGCCGCACGGCTCCTACAAGGGGTATCGGCACAAAGGGGGAATGCTTGAGGGGATGCGGAAGAGGGGTTATGAGGCAAAGCGGCGGATCCTGTTCCCGGTAATTCGGTGCCGCGTCGTCTGCCTTCAACGGCCGCCTGCTACGTCGTGGGATGGCCGGGATTATCGCCCTCGCGCCGGGTACGAGTGACGCCACGGGAGGGCGTGCGCCGCGGCAAGGAGACACTTCCGCTTGTCTTCATGCCAAGAATGTCCGCGATTGCTTGCAGCCGCTCGACGCCCACGCCCTTATAGATGCGCGTCTCATAGCGCTGCACTTGCTGCTCGCTCACCCCCAGCCGCCGCGCAAGCTCCTTGTGGGTGAGGCCGGCCGCAATGCGCCCATAGATGAGCGTATTGGGAAGATCGGCAAACGAATGTACTGCTACACGCCGGATTCGACCGGCGCGCAACTCCTCGTATTCCCGAAGTTGCGCGCGCAACTCCTCTGCCTGGCCCTCGTACTGGTCGCGCATCGCCTGCACCAGTCGCGGATCCAGACCCGCCGCGCCCTGTTCCGCCTGGGCGGCGCCCTGTTCAAACTTCGCCAACCAGGTCTTGGTGATGCGGTATTGCCGTTCATTGGTGATCATGTGATACCTCCTATGTCGAGCGCGATGATCCCTTTCGCCTTCCCGTCCATCTTGTCTGTCTGGAAGAAATCGAGGAACAGCGTT
>DATLQX010000163.1:0-3935 GCA_035534995.1 Chloroflexota bacterium | reverse complement strand
GGTCAGGTTGGTGTTGGACTGGGGGAGCGCGGAGCTGCCCACCAGGCTGCCCACGGGGGGGACCATGGTCGAGGTACTGGTCGCGGTCGGCGGCGACACGGCAGCGGTCACGTCCTGGACCCAGGTAGTCCAATTGATGCTTCCCCAGCCTGTCACCTGGTCCCAGCCTGACCCGGCACTGAAGGCCCCATCGTTGCCGGACACCACGTCCTGATAGGCGTTCCGGCAGTTCGCCGGATATGGGGGTTGGTTGTTGGCGCACCCATAGATGATCGGTCCGGTGAAGGGAAGCACTGAGTGTCCGTTCGCCACTTCGTAGCTGTCGGCGGCCGCCGTCATCCCCGCCCACAAAGGGGTAGCGAGACTGGTGCCGCCAATCTGGTAGCTGCCGCCGTTATAGTCAACATAGGCGCCGGTAGAGGGATCGGCGTCCGCTGACACATCCGGCTCGGCCCGCCCAGCACAGCTTGGCGCCACGTTTGGTCCCACGACGAAGGTCTGCCACGATGGACGAGCGTTGAAGGACACGGTGGAACAGCCGCCGCCGGATCCGCTCCAGGCGGTTTCACTGTTATAGGTCGAGTCCCCATTCAGGGTCAGGGAGGTGCCGCCCACGGCCACGACATAGGGGCTGTCCGCCGGATATTGCGGAAGGGTGCCTCCGCCGGAATCGGAGCCCTGATCACCGGTGGAGAAGTAGAAGGTAATCCCGGCTGCTTTCGCCAACTGGAAGCTCTGCTGAGTGGAAGTCTGCCAGGGATCGCTCAGTGATGAGAGTTCTCCGCCGCCCCAGCTATTGCTGACCACGTGCAAGTTGGGATCGCTCGGACTGGCGGCGGCGGCGATCGCGTTCTCCAGACCCACGTCGGTTGGATCGTAGCAGCCGCAACCGTTGTCAATGGTGGTGTACTGGTCGCCCAGGAAATAGTCCAGGTGGGCGTTAGGGGCCGTGGCGTGGGCGTATTCGACATCCATCGCGGTCTCATCCAGGACATCGGAGGCATAGAAGCCGGGACTATACTGCGGGGTGGGAAAGTTCCAGTCGATCCCATTGGCTCCCGCCTGGTTCGCGATGATGGGCGAATCCCCGGTATCAACCGCGAACTGATTCAGGTCGGTCTGGGCCACACTGGTGCCCCACAGGGTAAAGCCGATGGTCTGGCCACTCCCGTCGTGCGTCACATTGTAGGCTGTACGGAAATCGTAGGGTCCATAAGGGGGTGACAAGGTGGAGGAAGAATGGATGGCGCGTCTGAGAGCTGTTCGGAGAACTGTACCGCCGAAGCGAAGATTGGTATGGAACTGATGCACGCTGTTCAAGCCGTCGATTGCCAGCACCCCGAGGTCGGATGGAATCGTGGCGTCGCGATCGTTGGAAAAGAACCGGCGACCGGCGCTGGTGCGATAGGTATTGATATGCACGCTCAGGGCAGCGTCGATCGCGGCGGCGGTCCCTCGCAGGGTCACCAGGGTCCGGTTGCCGGACACCGCGGCCAGCCGGAGGGCATGGGTTCCCGCCCACCCCGTCACCGCGTCCACCTGGGTCTGGGTCGGCAAGAAAAGATCGGCGATCTCGGCCCGGCTCATCACCTGCCCGGTGCTATTCTGGGAGGCCAGGAATTGGTCAAGTTGATTCTGGTTTCTTAAGGGGAGCACCATATTGATCGCCATCACCTGGGCTGGACTGACGGCGCCGATCAATGCTGCCTGGTGTGTGCTCACCAGCGTGGGGGTTTGTTGCCTCAGGGTGATGAAGGCTGGAGTTGGGGCGACCGGAGGAAGTACCGCGGCCCCCACTCGCGCGGGGGAGGAGTTTGTTACCAGCGCCGCGACGCAGAGGATCGCGCGCACGGAGCGCCGCATCAATCTACCCACGTGCGGTTCTCCCTCTCGCTGTGTTTTGGAACTTCTTTGGTGTCGGACGGGGTGTCGCTGATCGTGCTCTCACCAGGCACGGAATGGGCAGCCTGAATAGGCGGTTGATCTTCGTCTCCCCGCACCGCCCCAGACTACGATACCACCCATGACGGTGGCGACGATAGTACCTGGACAGGGGATTGGTGTCAGTTGCCGGGGCGATGCAGCACCTTGCCCGCGCGGGATTACCCTGCCAGGGCCGAGGCAAGGGCCCACGCCCGCGCGGCGCCGAATGCCGTGTCGTCAAGGGCCGGGCGTGACCGATCGAGGGGCACCGGCGTGGATAATTCAATCCATGATTTGCAGCCGCCGTACGAGGCGAGCATGGGCATTTCCAACGGCGTCTCCAGCCGGTATACGCGGAGAAGGAGGACGTGGAGCGGCTTTTTGGGTCGCCACTGCAAACGTTCCAGGGCGTACGCCCGTGAGAAGACGTACAGATCCTCCAGGGCAGCCACCTGTTCCTCATCTCTCACTTCTAGAACATCGCTCACCTCGGCCCACGCATCGACACGCAGCTGGCCGGCATCCGCGGCGTGGCTGACCACCCGATCGAGGCGCTCGGCGTATTGGGGCTGTAATTGCGCCACGTTCTGGTGGTCGAAGGTCGGGAAGAGCATGAACGCTCGGTGCTCCATGCGGAACTCACGCGCCTCCTCCCGGATTCCGCCCTTCCGGACGGTGACCAGCGCCTCGCCGGTACGCAGGGCGTCGATCGCGACCGCCCACTCTTTCAACGCATGTATGGTGGTTAGTTCCCCTGGGTTCATGTCACCGCGCTCCTCTTTTGCTCTCAGTGTAACAGGCACGACGCGCGGTTTACGAGAGATCCGTGGTGGAATAGACGCCGCCTTGAAGGCCCCCGGTATGCTAGAGTGGGTGCACGTGGCTACCTCCTCGTGGAAGGAGGGTGGGTGCCGGAGTGTCCGTATGGTTCTTTTGCACGGTTTGGCGTTTCTCTGTGGGGTGGGCCTGGCGGTGGGTACCTTGTGGTCCGCCATGCGTACCTTCGTCGTCCCTCGCGATGTGAATGACTGGCTCTCACGGTCAGTGTTTATTCTGATGCGCCGAGTCTTTAATCTGGTGGTGGTTCGCCTGGCTACGTATAAGGCGCGCGACCGGGTGCTGGCCGCGTACGCGCCGGCGACTCTTCTGTGCCTTCCCCTGGTCTGGATGGCGATTATCATCTGTGGCTACACAGGCATTTATTGGTCCCTGGGAGCGGCGAACCTCCAGCTTGCCGTCAAATACAGCGGGTCGTCCCTGCTTACCCTTGGCTTTATCGAACCGCAGGGGTTTCCCAGCACCATATTTGTCTTCAGCGAGGCGGCCCTGGGGCTGTTGCTCATTGCCCTCTTGATCGCCTACCTCCCGACCATCTACAGTGCCTTTTCCCATCGCGAAGTCGCGGTGACCATGCTTGAGGTGCGGGCGGGAACTCCACCTTCGGCGGTCGAACTACTGACTCGGTATGCCCGACTCAAGCGGTTCGATAAACTCACGGATCTGTGGGAGACCTGGGAGACCTGGTTCGCGGAGGTTGAGGAATCACATACCTCGTTCTCGGCCCTCGCCTTCTTCCGCTCCCCCAAACCAGAGCATTCGTGGGTGACCGCCGCCGGCGCCGTGCTGGATTCCGCGTCACTCCTCCTCTCCGCCCTCGATCTGCCGCCCGATCCACAGGCGAACCTGTGTATTCGGGCCGGCTACATCACCCTTGGTCGCCTGGCCGCCTACTTCCGCATCCCTACCCCGGTGAATCCCGACCCAGCCAGCCCGATTAGCGTGGGCCGTGACGAGTTTGACGAGGCGCTGGACCGGATGGAACGCGGCGGCGTGCCGCTCAAGGCGGACCGTGATGTCGCCTGGCAGGCCTTTTCAGGATGGCGCGTCAATTACGACGTGGCGCTTCTCGGGCTCGCGGCGCTCACCCTGGCTCCCGAGGCCCCATGGTCGGGCGACCGACCAGCGATGCCGATCGGCGCCCGTCTGCAGCGTCCGTGGGGGTAATATGATCC
>DATLQX010000162.1:0-13933 GCA_035534995.1 Chloroflexota bacterium | reverse complement strand
CACCCCTACACGGTTGGTTTGATGAACTCGTTTCCCTCGATCACCGGCGAGAAGCGCCAGTTACAGGGCATTCCAGGCGCCCCGCCGGATCTGGTGACCCCGCCTCCAGGCTGCCGCTTCGCGCCACGCTGCATCCATGTCATGGCCCAGTGTATCCAAACCTATCCGCCCTTCCGGGAGTTGACGCCGGATCACTGGACAGCCTGCTACTTGTACGACGACGCGGGGAATCGGATCTCTGGGGAGGGCGAACGTGCAAGCCTCTGACGTGGTGCTCGATGTACAAGGGCTGAGCAAGTTCTTCCTGGTAAGCGCCGGGGGAATGCTCGGGATGGGCGGGGAGCCCAAGCGCATACACGCGGTCGAGGACGTCACCTTTAGCCTCCGCCGAGCAGAGATCCTGGCCCTGGTGGGCGAGAGTGGGAGCGGTAAAAGCACGATCGCCCGGCTGATCGCGGGCCTCTACCCGCTCACCGCCGGGGAGATCCGTTTCCACGGGCAGGATGTCTCCCGCCTCCACGGTCGACGCGCGATGCTCCGCTACCGGAGCCAGGTGCAGATGGTCTTCCAGGATCCCTTCGCCTCTCTCAATCCGGTCAAGACTATCGCGCACCACATCGAACGGCCAATCTCCATTCACCGGCGGGCCAGCGGACGGCGCGCTCAGCGAGCCATGGTCCATGAACTGCTCCGCACGGTGGGCCTGACTCCTCCGGAGGAGGTGGCGGCCAAGTTCCCGCACCAACTCTCCGGCGGCCAGCGACAGCGGGTATCGTTCGCCCGTGCCCTGGCGGTCAGTCCGGAGGTGATCCTGGCCGACGAGCCGGTCAGCATGCTGGATGTCTCGATCCGGATGGGTATTCTCAATATGATGGCGGGCCTCCGCGACGAGCGGGGCCTCTCCTACCTGTATATCACCCACGACCTGGCGAGCGCCCGGTACATTGCCGACCAGACCCTGGTTCTCTACGCCGGCCACCTGGTGGAAGCGGCGGAGAGCGAGGAGGTGATGGTACGGCCGCTCCACCCCTACACCCAACTTTTGCTGAGCGCCGTCCCCGATCCGGCGGCCGGGCTGGTCCAGAAGCGAGTAGAGGCGAGGGGAGAGATCCCCACCGTGATCAATCCCCAACCTGGTTGCCGCTTCGCCAATCGCTGTCCCCATGTGATGGACATTTGCCGGCGGGCTACCCCAGAGATCTATCAGCCCCAACCAGGACACCGAGTACGTTGCTACCTCTATGCCCCCCCCGGCACGGCTGAGTAGTGTGGATACGGAAGTACCGCGGACCGCGATGCGCGATATCGCGGCCCTTGCCGGTGTCTCCATCGCCACGGTTTCCCGTGTGCTTAATGGGCGTCCCGACGTGGCGCCCAACACCCGGGATCTGGTTCTGCGGCAAATTCGGGAACTGGGCTATGTCAGCAGCCGGAGCGTTCCCACCGCCCCCAGTGGGCGCACGGGGCTAATCGGGCTCACCGTACCCTTTCTTCAGGGCGGCTATTTTGCCCTGATCATCACCGGGGCCTGCGAGGCACTTTACGAGCGCGACGCGCGGATCGTTCTCAGCCCTACCCTTCACGAGCGGGAACGCGAGGTAACAGTCCTCCAGCGGCTGATGCACCGGGTAACCGATGGCTCCTTGCTGATTCTCCCGTCCGAAACCAAAGCCGAATTGCGGCAATTGCGGCAACACGGGGCGCCCTTCGTGGTGATCGACCCCAGTACCCCGCTTGACGATACAATCCCGGTCGTGACCTCGGCGAACTGGTCCGGCGCCCGCGTGGCGACCGAACACCTGACCAACCTTGGGCACCGACGGATCGGATTGATCACCGGGCCTAAGGACTGGTGCGCCAGCGTCGACCGGACGGCAGGGTACTACTCTGCCTTGCTGGCGGCGGGATTACCAATCGCCCCGGAACTTGTCCGCGAATCGGACTTCGACGTGGAAGGAGGACGATTGGCGGCCCACGACCTCCTCGCCTTCCCCGAGCGACCCTCCGCCATCTTCGCCATCAACGACAACATGGCGATCGGGGTGATGAGCGCGGCGCGCGAGCGTGGTCTGGCGATACCTCGCGACCTCTCGGTGGTTGGTTTCGACGATATCGACCTGGCCACAGTGGCCTCCCCTACCTTGACCACGGTAAGCCAGCCGTTGCTGGAGATGGGCCGCATCGCCGTGTCCATGCTCTACCGCCAGATCGACGGCCAAGCACTGGACGCCCACCGCATCGAACTCTCGACCCGCCTCGTTGTCCGCGATTCCACCGCGCCGCCGAACTGAATCACGGAAGCTCTGGAGTACGCGGAGCGCGGGTCTCCAGTCCCGCACGGCGCGGTGACGGGGCCTCCGGGTGAGGCAGGAGGTTCTACTGTTCTACTCCCGTTGTTGCGACGTGCCCGCCCGCCCCAGTACACTGAAGATGGGTCCAAAACCCTTCTTCCCTGTCATTTCAGGTGCTCGTCGCCCTCATGCCGCACGCCGTGGTGTGGCGCCAGGCGCCTGCCTAGCTCTCGCCGCGCGCGAGACCATGAGGAGCGCGATCGTGATCCAAGAACGCACAGTGGATGTCCCCAAGCTGCTCGATCTCGAGGAGACGCATTTCGCCAAAGTGCTGGCCCGCACCACCAAGGTGTTCGTGGAGCGGGGCGAGGGCTCCTATCTCTACACTCCCGATGGCCGCCGCTATCTCGATTTCGTGATGGGAATCGCCTCGGTGAACACCGGTCACAGTCACCCTCGGGTGATCGAGGCGGCCAAGGCACAGATTGACAAGGTAGTCCATCCGTCGGCATCGGCGGTGAGCTATGGCCCAAACATTGAATTGGCCGCCAAGCTGGCCGAGATCACGCCCGATGGCCTGGATGTGAGCTTTCTCGCCAACAGCGGCGCCGAGGCGGTGGAGGGAGGGCTTAAGCTGGCCAAGTACGTGACAGGACGCCCGATCGTGGTAGCCTTCCAGGGTGGCTTCCACGGGCGCACCCTCGGCGCGGTGAGCGTCACCACCTCGAAGGTCCACTACCGGGAGGGCTACGAACCGCTGGCCGCCTCCACCTACTTCGCCCCCTTCCCCCACCCGTACCGCTGTCCCCTGGGGCACGCGCCCGCGGACAGCGCCCGCGAATGCCTGGCCTTTCTCAAGCGCCAATTCGAGCGCGTGATCGATCCTCACGCCGTGGCCGCCATGCTGATCGAGCCAGTGCAGGGCGAGGGAGGCTATATTCCTGCTCCGTTCGAGTTCTTGCGGGGAATCCGCGAACTGTGCGACCAACACGGTATTCTCCTCATTTTCGATGAGGTGCAGTCCGGCTTCGGGCGCACCGGAAAGTGGTGGGGCGGCCAGCACGCGGGAGTGACCCCGGATATTCAGGTGATGGCCAAGGCGATCGCCAGCGGCTTCCCCCTCAGCGCGATCAGCAGCCGGCGCGAGCTGATGGACAGGTGGTCGGTGGGCGCGCACGGCAGCACCTTCGGCGGCAACCCGGTTTCCTGTGCCGCCGCCATCGCCACCATTGATGTGCTCCGCGAGGAAGGCATGGTGGAGAACGCCGCGCGGATGGGCGAGCGCCTGGGGGATCACCTTCGCCAATTGCAAGCCGACCAGCCCGTGATCGGCGAGGTGCGTGGCCTGGGACTGATGACCGCCGCCGAGTTCGTGCATGAGGATGGCTCGCCCAATGGCGAGGCCGCCGAGGCGGTACGCGAACATGCGCTGGCCCACGGCCTCCTGCTCCTCACCTGCGGGCTCCACGACCATGTGGTGCGGTTCATTCCCGCCCTTAACATCAGCCCGGCGGATCTGGACCAAGGCTTCGAGATCTTCGCCGCCGCCGTGCGTGGGACCAGCGCCGTGCATCGGTAGGTGGGCGGGGTGCTACTTCGAAACCTCGGCCTACATCCCGAGGTTTCAAAGTAGCACCCCGAAGACAATTCCCACGCCGGCCGTGCCTACCGCTGCCGCTGGAATGGCCCCCAATCCTCTATCATGACATCTAGCCGCCCATGTCGACGCGGCGACCGCGAAGGGGCCACATTTGATGGCGAAGCTACTGTTGATTGATGGGCACGCGCTGCTCTATCGGGCATACCACGCTACCAGCGACGCGACCATGACCACCTCGCGCGGCGAGCCAACCAATGCTATCTTCGCGTTCGCCGGAGTGCTCCTCAAGGTGTTGCAGAGCGAGACGCCTACCCATGCCGCGGTGGCGTTCGACCTTCCCACCCCTACCTTCCGCCATGAGGCGTATGGCGAATACAAGGCTCACCGGCCGCCCATGGCCGACGCGCTGGTGGCTCAGGTCAACCGAGTCCGGGAACTGGTGGAAGTCTTTGGCTTTCCTATCTATGAAGCTCCCGGTTTCGAGGCGGATGACGTGCTGGGAACCCTAGCCCGCCAAGCGGCGGCTCAGGCCGTGGACACGGTGATTTTAAGTGGCGATCTGGACACGTTGCAGCTTATCGGTCCGCACGTCCGCGTGCTGACTCCTGGTCGTGGCCCAGTTACCACCTCACTCTACGATGCCAGTGCCGTGGAGGCGCGGTATGGGCTCACCCCTCGTCAGCTCCCGGACTACAAGGCACTGGTTGGCGATACCTCGGACAATATTCCCGGCGTGCCGGGGATAGGGGCTAAGACCGCCTCCAAGCTTCTGGTCGAATTCCCCACCATCGAGGATGTCTTTCGGAATCTCGACGCGCTGCCCGAACGGACCCGGAAGCTTCTGGAGGGCCGAGAGGCCCAGGCCGTGGCCAGCAAGTATCTGGCCACCATCGTCACCGATGTGCCGATTGAACTGGATCTGGGGCGGGGAGAACTCTGGCACTATGACCGGGACGCCGCCTTCCGCCTTTTCACTGAGTTAGAGTTTTTTAGCCTGATTGACCGCCTCCCGCAGCCGGGAAGTTCGGGTATGGCGGCCCCACCGAAGTTCACCGCCCCACCTCGGTCCACGCCTGAAGCTCCCACCTTGTTTGATCTTGGCCCCGAGACTCTGGCCGAAGAGACGATTCTTACCGGGGCCACGGTGGGGGGAGCGCCGCTCGCCGCGCCGGTTGAGGAGAAATCCGAGCCGTCCACGGTAGGAATGGGCGGGTACGACGAGGCGGGGGAACCGGGCACCGTCGCCTATGTCATCGATACCGAGGAAGCGCTGAGCGAATTGGTGGCTCGCCTGGACCAGGGACGTGAGTGGACCATCGATCTGGAGACTACGGGGAAGAATCCGATTAGTTCCGTGTTGGTGGGGATCGCGCTGTCTACCGATCCGGGGATCGGCTACTACATTCCGGTCGGCCACCTGGAGGGCACGCAGCTTCCGCGCGAGCAGGTACTGCAAGCCCTGCGCCCCTGGCTGGAGCGAGTGGACGCTCCGAAGATCGGCCACAATATCAAATACGACCTGGTGGTCCTCCGCCAACATGGCTACGACATGCGCGGGATTACCGTCGATACGATGATTGCCGCCTATGTGTTGAATCCGACTCTCCGGGGCCTGGGGCTGAAGGACCAGGCCGCGTCTCGTTTCGGAGTGCATATGACCCCGATCAGTCAACTGATCGGCACCGGGAAGCACCAGCGAACGATGGCGGAGGCGCCCATCCTGGACGCCGCCGCCTACGCCGCCGCCGACGCCGACATGACCCTCCGCCTCCGGGAAGTGCTGGAGCCCGAGCTGCGCGATCGCGACCAGTGGGCACTATTCAGCCAGGTGGAGATGCCGCTGGTGCCCGTCCTGGCCGATATGGAGCGCGCGGGCGTGGATCTCGACGTGGAGTTTCTCGCCACCATGTCCGGGGAGTTGCAAGCCGCTTTCGCCGCCATCGAGGCGCGAATCTTTGATCTGGTGGGACATCCCTTCAATATCAACTCGCCCAAGCAGTTGGAGGCGGTGCTCTTCCGCGAACGCGGCCTCCAGCCGGGGAAAAGGACCGCGACCGGCTTTTCCACCGACTTCGACGTACTCGATCGCCTCCGGGGCAAGGATCCGGTCGTGGATCTGGTGCTCGAATACCGCCAACTGACCAAGCTGCGCTCAACCTACGTCGAGGGACTGCCGGCCCTGGTGAATCCTCTTACCGGAAGGGTGCACACGAGCTTCAATCAGACGGTGGCCGCCACGGGGCGGCTCTCCTCGTCGGAGCCCAATTTGCAGAATATTCCCATTCGTTCCGAGTTAGGGGCACGAGTTCGCCGGGCCTTCATTGTGCGAGAGCCAGGATGGGTGCTGCTGGCGGCCGATTACTCGCAGATTGAACTGAGGATCGTGGCTCATCTCTCGCACGATGAGCGATTGCTCAATGCCTTCCGCCAGGGCCAGGATATCCACGCCGCCACGGCGGCCCTGGTGTTTAACGTCCCGGTCGAGCAGGTGACCTCCACCATGCGCGGCCTGGCGAAGACGGTGAACTTCGGGATCATCTATGGACAGAGCGCCTTCGGCCTGGCTCCCCGCGCCGGGGTCAGTCAGCAAGAGGCGCGCGACTTCATCGAGCAGTACAATACAACCTATAGCGGGCTGTATGCGTACATGGAACGGACGCGGGAACAGGCGATCAAGCAGCAATTTGTCACCACGCTCATGAACCGCCGCCGTTATCTCCCTGAAGTGGCGTCGCCGGTTCGCGCGCTTCGCGAGGAGGCGCTGCGCCAGGCAATCAACATGCCGGTTCAGGGGACGGCCGCCGATATGATCAAGGTGGCGATGATTCGCCTGGCCGAGCGCCTCCCCGCCGCCGGCCTCCATGGGAGAATGATCTTGCAGGTGCACGACGAACTACTCTTCCGGGTACCGGAGGGCGAGCTACACCAAACTGCCGCGCTCGTGCGGGAGACCATGGAGGAGGCGATGCCCCTTGAGATACCAGTAAGGGTAGATCTGGAATGGGGCCGCGATTGGTATGCCCTCACGCCCCTGGTCGAGGCCACGGCGGCACCGTGACCATTGCGGTACTCTCGCGACCGTGGCCGGGTGGGAGCGTACGGGGCGACCGCGGTCGCGGGATGGCGTGGTATCTCCGCCCGTGAATCGTACCGTATCTCCTCGGAGGGACTCCGTAGCCGCCGGGGTGGGGCGCGTTTCGCCCGCCGACCGGCTGGCGGTGATGGGCATGGCGCTCATCGCGATCCTGTTCACCCTCTGGCAACTCGACCATGCGCGGAACGCTACCTACGGCGTCTGGCACGGTACCTCGTGGAGTCCCTACGACGAAGGGGTGTATCTTGTTTCCGCTCGCGCCCTCGATACCGGCCAGGTGATCTTCCAGCAAGTGTTCAGCTCGCAACCGCCTCTCTTTTTGGCCCTCCTGGCGCTGTTTCTCAAAATCGGGGGCGGCAGCGCCGGAGCGGGGCACGTCTACACCCTGGTCTGCGGCTTGATGGCCCTGGCCGGGGTGGCCTGGCTTTGTTGGGAAATCGGCGGCCGCTGGGCCGCCCTTCTGAGCCTGACCCTCCTGGCCCTATCCCCGGGTTTCGTGATCGCGGCGCGGGCGATCGAGGCCGAGGCGCCAATGCTCGGCTTCGGCAGTCTGGCGGTGGCGGCAAGCGCCCGATACGCGCGACTGGGCGGTCGCCGCTGGATGCTCATGTCGGCAATCCTCCTTGCCTGTGCCACCCTCTCGAAGCTTCTGGCGGTCGGCGACGCGGCCCCCATTGCCCTGGCCCTTCTCCTTGGTCAGCCGCTGGAGGACCGAGCGGAATGGGTGAAGCGGGTGGTCACGGACGGCGCGCTGGCGCTCGTCGCCTTCGCCATTCCTATCCTGACCTTCTTCCTGGCGCTGAGTCCGGCGGCTCAGTACGACCAGGTGATCCGCTTCCATCTCCGGGCCTCGGCGGTAGTGCCCGCCACCGGGAATGGCGGCCTATTCCACACATTTCTCGGGTGGGATCCCGGCCTGGTTGCCGTAGCGGTCCTGGGGCTGGCCGTGGCGGTGATGGGAAAGCGGCGTCTGATCCTCCTGCCGCTCATCTGGATCGTGGCTACGGCCGGCAGCATGATCAACTACCATCCCCTGTTCATTCACCACCTTACCGTGCTGCTGGCGCCCCTGGCGGCGCTTGGAGGTTTGGCCGCCGCTTTGCCGCTGACTGCCAGCAGGGTGTCGCCTCGCCGTCTGGTCGCCGGCGCCCTTCTGGTGGTTGCCGGCCTGGTCTACCTGGTGTGGCTGCCCGATCTCCTGGACCATGACCGCCATGCCTTCGTGGCCGATCACAACCCAATCACCGCGGCGGCGGCCGGCTGGCTCGACGCCCACAGCGCGCCGCGCGACCTGGTGGTGGTGGACGACCAGGAACTTGCCGTGGCGGCCAATCGCCTGGTGCCCTCGGCCCTTACCGATACGTCCATCGTCCGCTATGACGCGGGCTACCTATCACTCCCCCTCCTGGTCCAGGCCACCCAGAACCCACGTGTACGGGCTATTCTCCTGACCAGGAAGTTGCATGATGATCAAGGCTATGTCGTCTGGCTCCGCGCTCATTTTCAATCAGTCAGTCCCCCGCCGGCGCTGCCCAGCGCCCTGGCGTTCGTGGCCCGCGCCGGCGGCGGTTGACAGAATGAAACAGGGCTAACCGTTCCCAATCCGGCCCGGATGGTAGCGCGCGCGCCAAAGGTGGTGTAGCATGAAGGAAGCATTGATGAATGGAGAGAGTGGGCGTTTGGAAATAGTCGTCATCGAGGGCAATCAAGCGGCGTCTCGCCAAATTCTTTCGGTACTCTCCAGCAACCCTGATTTCAACACGCGTATGCTGGCGCCGGATCGCGCGCTTACCGCGCACGCCGGGTGGACCGGGCCCGATCTTCTGCTGGTCGGTCTGGATTCGGACGCGATTCAGCGGCTGGCCTATGCTCGGCGGGTGCAAACCGCCTATCCACTGGCGATTATTATTGGCTATGCCACGCATCAGTCGCCCGACTTGATGGCCCAGGCAATGAGCGCCGGGGCGCGCAGGGTATTGCGTCTCCCATTTGAGCTGGGAACGCTTCAGCAGGCAATTGAGGATATCCGGGCGGAGCCGCCTGGGCGTACGCCTCCCATGCCCATCATTCAACCGCCCGGCCCCGGCGCGGTTCGAGATCTAGGGGCGCAAATGGCCGGGGCCCCTTCTTACGATAATCAGGTGATCGTGCTCTTCAGTCCCAAGGGCGGAGTGGGTTGTTCCACGCTCGCGGTAAACCTGGCGGTCGCCCTCCAGCAGATGGGCCATCCCACGGCACTACTGGACGGCAATATCAGCTTTGGCAGCGTGGAGATTTTCCTGGAGCTGCAGCCCACCCATTCGATCCTCCAGCTTATTGGCGATCCAGAGCAATTGAATACCGAGTTGGTGCAAGACACCATGGTGACGCATTCAAGCGGCCTCAAAGTCCTGCTCGCCCCGCTCCGCCCCGAAGAGGGCGACGGGGTACGTGGAGAACACCTCCAGCGGATCGTGAGCATCTTGAAGAGCGAGTTTCGCTTTACCTTGGTGGATACCTGGCCCAGCTATGACGAGCGGGTCCTGGCCATGCTGGAGGTCGCTGATCTCATCCTCGTGCCGATTGGACCCGATCTCCCCGCCATGAAGAATCTCAACTCGTTCTTGAGGGTGGCACGTCTGCTTAATTACGATATGAGCAAAATTATCCCCGTGCTGATGCGCTCGAACAGCGTCCCGCCAGGCCACCTCAAGGAATTGGAAGCCTTCCTCAAGCAGCCCCTGAAGTGGAGGGTGGTCAGCGACGGCAAGCGCGCCACGGACGCGGCGAATAGTGGCACGCCGTTCGTTCTGAGCGCCAAGGACGCGCCGATCAGTCAGAATGTGTTCGAAATCGCGCGTTTCCTGGCCGACCACGTAAGCGCTACGGTCACGCCGAAATCGCAAAATAAGACGCCCAGCGGCCGCTTCTGGCGTCGCTAATCCCTCGCCGCGGATCCCGCCCCGCCGGGTCCGGATTCGTGGCGCTCCCTCTGGGTGCAATCGCCCGCCAATGGGGGGTTTATCCCCACCCTCGGGCTTTTCAGACTCGGCCCGATGTTACAATGGGCTTTACCACCTCGGAACCCTCCATCCCGGCGTAAGGGGACGAGGGGTGCGGTAGTCGCCTTTGGCGTGGAACATGAGCCTGAACTTTACCGATTTTGCCCTGGCCATTGTCCTGGTCTTCGGCCTGCTGGGCTGGGTGCGCGGGGCCAGAAGAGTGTCCGCGACCACCGGGGGCATCTTCTTCGCCATGACCGTGGTCAGTCTTACCGGCCCCAATATTATTCAATTTCTCGCGCGCAGCGGAATCACTTTCCACCCCGTGGCGCAGGGAGACTTGTTTCTGGCGCTGCTGTTTCTCTTCACCGTGTTTATCGTGCAGCTGACGGTCAGACGGGCCATTCTTGGCGACGGTGACGAGATGCCGTCCCGCCAGCAGCGATTGACCGGGCTGTGCCTGGGGTTTCTCAACGGCTTTCTCCTGGTCGCTAATGTCGTCCGCTACGCCGATCCGTTTCTGCGCCAGTCCGTGGATACCGCTACTGGCGGCTGGACCTGGATCTCACCCCTGCCCCACCTTACCCACGCCAGTGGCAGTTCGGTCACTCTCGCGCTAGGGCCTACCCCAATCAGCATCACCCCAAGTCCGCTGCTTCAGATCTACAGTACCTTACCCACGGCCCTGATTCTGCTGTTCGCCTTTGTCATCGTGGTGTTTGTCGGTACGGTGTATGGCAGGGTCACCCGTGGACGCGGCTGACCCGCCCCGTCCGTGAGCGCGGTATGACCAGAACACCAAACCTCTCCGCTGAGGTGGAGAGACGGCTCCTGGTGGTTCGGCGCCATTGGTGGATCCTGATACGTCCGCTCCTCCCACTGGCGATCCTCCTCATCCTGCTGCCGCTCTATGCGACCCTGGACTATCTCCTGCCGGCAGCGGATCTCAGCCAGTACGATCCACTCTTCCTGTGGGGTGACTGTGCCCTGGCGGGAATCGTCCTGGTCAAATGGGTGGCCGCCGACCTGGCGCCCTGGCTGACCGAGCGGTTCATTTTCACCTCGCGCCGCGTGCTGATCGTCCGCGGAGTTCTACGGCAAGAGCAACGCGAGTTGGCCCTGCATCAGGTGGGGGAGGTCACCTGCGCGGTACGTGGCGCTTCTGGCCGCTTCCTCCAGTTCGGCGATCTCACGGTGCATTCGACCGGGCCGGGCTCTTCGCTGATTGTACGGTGCATTCCCCAACCGCGGAAAATACAGGGCATGCTGGCGGCGCACACGCGAGCGGCCCGCGGCGAGCATCTCCGAGGACACGATCGTAACGCGGCGATCGGCGCCGCCCTTGAGCGCATCCTGCAAGGAAGCAGTGCCGGCGACGCCGCGCCCACCCTGGAGGTAAGTCCCATTACCACGGTTTCCGCCCGCGCGCAGCGGCGGCTCAACCTTCTCCCGGGGGAAGTGGTGTTGGCTGCCTCTCGTCGGCACCGGCTCAGCTTATGGGGGCGCCTGGCCGGCGGCGTGCTTCTGGCGGGTGGGTTCATGGTTCCCATCTGGATGCTCTTCCCGCGCCTGTCGCTCACGGCGGCGGCGGCGGCGGCCATGCTTTTAACCGCCTGGGCCTGCTGGTCGCTGTTTGCCTGGAGTAACCTCCTCTATGCCCTGACGTCGATGCGGGTGGTGGAACTGCGATGCTCGCCACTCTTCCGTACCGTGCGCCAGGAGATTTCCCTTGCCTCGGTCCAGGACACCGCCGTACGCCGGCTGCTCGCTGGGGGATACATCTGGGATGTGGGTACCCTCGTCCTGGAAACCGCTGACGACGGCGCGCATCTGCTCCGGGCTCTGCCGCGGCCGGAGAGCTTCCAGGCCCGCTTGCGGCTCACCCTGGAGGCGGCGCGCAAGCACGAGCACTTCAAGGAGCAGGAACGGCTGGCGGCGACCCTCACCGACTGGTTCGAGGAATACCACCGCCTCCAGTCGGGACGGTAACACCGTTTCGCTCAGGGATAGATCCCGCGGGCCTCCACCGCCTGCACCACTTTCGCGACCGCCAGCACATAGGCGCCCATCCTCAGGTCCGTCCTCAGATCCGTGGCCTTGGCCATCACCTCGTGAAAGCTTCGCACCATCACTTCCCGCAGTTTGGCGTTCACCTCGGCCTCTTTCCAGAGGAAGGACTGTAGCCCCTGCACCCACTCAAAGTAGGAAACGGTCACGCCCCCCGCGTTGGCGAGAATATCGGGGATGAGGAATACGCCCTTCTCCCGCAAGATCCGATCCGCTTCTGGGGTGGTGGGGCCATTTGCCCCCTCCGCCACGATCCGTGCCCGTACGTTCCCGGCGTTCATCCCGGTAAGTTGATTCTCCAACGCGGCGGGAACCAACACCGTGCACGGCAAGGCGAGGAGTTCATCATTGGTCAGCCGTTCGACGTCCGGCACTCCTTGCAGAGATCGGGTCTCCGCCATATGCGCGTTGACCTGGGCCAGGTCGATCCCGTTCGAGTTGTGGATGCCCCCATACATATCGCTCAGGCCGACAATACGACAGCCCATCTCGGCCAGGCATTTCGCGGCATTGGAACCCACGTTTCCAAATCCCTGCACCACCACGGTCGCGCCCTCGGGGGCGATCCCAAGGTGCCGGAGGGCCTCCATGGTGACGAACATCACCCCACGTCCGGTCGCCTCGCTCCGGCCCTCCGACCCTCCGAGGCTGAGCGGTTTCCCCGTGACGGTTGCCGGCACCGAGTAGCCGGTTTGCATCGAGATCGTATCCATAAGCCAGCCCATAATCTGGGCGTTGGTATTGACATCGGGTGCGGGAATATCCTTTTGCGGCCCAATAATAATGGAGATCTCGCTGGCGAAGCGGCGAGTGAGTCGCTCCAATTCACGGGCGCTGAACTCGTTGGGGGTGCAGATGACGCCGCCCTTGGCGCCGCCAAAGGGGATGCCGACCACGGCGCACTTCCAGGTCATCCACATCGCGAGGGCCTTCACCTCGTCGAGCGTCACCTCATGATGGAAGCGGATGCCCCCTTTAGCCGGGCCGCGCGAGGTATCATGCTGCACCCGGTAGCCGGTGAAGACCTTGATCCCTCCATCATCCATGGTGACGGGGAACCGCACCGTAAGTTCGCGGTCGCAATCGCCAAGCATCTGACGGTAGCCGTCCGCCAGGTGCAAAAGATCAGCCGCTTGATTGAACTGCTGCTGAGCGACCTGAAATGGGTTGGGCTTCATGGTTTCAAGCATACGTCGCTTCCACGCGCCGCCCATGAGTCCGCGGCCGCATCATCGCGACCAGCGCCAGAGCGGGGGCGCCTCCTTGCACGATCTATTATCACACCACGCGCGAGTATCTGACTATAGGAGCCTGTCTTTCGGATGAATCGGAACCTCGCGGGGAGTACTCCTCTGGGAGCCTCACTCCATCTTGCTTGACGTAGCCGCTTACGCGGACTACCTTCCCCATGAGGAACAGGCGCTGGAGAGATCGGATCGAGGAGGAAGATGATGCAGGCGACGCTCGGCGAACTTCAGGAAAAGCACGCCCGGTTGGAGGTACTACGGCAGGCCCGGGGACTGGACGCGATCCTCCTGACCCGGAACGACAACATTGCCTGGGCCACCGGGGGAGCCCGTCCCTATATCGCGGTCAACCAGGACACGGGAGTCTGCGCCATCCTTTGCGACCCGGAAGGCTTCCGCCTCCTCGCCAACAATATTGAGGAAGGGCGCCTGTTGGCGGAGGAGCTTCCCGCCGGCTCCTGGCGCCCTCTGATGCAACCCTGGTACAGCGAGTCGCTCACCGAGGGGCTGCGGCAGGCGGGGGTAGCGCGTATCGGTGCCGACCGCGACGTGGTGGGCGCGATGCTCCTGGCCGAGGAGATTGCCGCGCTGCGTACTCCCCTCCTGGAGCCTGAGATCGAGCGGTACCGGTCGCTTGGCCGTGACACGGGCGA
>DATLQX010000161.1:0-14886 GCA_035534995.1 Chloroflexota bacterium | reverse complement strand
TTCAGACTGGCGCTGAACACATTGACCGCCGACGTACCAAGGCTCGTGTTGGCGATCACCGTGCGCCGAGTACCGGGGGCCAGGGTGACTGACACCGGTTGGCCAATTTGCTGCCCGGATACTGAATGGAAGGTGACCGCTACGTTAGCAGCGGCGCTCAGGCTGGGGTTCAACAGGGTAATGAAATCCTGATTCCCCACCGAGTTCAGGCCGCTGCCGGTAGACGTGGCGCCGCCGGAACTGCCAAAGGCAAAGCCCTGTGAGGTGGAGGGCGTGGTGACGCCAGCGCTCACCGTGGAGCCGAACTTTCCGGAGCCCGCGCCGTCGCCGAAGTAGAGCACGCGCTCGGGGACGATTGGCTGATCGCTGCCGATCAGCATGCCCACCGATTGGGCGCTATTCCCCTGGTTGAGCCCGCGGATATTCTCGGTCACCCGACTGAGCGGGGGAACGGTGAAGTTCAAGGTGCGCGCGCCGGCGTCAGTGGATGCCTGGGGCGCGAGCAAGATGTTCACGTTCGCTTGCGTGTTCGTGGGATTGAGGACGGTCAGATATTCCTGGAACGTGACCCCCGTGTATCCCTCGGCGAAGCCCCAGCTCGTGCTGGGCGCGGTGGCCGCCAGGGTGGTGCTGCTGTCCAGGCGCTGGCCGGTGGTGGAGACGCGAGTCATGGTCCGAGTGGCATACACCCGCCTCGGGGACGTAACCACCGCCGCCACGATCTTGTCGTTCCCCACATCGGTATTCACCGACTCCCGGAGCACCGAATGGGGATTGGCCGTCCGCGTGACGGTCATGGTGGTCGAGCTTGAGGCGCCCTGGATGTAGTAGGTGATGGTGATCGGCGCCGTTATGCTCGCGCTCGGATTGAGGATATTAAGCACCTCGGTGAAGGTAGCGCGCCCGTTCGTGGCCGCCAAACCGGTATAGCCCTCCGCGAAGTAGGCGGTGGTTGGGCTGCCGGGCGGCGGGGTCGCGGTGGCCGTGGCGGTCACCGAAGGCGTTGCCGGAACCGCTGTGTGGGTCGCGGTCGCGGTGGCCGTGATTGTTGCCGTGGCTGTCGCGGTATTCACGGCGGTGTTGGTCGCCGTGGCGGTAGAGGTATTCGCGGCCGTGCTGGTCGCCGTGGCGGTATTCGTAGCCGTGTCGCCAACCGCTGCTGCCCTGCTTTGAGAGCTTGCCGCCATTGCCTGGGGGGTATGAAGTCCGTGTACTACGCTCGCGGCGCCCCCGATCAGGGCGAGGACTAGTATGGCAAGAAACGTGAGACGTCCGGTTATTTTCCGCATAGAGTTTTCTCCTTCCTACCGAATGCTACAAGACGCGCGCTTAACGAGTGTAAAGGAACTGTAAACGCGAGTCCGTAAACTCTTCGCTCAGGGATGGGCGCGCCTCGCGTGTGTGGTCGCGGGCGCGTTTTTGAGCCGTGAGTCTCCACACCCGCTCATCAGGGAATTGTCGATCCAGTACGTGAAGGTACTATAGGCGGGATCAGCCTAAAAGAACCCCAGCTCCAGCTTGGCGTCCTCGGTCATCATGCTGGGATTCCAGAGCGGCTCCCAGACCAGATTCGGCTTGACGGCTTCGATTTCCGGCATCTTTTCCTTGAGCACCTCGGTCATCTCGGCATCGATATATTCGTTCATCGGGCAGGCCGGGGTGGTCAGGGTATAGGTAACTGTCACCGTCTTGTCGTCGAGGTCCACGCCGCGGATAAGGCCCAAATCGACCAGGTTAATCCCCAATTCCGGATCGTTCACCTCGCGCAGGAACTCCATGATTTGATCTTCGGAATACGTCATGATGGCGTTCCTCCATCTGAATCAACTCTAAACTGTATCGGCTGGTGGGTTCGGCCCACCAGCCGATACAGTTTAGAGTTCCAAATAAATGCCGTCACCCTCGACACGCACGGCGTAGGTCCGTACCGGTTTGGTGGCGGGCAGGGTGAGGGCCTGGCCGGTCGTCACGTCGAATATCGCCCCGTGCAGCGGGCAGGTGATCTCGTTATCTTCCAGCCAGCCATCGGAAAGTGATGCCTGGGCATGGCTGCAGGTATCGTCGGTGGCGTAAATCTCTCCGTCGACATTGAACAGAGCAATTCGCTCGGTTCCCAGGTTCACGCACAGCGCGTTGCCGGGTTCGATCTGCTTGAGGGTCGCTACTTTTCTGAGCGCCGCTACTTCTTGGGCCTCGCTCACGGACGCGGATCCTTTCCTTCGGCCGCGTGGGCCGGTACTCCATACAACGCGGCCAGGAGCACCTTGTGCCCTAAGAGCGCGCATTTGACCCGCGCCGGACTTAGCGGTACGCCCACTTCCTCCAACACACTCTCACGGGTAATCGCGCGGGCCTCCTCGCGGGTCATGCCCGCCGCTAACTCAGTCAGCATGGAGGCCGCCGCCTGGCTGATCGCGCATCCGCTTCCCCGGAAGCGGATGTCGGCGATCCGCTCGCCGTCGAAGGCTAGGTCCACAGCCACCAGATCGCCGCACAGCGGGTTGCTGTCCTCGAAGGTGGCATCGGGAGATGGCAAGCTGCCGTAGTTCCGCGGATGCCGATAATGGTCCAGGATTTGCTCCTGATACATCTCACTGATCATGATCGCTCCAAGCCAAACACCTTTCCCACCCGATGCAAGCCACGGGCCAGGGCCTTCAGATCCTCCTGGTTATTGTAGAAGGCGATGCTGGCCCGCGTAGTCGCGCCCACCCCAAGCACCCGCATCAGAGGCTGGCAGCAGTGGTGGCCGGCCCGTACGGCCACGTTCTCCTCGTCCAGCAGCGAGGCCACGTCATGAGGATGCACGCCGCGGACGGTGAAGGAGACGGCGCCGCCCCGTTCGCCGCCCGTGGGGCCGAGGATGGTGACGTCCGGAATCAGCGCCAGGGTCTCGATCAGCGCCGTGGTCAGTTCCGCCTCGCGGGCGCGCACCCGATCCATACCCAGATCCTGGAGATAACGGACAGCGGCGCCGAAGCCTATCGCCTCGGCGATGGCCGGCGTCCCCGCCTCGAATCGTTGCGGTACGTCGGCGTAGGTGCTGCGTTCCAGCGTGACATGCTTAATCATCGAGCCGCCGCCGAGAAACGGCGGCATGGGCTCCAGGAGTTCACGGCGCCCATACAGGGCGCCAATCCCGGTGGGGCCTACCATCTTATGAGCGGAGAAGGCCAGAAAGTCGCAGCCCAGTGCTTGAACGTCCACCGGCAGATGCGGCACGCTCTGCGCCCCATCCACCAGGACCAGGGCTCCGGCGGCGTGGGCGCGGGTAATGATCTCCTTGATGGGAGGGATCGTGCCCAGCACGTTACTCATCTGGGTGATCGCCACCAGCTTGACCGATTGGGCCAGGAGATCGTCCAGCCGGCTCAGGTCCAGGTTCCCAGCCGGGTCGGCGGGGATGGCAAGCATTCGCGCCCCGCGCTCCTCGGCCAACAGCTGCCAGGGCACCAGATTGCTGTGATGTTCCAACTCGCTGACCAGAATGGCGTCACCGGAGCCAAGATTGCGCCGGCCCCAGCTATGGGCCACCAGGTTGATCGCCTCGGTAGTGTTGCGGGTGAAAATCACTTCCTCGGGAGTAGACGCATGGATGAAGGCCGCCACGGTGGCCCGTGCGTCCTCGTAGGCGGCGGTCGCCTGCTCGCTCAGGGTGTAGACGCCGCGATGCACGTTGGCGTTGTAGCGCCGGTAATAATCATCCATGGCCTCCAGCACCGCCAGCGGCTTTTGCGCGGTGGCGGCGCTGTCGAGGTAGGCAAGCGGCATCCCGTCCCGGCTGGTCGCCAGGATCGGGAAGTCGGCCCGCGCCGCCAACGGGGTTCGCGCGCGCATACTCGCCGTAGCCACGTCACCCACTGCCTACTCTCCCTTCTTCATCCGACCGATCGGTCCGATCCGACTGATCCGTCCGATGTTGCCGCCCCTATGATGCCGCTTCGATCCACTGCTCATACGGCGCCCCAGCGGCCCCCATCTTGGCGTCGATCAGCGCGTAGAGGCGCCGGCGGAGGTCGGCCAACGGCACCCGCTCGATCAGGGGCGCCAGGAAGCCGGTCACGATCAGCCGCTCGGCCTCGCGGCGTGAAAGCCCGCGGGACATCAGATAGAACAGGTGATCCTCGGAGACCTTGCCGGCGGTGGCTCCGTGCGAGCAGCGCACATCGTTGGCGGCGATCTCCAGGTTGGGAATGGAGTCGGCCCGCGCGGTCGAACTAAGAATCAAGTTATTGTTCTTCTGATAGGCATCGGTCTTTTGCGCCCCTTCGTGGACCCGGATCAGGCCGCTATAGACCACGCGCGCCGAGTCGGTCAATACGCCCTTGAACAGCAGGTTGCTGCCCGCGTTAGGGGCGATGTGGTCTTGCAGCGTATGGTAATCCACGAACTCGCTGCCGTTGGTGAAGTAGAGCCCGAGCATTTCGGCGTTGGTCCCCGGCTCGCGGAGTTCCACGTCGATATTCAGCTTACTAAAAGCGCCGCCCAGGGTCGCGGTCAGCGATTGCAGGGTGCTGTCGCGTTCCAGCGCCGCCCGCTGAATTCCGATCTGGCGGAGCCCGTCGTCGTATTCCTGGATCGCCATATAGGAGAGGGTGGCGCCGGCGCGGAGCACCAGCTCCACCACCGGGATGGTGACCGTGCCGTCGCTGGCCCGCGATCCGGCCTCCTCGATGAACGTTACCTTGCTGTTCCTGCCCACCACCACCAGGGTGTGGGGAAAGACGCCCTGGCCCGGTTCATCCAGCCAGCGGCGGGCCTGGGCGGGAAGAGCCACTTCCACGTTATCCGGCACGTACAGGAAGGCGCCGCCGCTCCAGAAGGCGCCGTTCAGGGCGGCGTACTTGCTGAACTCCGGCTTGACTGCCTGGGTCATGAACGAGGCGCGGACTAACGCACCGTGCTCGCGGATGGCCGTATTCATGTCGGTCAGGATCACGCCCTGAGCGGTCAGTTCCGGGGCAATTAAGCGGAAGGCGGTGGTGGCGGCCCGTTCGATCAGGAGGGCGCTCCGGGTGGCCAGGGCGTCGGCGCCCGGCTGCCACTCGGCGGGTATGGGGGCGTGGCCGTTGGGCGAGGCAAGGCGGAGGGTCTCGGGAGCCAGCCAGCGGATATCGGTGCGCCGCCATTCCTCGTCGCGCGCGGTAGGAGCGGGGGTGGCTTCGTAGATTTCCCAGCAGCGCAGGCGCAGATCGCGCATCCAGTTCGGCTCGCCCCGCTGGGCGGAAAGAGCGAGGACGGCCTCGCGGGAGAGCGCCGCCTCGGTAGTGGTAGTACTCATGCAAACTCCTCGGGGAAACCGGCGGGACATAAAACTGGTTCCACCGCGGGACCGGAGCCGCCGCGATGGAACCAGTTAATTTACCCCACGCTTCCTTCCATCTCCAATTGAATCAGCCGGTTCAGTTCCACCGCGTATTCCAGCGGCAGTTCCTTGGCGATCGGCTCGATGAAGCCGCGGACGATCATCGAGGTGGCGTCGGCTTCGGAGAGACCACGGCTCTGGAGATAGAACAACTGCTCCTCGCCGACCTTGGTCACGGTCGCCTCGTGCGCCGTCTCCACGTCGTCTTCCTCGATCTCGATATAGGGATAGGTGTCGGTGCGGCTATTCTCGTTCAAGAGCAAGGCATCGCAGACCACGGTGGATTTGGAGCCTTTGGCGCCCTTCTCCATCTTGAGCAATCCGCGGTAGCTGGCCCGCCCCGAGCCCTTGCTGATCGACTTGGAGGTGATCACCGAGGAGGTATTGGGAGCGCAGTGGACCACCTTGCCACCGGCGTCCAGGTGCTGGCCGTCAGTGGCGAAGGCGATGGAAAGTACCTCACCGCGGGCGCCTGGCTCCATCAGCCAGATCGCCGGGTATTTCATGGTGACCTTCGAGCCAAGGTTGCCGTCCACCCACTCCATGGTCGCGTCCTGATAGGCCACGGCCCGCTTGGTCACCAGGTTGTAGACATTCTTGGACCAGTTCTGGATCGTGGTATAGCGGCAGCGTCCGCCCTTGTGGACGATGATCTCCACCACCGCGGAATGCAGAGAGTCGGAGCTATAGCTCGGTGCCGTGCAGCCCTCGACATAGTGGACATAGGCCCCCTCGTCGACGATGATCAGGGTCCGCTCGAACTGGCCCATGTTCTCGGCGTTGATGCGGAAGTACGCCTGCAACGGGAGATCCACATGCACGCCCTTCGGCACGTAAATGAAGCTTCCCCCACTCCAGACGGCGCTGTTCAGGGCGGCGAACTTATTGTCGTTCGGGGGGATGACCGTGCCGAAATACTTCTTGAACAGCTCGGGCTGCTCCTTGAGGGCCACCCCAGTGTCCAGGAAGATCACGCCCTGGGCGGCCAGATCCTCGCGCAGCTTGTGATAAATGGTCTCCGACTCATATTGAGCCCCTACCCCGGCCAGGTACTTCTTCTCCGCCTCGGGGATACCCAGTTTGTCGAAGGTGGACTTGATCGCCTCGGGCACTTCTTCCCAGGTGTGGCCGGCTTGTTCGGACGGCTTCACGTAGTAGAAGATATTCCCGAAATCGATGTCCGAGAGATCGGCGCCCCAGTTGGGCATCGGACGGCGGTTGAAGTACTCAAGCGACTTGAGGCGGAACTTCCGCATCCACTCCGGCTCGTCCTTCATCTCGGAGATCTGCTCGACCACCGAGCGCGTCAGGCCGCGGCCGGACTTAAAGATGTAATTTTCCTCGTCCCGGAATCCGTACTGATAGTCAGTACTCACCTGCGCGATATCAACTGCCATCAGGCTGCCTCCCCACTCTCCCCGAATTGCTGCTCGACCCACTCGTAGCCACGCTTCTCCAGATCCATCGCCAGTTCCTTGCCGCCGGTGGTCACGATGCGCCCAGCCAGCATCACATGGACGTAATCGGGCACGATGTAGTCCAGCAGGCGCTGGTAGTGGGTGATCACCAGGGTGCCAAGGTTGGGACCGCGCTGCGCGTTCACTCCCTCGGAGACCACCCGCAGGGCATCAATATCCAGACCGGAATCGGTCTCGTCCAGGACGGCGAACTTCGGCTCCAGCACGGCCATCTGCAAGATCTCGGCCCGCTTCTTCTCGCCGCCGGAGAAGCCGTCGTTGAGATAGCGTTTGAGAAAGTCCTCATTCATCTTCAAGACGGCCAGCTTCGATGCCAGCAGCTTGCGGAACTCGCGTACCGCCAGCGGCTTCCCGCCCACCGGAGTATGAACGGCGTTATAGGCCAGACGAAGGAAGTTGAACATCGGGACGCCGGGCACCGAACTGGGATACTGGAAGGCCAGGAACAGGCCGCGCTTGGCCCGCTCGTTAGGCTCCAGTTCCAGGATGTTCTCGCCATTCAGCAGCACCTCGCCCTCCACCACCTCATAGTTCGGGTGGCCCATCAGGGTAGAGGCCAGGGTGCTCTTGCCGGAGCCGTTTTTCCCCATCAGGGCATGGGTTTCACCCTGGCGGAGAGTCAGATTGATCCCCTTGAGAATTTCCTTGTCCTCGACTTTAACCCGCAGATTCTTAATGATCAATTCGCTCATACCGTGCCTATATCCCTCTATACCGCGCTAGCATTAATCGCTTCGTCGCCTAGCCGGCCGCGATAGCCGGCTCCGTGGGAATGCTTGCGTTCGCCTGCCGTCCGCCCAGTACCGGCAAGGGGATCGTTTGCACGATCCGCCGAGGCTCGGGGGCGCCTGGAATCAGATCGGCCAGGGTGGTGGTCTGGAGCGCCTGCACGATCCCGTCTCGCACTCGGCGCCAGAGCACCTTGCTGCCGCAGATACTTTCGCGCGCGCAGAGCATGGTCCCACCATCGAGCGGAGCGCAGAGCATGGGCGCGATCGTGCCCTCGAGCACGTCAAGCACATCGCTCATCATGATCTCCACCGGGGGACGGCTTAACTCATAGCCGCCATGAACCCCATGCCGGCTGGTAACCAAGCCGGCCCGCCGGAGCTGCGAGGCAATCTGCTCCAGATAGGGCAGGGGCAGATCCTCGTCGCGGGCGATCTCGGTGAGCGAGATCGGCCCTTGCTCATGGCGGAGCGCCAACTCGGTCATCAAGCGGACGCCGTATTCGCTGCGCTTGGAGAACTGCATCCCATCCTCGCTGGAAAGTTGACCATTCCACTCAGCTTTTAGGATACCAAGTGAGGAGAATGGGGTCAAACTCCGAGTAGGTTACTCGGAGTTTCCCTGCTCCCTCCTCCAGGGCCACCTTCTGGAGTTGTCGGTCACCGACCTGATGATTGAGGGGCGCCCCGCCCATCTCGATCGACCGCGCGCCAGAATCCTGGCCGCCATCCGAGAGCGCCAAGGCTAAGCAGGTCTGGAAAACAACCCAGCCCGCTCGCGTATCGCGAGCGGGCTGGGTTTACCGGGCGGCAGACGTCCTCAGGGCAGTCCAGCCGTACGGGTAATCAGGGCCGAGCGAGGCCGCATCAGGGCCACGGCTCGCTTGAAACCGGCAAGGCAGCCGCGCATCACGGCCAATGCCTCATAGTACTCACGGTAGCGGAATCCCGAGACACTGCCGCTAAACAACTCGTACTGGCTGGCCGCCTCAATCCAGCGATCGTAGACATCCGAGATATCCAGGAACAGGTCCGGGGCAAAGTCGTCCATGTCCTCCCAGTTCTCCGGGAAAAGAATCGTCGATGGTGAATGGGCCGGGTGCGCGCGCTGAATCGCCGGCAATCCCGCGTAGAAGAGGGCTTGCATGGTGTTGTAGTGGGCGTTGACATGATCGGAGTGGAAGCTACCGCGCCAGTGAGTGATCAGCACGTCGGGCCGCACCTCGCGAATCACGTCCGCGATCTGATACGCTACCTCGTCGTTGCGTGGCAAACCGGCATCCGGATAGGGGAGAAAGCGCGCCTCGGCGCCCAGAATGTGGGCGGCCCGATGCGCCTCCTCGATCTTCTGCTTCGCATACTCCTGGCCCGATAACCGTGGATGCCCCATCTCACCGGCGGTGAGATGCAGGAATACGGCCTTGGCGCCGGCGGCGGTGTACTTCGCAATGGTCGGTCCGGCGGTGAACTCCATATCGGCCGCGTGTCCTCCCACGGCCAGAACGCGCGTGACGGTTGCCATGAATAGATTCCCTTTCCGTACTCTACCAACAAATAGTCACTCAGTCTCGTGGTCGCCTCAGCCCTTGAGACCGCCAAGGGAAATGCCGCGCACGAATTGCCGCTGCAAAAGCAGGAAGACGATCACGGAGGGGACGATCGCGAGGACCGATCCCGCCATCAACAGATTGGCATTCTGTTGCGTATCGGCATACGAGCGCAGGCTATTGAGACCAATGGGGACGGTAAACATCGATGGGTTCTGGAGAATCAGCAATGGCCAGAGAAAATTCTCCCACTGATAGATAAAGGCGAAGATACCGAGCGCCGAGAGTGCCGGTCGTATCAGCGGGAGAATGATGCTCCAGTAGATCCGCAACTCGCGCGCGCCATCGATGCGGGCGGCGTCGATCAGCTCGTCGGGTATGGTCATGATGAACTGGCGCAGCAAAAAGACGCCGAAGGCGGTCACGATGTTGGGCACGATCAGTCCCTGGTAGGTGTCAAGCCAGCCGAGCTCCTTAATGATGTAGTAAATGGGAATAAGGAGGACGAAGAACGGGACCATCATGCTGGACAGCAAGGCCAGGAAGGCGACATCCCGCCCCTTGAAGTGATACTTGGCGAAGCCGAATCCGGCGAGTGAACTGGTGAGCAGAATGCCCAGCGTCACGGCGAGGGTGACAAAGATGCTGTTCACGAACATGCGCGCGAACGGGATCACCGTCCAGACGTTGGCGTAGGTCTGCCATTGGGGGTGATGCGGCCACCAGGTAATGGGGAGCTGTATCAGTTCGTCCGGAGTCATCAGCGACGAGGCGATCACATAGTAGAAGGGGAAGGCCATCGGCACCGCGCCCACGATCAGGAGAGTATAGATGGCGGCGCGTCGAAGTACATGGCGAACTTTCGCCGGCCGCCGGCCCGGAGAGCCGGTACGCGCAAGTGACGGATTCATGCGGAACTCGTCCCCTCCCGCCTCAATTGTCCGTTCGCGCGAGGCGAAACTGGATCAGGGTGCAGATCAGCACGATAACAAACAGAATCATGGCCATGGCCGAGGCCGTACCCATCTGCAGATAGTTGAAGGCCACGTCATACATCTTCAAGACCACCACGTCGGTGGTATCGACCGGGCCGCCATTGGTGATCACGAAGATGGGCACGAACACTTGCAAGGCGTTGATCGTGATGATCACGATCACGAAGAGGGTTGTGGTGCGCAGCAATGGGATCGTGATATAGCGGAACTGCGACCAACGTCCGGCACCGTCGAGGCTGCCGGCTTCATAGAGTTCTTGCGGAATCCCCTGCAAGCCCGCCAGGAAGATGATGGCATAGTAGCCGATACTTTGCCACACCGAAAGTGAGATAACGACCAGCATCGCCTCGGTGGGGGAGCTGAGCCAGGGTTGTAGGGGAAGGTGAAGATCACCCAGGATAGCGTTAATGGGGCCGAAGTTCTGGTCAAACAGATGGGTCCACACGATCGAGAGGGCCACCGTTGACGTGACGACCGGGGTGAAATACAGCGTCCGCCAGAGCCATTGCAGGCGCACGCGCGCGTTGAGCAGAAATGCTATGCCAAGCGAGAGTGGCGGAATAAAGAGCAGGCTGCCCAGGGTATACGCGAAGGTATTCCGCAGAATGAGACGGAACAGCGGATCCTCGAGCAGACGAACATAGTGCAGGAATCCTACCCAGGTCATCTGGGTGATCGGCGAGATCATATCCCATTGATGCAGGCTCAGCACGAAGGCGAAGAGCAACGGTCCCAAGAAAAAGATGACCGAGAAGATCAGCACCGGCGCCACGAATAGCCAGCCCGCGAGATCCCGCCTCCGTAGATAAGCAGCCCGCCGGCGACGTTGACCGATCATCAACGGCGCCGGCTCACTGGATCGCGATCCCTGGTGTATCCCTACCACCCTGCTCCTCCGTGGAGCGCACGACGCGCGGCATGGATAGTCCGTATGCCGCGCGTCGTGCGCGTGACGTGTTCTAATCCGGGCTCGAGCCTTGCAAGATGGTATTGACCTGAGACTCGGCGGTAGAGAGGGCTTGCTGAGGGGAAGTACGACTATAGACGACGCTCTCGATCTGCTTCTGCAGGTCGGTGGTGATCTCCGCCCCACCGAGCACGATGGGGAACGGGCGCGAGCTCGCGAGCGCTTTGACGAACGGGCGCGCGAAACTATTGCCGAGATCAGCCGCGTGCGCGTGCTGGTCGGAGGCACGACTCGGCATAATGCCTTGCGCCATGAGCCAATCACCCATTCGTGAACTGGCGCCCGCGCGCGCGGGATCGTTCAGCCACTGGAGGAACTGCCAGGCTTCAGCCTGATGGCTGCTCTTCTGGTTGACGCCATACATCCAGACGTAATTGACGGCAATCGACTTGTTTCCATGAGGGCCGACCGGGACGGGCGCCACCCCAACGTCCTTGAATTTGCTCTTCATCGTGGCCTGGAGACCGCTCTCCCACCAATTGGCCATGATGATCATGCCGGTCTTTTCCAGTTCGAAGTTGGTGTCATAATGGACCGTCATCGACGGATCGATGGCGTGCTTGTTGACCAACGTTTGGTAGAGGTTCAACGTTTCCATACCCTGCGGGCTGTTGAAGGCGGCTTTCGCGTTGGACGAATTAAGTAGCTGTCCTCCATCCGACAAAAGAAGCGAGAGCCACGGGTGCACTACGCCGGAGTCCCACCCAGTGATCGTCCCGAATCCCTGCTGGATGGTACGGCCGCTGGAATCACGCTTGGTCAACGCCACGGCGTCGTTTACCAGTTCCGACCAGTTGGTGGGGGGATGGGAAATATGCGCCGCCGCGAACAGACGCTTGTTGTAAATGAGCGCATAGTCGTCCACCTCGGTGGGATACCCGTACAAGGTGCCGTTCGCGGCGGCCGCCGACGCGACACCGGGCGCGTAACCTGACTTGATGTCGCTAGCCTGTGTCGCGGGCGCCGGCACGAACAGATGGTCCTTGACCAGTTGCGGCAGCCAGAGATCGTAGATGTGATAGATGTCGAAGCCGCCATTCGAGAGCAGGCTGGTCGAAATTTTCTGTAAGAGGTTATTGAAAGGTACGGTGGTGATCTGGATGCGTATGTTGGGGTGGAGTGACTCGTATGTCTTGACGTAGGGCTGGAAGGCCTGTAAGGTCGTCGCGTCCCAATGGGTTAGCATGGTGAGCGTGACCGTGCCGGCAGCGGCACGATCAGCCGCGCGCGCCGAGGAGAGGTGTCCACCAGTGAGAAAGCCCGGCAGGAACAGGAGACATGCCAGGAGCGCCAAACACTGCTTCTTAAACATGATACATACTCCGTGACGCGCCGCTGAACGGCGATAAGACCAGCCGCGAGAGTCCTGTCGTGGCAGCATCCGACCGACAGAATCCGGCAGCCGGACTACATGAGTGCATGTGCTTAGCCATAGGATTCGCGATCTCCCTTCTGGATCGTCACCTCCTGTCTTCCGCGCGGGCGGGGCCGCGCAGTACGGCAAAAGTACGGCTAACCTGGAACCCTACGCGGGTATAGAGCCGGCCCGCGGGCTCCTCCAGGCCGGTCCAGAGGAACCACGCGGTATGCAGGCCCTCGCTCCGCATCCGATCAAGACAGCGGTAGAGCAAGACTTTGCCCAGGCCGGTGCCACGCAGGGTAGGATCGACGCCGAAAGGGCCAAACCGTTCCGCGACGCCATCATATCCGCCATAAAGGCAAAAGCCGGCAATTTCACCCTGCCGCGACACCACGAGAACCCGCTCACGGGATACGCCACGACGGAGTGCCTCGCGGATCGCGCGGGCCCAGTCGGCCGAGAAATGGCGTGTATTGAACGCCAGAACATCAACGATCTGTTCAGTTCGTAGGGAGCCAAAGGAATAGCCTTCTTGTTCGCGCAGGCGCTGAACCTCCAGGACGTCAAGGGGGATGCTGTAAGCCACCAGGTTGAGGTCCATGGCCACCGGCGTGTAGAGTACCTCAAAACCATTGCGCCGCAGGAACCCCAGCGCCTGTGGATAGAGAGTGGTATCGACGCCCGGCCAGAAGTAGTTAGGCGCATAGGGGGAGACGCTCACCCGGTGCCGCCCGCGCGCGACGATATGCGCCCGGCCTCGATCGAGCAAGGCCTGCCCAATACCCTGGCCCCGATAGTCGGGATCGACAAAGAATACCGTTATCCAGCCATCCTCGGGATCATTATCGAGCCCTTGCATGGGCGTGCCGCGTGTAATGGCCAGAAGAAACCCAACCGCCTGTCCCTCCCTTTCGGCGACGAGGAATCCCTCTGGATCGAAATTAGTATCCAGCAGCACATGCGCGGCAAATCGATCCATGCTAATCGTGTCAGCGGGCAGACAGCGGTTCCAGAGCGCTAAGATCGCTGTTTCGTCTCCGGCTCGGTAACCTCGCACATGCACCAGCGTGTTCGCCATCCGTCCCCTCTCCTGGTATGCTGGTATGCTTTCCAGCGGCCTCTTGGGAGTGGCAGGCCGAGCACATGACCTACCTGACGCTACTACTTGCCCTGAAGCGGAGATCCAGACGATCCCAGCCAAACCCGTCTAGACACCATTGGCAATGCGGGAAGTTTAGCACCGAGCAATTGGCCTGTCAATCGAGTTCGGTTCTCTCGATCGCGGCGCGCCATTGACATTGGGAATATCCGTATTTAGTATCTAGACAGGCACGGCGTCCCGTCTAGACAGCGCTGAACGGCTATGGGTGAACGGAGGCTTGGACGCCAATGACATCGATGCTCCAGAAAGGCATATCCGCGCCGATTTATCTCCAATTACAGAACCTTATCCGCGGCCACATCGCCGATGGCGTCTGGCAGCCGGGCCAGGCTATTCCCTCGGAAGAGACTCTTGTGCGCCAGTTCGGCATTGCGCGCATGACCGTACGCCAGGCGCTGGAAGGGCTGATCCGCGAGGGTTTGCTGATCCGGGAGCGTGGCCGGGGTACCTTTGTCGCCCGCCCGCGCGCCGAACGCGAACTAACCCGCATGCACGGCTTTAGCGAGGACATGCGCGTGCGCGGGCTGGCGCCGTCCGCGCGTCTGGTCTCCCGCGTGGTGGTTCCGGCCCCGGCGGCGGTGAGTACCGATCTGCGTCTGGGTAAGCGCGAAGCCGTGATCTATCTCCGGCGCTTGCGCCTCGCGGACGACCTGCCCATGGCCCTTGAATCCAGCTACCTCAACTATGATCTCTGCCACGCCGTATTAGAGGCGGATTTGGAGTCGGGATCGCTCTACGTCTTTCTGCAGGAGACACTCGGTTTGCAACTTTGCTATGCTTCCCAGGAGTTGGAGGCGGCGTTTCCGAGCGCCGATACGGCGACATTATTGGAGATGTCTCGCCGGCAGCCCGTGTTGATCATCCGCCAGACCACCTACATGCGGATAGGAGAGGAAGACGTCCCTGGCATCACCGGCAGTACCGTCTATCGTGCCGATCGCTACCGATTCCGCATGCAAGTCCCTCGCTGAAAGACCGCCGGGCAAAACGGCTGGAGCCGCTCCCTAATCCCCGAATTTGCCCGCACCGGCGAGCCGCGTCCCCAAAAGGGGAAGCGCTTGACCAGGGTACATCATTACCTCGGCCATTCCGTGCTCTCGTGGTGCCGGAAAGCGGCGAGGAGATCCGACGTTACCGCAGCAGCCGCTCCGGTAGATACTGGCGGTGGGCGGCGGCCATCTCGTCATAGAGGGCGGTCGCCTTGGGGAGTGACATGACCAGCGGATTGGCGGCCAGGGCACGGATTCCGTCAACACGGGTGCCGCTCCAGGCGGCCTCGGCGGC
>DATLQX010000160.1:0-13533 GCA_035534995.1 Chloroflexota bacterium | reverse complement strand
GGCCTCACGGGCGTTCGCCTCCGCGATGATAAGCTCCCCTTCCAGTCTATGAAGCTGGGCCCGCACCTCGGTCAGGTAGATAGCCATGATGCGGTTGTCCTGCTGATGCCAGAGGCGACCTGCTACATCAAGCTGCAAGGCAGCGTCGCCAACCCGACCGCTCTCGATCAGACCCTCGGCCAGGTTAAATGCTGTCCGAGCCTCCCCTGCTTTATCACCTTGAGCTCGATAAAACAGAAGAGCCGAGCGCAAATCGCCCTGACCCTCCTCGTGGCGTCCCAGCCGCAGCAAACTCGCCCCCCGTATTTCCAGGGCCTGGGTATGGGCGGAGGAGGATCCAATACGCCGTGCTCGTGTCATAGTAGCCTCCGCCCCATCAACTGTCTCCTCCAGACGGCCCGCGGAACTGAGGCTCTGAATATGGAGGAGGGCCGGTTGCAACCAATCCTCATCCGAGACTGCCTCCCGCATTCCACGTTCCGCCACCCGTATCGCCTCCAAATGCTCGCCCCGCTGCATGCGGGCGAAGCCGGCCAGGGTCAGGAGGCGGGTCGATTGAAGAGATCTCGGGAGCAGATCGACAAAGCGTAAGGCGGTCACCCACAGCCCCGCGTCCCAGAGCAGCCGCCGGTGCTCGGTCAGGGCCCGCGCCAGCAACGACCACGCCTCGGCCTCGGCAAGAAAGGCAAGGCCGCGCGGTACGTCGCCCCGGTCCATCCAGTGGCGGGCCGCCCGGCCCCGAATCAAGGCCAGCCGCTCGGGATCCTCAACCCCCAGGGTGTCCCGCAAAAATATCGCGAATAGATCGTGGTAGCGATAGGTTTCGCCATCGAAGCTGAGAAAGAAGCTCTGGCGCAACGCCTCCTCGAAGAGGGCTCCGGCATCCTCCCGATCCAGAATCAGTCGGGCGTCGTCGATACTGATTGGGCCAAGGACCGCGCTTTCCAGAATGAAATGGCGGAGGAGCGGAGGGAGGGGCTGGAGGAGTTGCGGACCAATCTGGGCCAACATCTGCTCCGCCCCTCGCAAGACTGCCGGCCCATCACCCTCGGTGCGGGCCAGGAGGACCAACCCGGTGGCCCAGCCGCCGCAGCGCTCCACATAGGCGCGCGCATCCGCCGCGCTCACTCCCAGAGGCTTTAGCAGATGATGTGCCTCCTCGGGGGTAAAGCCCAGGTCGGCATGGCCAAGACCGACCACGGCGTCCAGAGCGGTCAAGGCAGAGAAACCGAGGGTGGGGACGGTCCGGGAGAGCACAATCAGGCTCAAGCTTGGCGGCCGGTAGCGGAAGAGGTGATCCCACAAGGTGGCTACGCCGCCAAAATTACCGACGTGATGGAAGTCATCCAGGACCAATACCAGCGGCCGGTCCTCCAGCCCGTTCAGGAGCAAGCCCAGGGCTACCGGCTCGGCCAGCCCAGCCGCCAGCGCCTCACCGGCGGGGGCGGCGGCGTCCGGCAACAAGCGCGCGACCGCCGCGCACATGCCGCCTACCAGGCGCCGGGGGTCGCTATCGGTCTCGTCAAGGGAGTACCAGGCCACGGGATGTGGGCTGCCGCTCGCCCAGGAGGACACCAACGAGCTTTTCCCCGAGCCGCCCGGCGCTACCACGATGGTCAACCTGCCGCCCAAGACAGCACTGGTGAGCTGGCCTTCAATGCGCGGGCGGGACAGCAGGCGCGTTGCCTCGGGTGGAGTCAGCTTCCGTTTGGGAAAGCCAGAGCCCCACTCGCTCGGCACTCGTACCACCTACTCTCTCTTGAAGCCAGCCCAACGTATCCCAACACACCCATGCTACGCTATCGCCATCGGTTCGTACAAGCACCTAATCCTTCCAGCTACGGAGGATATGGGTGGCGGCCGAAAGGGCTGTAAGTTCAGGTGAGCGGAAGGAAAGTCGATCATGAAAAAGACACGGCGTATTCTGGCGATTCTGGGCCTGGTTGGGATGGCGGTCATCTCAAGCGGCGCCATTTCGCAATCCCAGATGACGCACAATCAAGCTACGACCATTCAGCCCGGCCCGCTGTCCAGCAGCAGCACCCCAAGCGTGGGTTAGGGTCGTTGACTGCCTTGACCATGTCCTTCGATGGGGTCATTCGCGCCTAAAGAACCCGAACCTTGAATCACGAACCCAGGGGAAAGAATCATGTACGCCCTGACCACGCCCGATTCGCTTTCCGCTTGCCGCCAAACCCTGCAAGCGCATGACACGCTGCACCTTGGTTTTGAGCAACTCCTGGGCACCGCTCTGGTCGATCCCGCGTGGCGCCATCGCCTGCTTGGTGACCCCGTCGGCGCTGTCCTGGCCTTTGGCCTCTCGGATGCCGACGCCAGGATGGTAGCGCATATCAAAGCCGCCGATCTCGCGAGTTTTGTCCGATCCGTTCGCTCTCTGCTCTATGGCGAACCGGCGCGGAAACGTTTGGCCGGCTAGTGTGTGCCTCCGCTCCAGCTGTTCGTGATCTTCGATCGGTCACCGAGCAAACGTCGCGACATGGAGTGATCGACCAGTCGCGCTCGCCCGTGAGCCAACCGGGGCAGGTCTCCCTGCCGTCAAGCCGGGGCGCAGGCATGAAGTGTGTGTTGGTAGTAGATGACGACCCGGATATCGTGGATCTCCTGACTGTCGCCTTGCATTCGGAAGGATACAATGTGAGGTCCGCCGTTGGGGGACAGGCCCTTGCCCTGGCCCATGAATGGCAGCCCAACGTGATTCTTCTGGATCTGATGATGCCCGACATGGACGGCATGGAGATGAGCAGGCATCTTCGCGCTAATCCGAAAACGGCCGCCATTCCCATCATTGCCATGTCGGCGCAGGAACAACTGGCGGACCTCGTCAATCAGATGCAAGTGAATGATCAGTTGGCCAAACCATTCCACCTGCGCGTCCTGTACGACACGATCGCCGAGTGGTGCGGCGGTCCCCCGCCTGATCCTTTCGGGCAGCCGCGGGCCTATCCTCAGCCGTAGAGCTATTGCCGGCGCACCGATTGGACGGCTATAACAATAGATAGCGCCTGCCGCCGATCCCATCTTCGAGGATCGTCGGGATCGTCGGGTCGTGGAGGCAGGCGTGCTCGCCGTTAGCAAGAAACCGCGGGCCGTGGTCGAGGATCGACATCGATCCTGGTTGGTCACGGGGGTCGCGCTTCTCTACATCCTCCTCTGGAGTTCGGCCTTCATCGCCACCAAGGTTGGGGTGAACCATAGTCCACCGCTGACCTTACTCTCCGCTCGCTTCCTGGCCGCTGCCGCCCTCCTTACCACGGTCGCCAGGGGACGGGGGCTTCCCTGGCCCCGGCAGCGGTCGGAATGGACGACCCTCGTGTGGTTCGGCCTCCTCAATTCCGGGCTCTATCTTGGCCTGTCGTACGAGGCGATTCGCCACCTCTCCGCCGGAATGGCTACGATCATCGCCGCCACCAATCCCCTCCTTCTCACCCTGCTGGCGCCGCGCCTGTTAGGCGAACGGCTCAGCCTGCCCCGGCTGATTGGCCTTGCCCTGGGCTTTGGCGGCGTACTGTTCGTGGTGGGGGCGCGACTGAGTGGCACCAGGGGAGGGGACACCGCCGAAGGCATGATCACAGCCTTCGCCGGGGTGATGTGCTTGGTGGCGGCCACCGTGCTGTACAAGCGTCGCCCACCTCGTCAGCACCCGCTTATCGTGAACACGGTGCAGCTTGGCTCGGCGGGCCTCGCTCTGCTTGTGCCTGCCGCCGTGTTCGAGCATCCGAGCAGTATTCACCTTGACGCGCCCCTTGTCTGGTCCTTCCTCTATTTGGTGCTGGCGGTGAGTATCGGGGCCTCCTTCCTCTGGTTCTGGCTGTTGGAGCGCGGCGAGGCCAGCGTGGCCAGTTCCTATTATTTCTTAACCCCTATTTTTGGCCTGGGCCTGGCGGCGCTGCTGCTCGGCGAGCCGATTGGGCCGCGCGATGGCCTGGGGCTGCTGGCGGTAGCGGGCGGCATCGCCCTGATTAGCCGGAAGTGACGCCGTACCGGCGGGGAGGACCCATGCGGATCGAGATCGTTGCGGACTACCAGGCGGTGAGCCGGGCCGCGGCCACGCACATCGCCGCCGTTGTGGCCGCTAAGCCCACCGCGTCCATTGTGCTAGCTACGGGCGCGACCCCGATGGGTACCTACGAGGAATTGGTTGCGCGCCACGAACGAGGCGACTTTGACGCCACTCGTCTCCGCGTGTTCCAGCTTGATGCCTACCTGGGGCTTGGACGCGCGGATCGCCGGTCGCTCTATCGTTGGCTGGCCGAGTCGTTTCTGACTCCGCTCGCGGTACCAGACGAGCACGTGGTCGCCTTCCCGGGCGATACCGCGGATCCGGAAGCGACGTGTCTCGCCTTTGATGCCGCCGTGAGGGACGCGGGAGGATTTGACCTATCCGTTCTCGGCCTTGGTCCCAATGGGCACCTGGGCTTTAACGAGCCGCCGGCCGCTCCGGATTCGCCCACCCGTGTGGTGGACCTGAGCCAGGAGAGCTTAGGCAGTAATGCCGCGTACTGGGGCGGCATCGATCAGGTGCCCCGTCGCGCCTTGACCGCCGGTCTGGCATCCCTTCTCGCGGCCCGCGATACCCTGTTGCTCGTGTCAGGGGCGCACAAACATCGGATTCTGCGCCGCACCGTGGAAGAAGGGCCAACCCCCGACGTGCCCGCCTCGTACCTACAACTGGCCGCCAGTGTCACCGTGATCGCCGACCGCGCGGCCTGGGATGGCGATGGCGCCCAGTTGGAGGAGGGGAGTGGAGACGGATGACCCGAGCAGGTCCGGATAGCGATCACCGAACCGCGGGTGAACTTCCCGAGGCCCACGCGCCGACCGAGCTCGCGGACGCCAAGGCCGCGGCCAAACTCGCTGAGGCACAGTCGCCTCGCGGGCACGACTTCGCGGACCAGGCGCGGGCGGAAGGGGGTCGCGCGCTGAAGCGGGCCACCGTGGCCTTCGACAAGTTCAATAACGATTGGACCATGAACTGGTCCTCGTTAGTGGCCTTCAATGTCTTGATTTCCGCCTTCCCCATGATGGTGGTGCTGTTCACCTTGCTCGCCTGGATTCCGGAGCAAGCTGGCCATGCGGCTGACTTCGCGAGCCAGATCAACCAGATATTGCCGGCCGAGGTCGCAAGAAACCTGGACGTGATCGGCCTGTTATCTCGCATTCGCGGAAGCATCGGAGCCCTGATCGTGATCAGTGTCGGCGGTCTCGTCTGGAGCGGCGCTAACCTTTTTGGGGCGATTGAGAACTCCTTCGCCGTGATCTACCGGGTTCAGACTCGATCCTTCCTCCCCCGACGGATCATGTCGTTGATCATGATGCTGCTCTTCGCTCTCTTGCTTCCCCTATCGTTCGTATCCTCGCTCGCTCTGGGAGCCGCCACGACGACCCTTGGCCGATTCATGCCCCAGACGCTCACCGGCCCGCTCCCGCTGCTGCTGGGGATGCTGACCAGCGTGCTGTCGCTGTTCGTCCTCTTTCTGGCGATCTATGTGATAGTACCCAATGTGCCAATCTCCCTGAAGTATGCCTGGCGCGGTGCCCTGATCGCGGCCGTGGTCATGGCAATCATCAACACGCTGTTCCCTTTCTACACCGCGCATTTTCTCGGTACACGCCAATATGGTGCCGCGCTGATTGGCACCGTGCTGGTGACCGTCACCTGGTTCTGGCTGTTTTCCCTGATCCTCCTCGTGGGGGCGCAGGCCAATTCACTGGCGATGAACCTACGGCCGTGGCCGCATGATGTCTCTCGCCTGATGATTGACAGTAGCGGTCCGTAACGGGCTATTGCCGCCTCGTTTTCAGGCGCACGATTTCACCAAGGCCATTGAGACGGGCTTCGACTCAGCCTTCCTGACGATCATCCTGCTGGAGGTGCTGCATACGGTTCTCAGTCAAGCATCCCTGGTCCGGCAGGTGCAGGAATTCCTGGTCGTCGGCATTGCCTCGGCGGTGCGGCACAGCCTAGAGGTAGCGGCGGCAGGCAAGGGCACGCACGAGGAGACGCGAACCGTGCGCGGGGTCGCGGTGGTGGTGCGAGACCATATTCAACAGTTTTGCCGCCCAAACAGGGTCACGGTGCCAAACAGCAGTTCTCAAGACGTGGTGATCGAGCTGGCGATCAACACGGTGGGAATGCTCGTTCTGGTCGACGCCCTGTGGCTGGTCGGGCTCGGTAAGGTGCGCGAATAGTTAGAGCGGAATCATTCCCAACTCGCGCCCGCGCCCGACCGCTTCCGTGCGCGTTGTCACCCCGAGCTTCCCGAATATGCTGGCCAGATGGGTCTTGATCGTGCTCTCGCTCAGCCCAAGTTGAAAGGCGATCTCCTTATTGCGCAGCCCGCTGGCCAGGGCGTGGAGCACTTCCACCTCGCGTTCCGTCAGGGTCTCCACCATGTCGCCCTGTCGGGCCAGGGCGCCAAGCCGTTCCACCAGTTTGTGGGCCACCACGGGCTGCAGGAGCGATTCATTGCGGGCCACCGCGCGAACCGCCTCTACCAGCTCCTCCGAGGTCGCGTCTTTCAGAACATAACCTTTCGCCCCGGATTTGATCGCCTCGTAGATTTTGTCGTCGTCGTCAAAGGTGGTCACCACCAGGCAGCGAATGTCCGGGAAGTGCGCGCGGACCCGCGCGATTACCTCGGTACCGGGGATGTCGGGCAATTGCAAGTCGCAAAGGACGACATCCGGACGCAACTCCCCAATTAGCCGCAGGCCCTCCGCGCCCGTGCTCGCCGCTCGTACTACCTGGAGATCCTCGTGTTCCGAGAGCATGCGCACCAGGCCGTCTCGTACCATGGCGTGGTCATCGATCAAGACAATGCGGGTCAGGGAGGCGGCCGCGCTCGCGGCCGCCGGCGCCGCGACGGGCAATTCAGGCGCGGGCCGCGGTCGCGGCAGCGGTGGGGCGGCGGTGAACGGCAGTTCCAGATGGACACGTGTGCCGTGGCCGGACGCACTCTCAATTCGGAGGGTACCGCCCACCTGACGAGCCCGTTCCGACAGACCCGCCAGACCCAGGCGGCCGCCAGTGACATTGATCGTCTCCGGATCAAAGCCGTGACCATCATCTTCTATCTGCACGGAAAGTCCATAGAGGCCGTAGTGGAGAAGGATATGCACATGCTCGGCCCCGCTGTGACGGGTCACATTCTCCAGGGCAACCTGGGTCAGCCGCTGGATCACCGCCCCTATTTCGGCGGCCACGGTTCGGGCGTCGCCTACGACCGAGACCTGCGGCCGGAGACCTTCCCGGCGTTCGAAGCGCTTCGCCTCTTCCGCCACCACCGTATGGGCCTCTCGCAAGTCAATCGCTACCGGCCGGAGGCTCCACATCAGGCGGCGTGTCTCCCCCGCCGCCGAGCGGGTCATGGTCCGGATCTCCTCCAGCCGTTCACGAAGCGGCGAATCCTCCGGCACGGAAGACGTCACGGCGTCCATGCTCATCACCAGGCTGGTAATTGTCTGGGCCAAAAAGCTATGAATCTCGCGCGCCAGGCGGTCCCGTTCATCGCGGAGCGCGATGTCCAGGCCGGCGCTCGCAAGGTGCCGCCGACGCAGGGCGAGGCCAAAGACCAGGGTGAATTGGGCGATGCGTGCCGCCTCGTGCTCGCTAAAGTTTCCCGAACGGCGGGCCAGAAGCACCAGACCGAATGGCTCGTCATCCACCGGCACCACTGGCGCGGCCACGATGGAGTGTAAGCGAGCCCCTCGCAAGGCATCGCCGACCCTGTCGCCGGCCTCCAGGATCCCTGCATCGACCCGTTCAATCTCGCCCGAAGCCTTCAGACGCGGCCCGATCGCGTCAGCGATAGCCCCCAGGGGCGGAGTCCCCACCGTGGCCAGCGGCTCCCAAGCTTCCTCTGGAGCGGACGAGTCGGCGATCATGGCGCAATCGAAGCGAATAACTTGCGCGATCGCCTCAATGACGCTCAGTGCGGTCTCCTCAATCTCACTATTTTGGTGCAGCCCGCGCCGGAGGGCCTGGAGCACGGCGGTACCCACCAGCCGATCGGCCTCCAGGATTGCCAGTCGATCGTGCAAACCCATCACCAGATCGGCCCGCGCCAGGGCACCGCCAATGTCGCCGGCGGATTGTTCAATGAGGAGAATGTCCGAGGAGTTCCAGGTAGGACTCTGGTTACAGAGGAGCAGAATGCCAAAAACCGTTCCCTGGTAGGAAATCGGCGTAATGACCAGGCCGTTGACCTCGCACGAAAGGAGAGATTCCCGGTTCATCCGGATTCCCTCCTCGGGGCAGGGCTCCGCGCCAACCGCCGTGGAGGCCACGGTACGCCTCTGTGCCTGGCAGGTATCGACGAGTGACTGGAGCACGACCTCGGCCCGGGTATCAAGGCCGGGATTGCCGCCCCACCAGGTGACAGGTGTACCGAGGCCCCCAGTATGGCTTTGGGGAAAGATAGTGCAGATCGATGCTCGCATCCGGCGGCCCAAGCCTTCCACGGCCTCGCGCAAAACGGCACCGGTGTCAATGGTCCCTCGCAGTCCGGCCTCAATTTCGAGCCTGAGCCTGGCGCGGCTGCCGTTGGCTGTACTCTCCGCCAGAAGGGTAGCGTTCCTCAGCACTGGGGCGGCGGTCGCGGCGAATCGCCCGATCAGGCGTACCTCCTCCTCCTTCATGTCAGCAAGGTGGTGGAAACCGATGCCGAGGAAGCCAATGAGGCGGCCCTCGACTACCAGCGGTAGCCCGAGCCAACTGCGAATGCGCTCCGCGCCCGCGAGACTGGGAATCAAGTCAGCCCAAAACGACTCAACCCTGGTATCGGGTACCGACACGGGACGCGGATCAGCCTGCATCTGGCGGAGCGGCAGCCAGTGCTCAAGGACAGGCAGGGCCGCCGCGACTCTGGCGTCGGGAGCGCTGGGACCGGTCACCGCCACGCAACGATAGAGCATCCCCTCCTGGATGTACAGCGCGGCATTGTCGCATCGCGCGCACCGCAGAGCCGCGGCGGTGATGATCTGATAGAGGGCGGGCAAGGTGGGATTCGGGATAATAGCGGTAAGCGCCTCCAGCAACCGATCGTGCGGCGTCACCGCCTCGGGTGCGTCGGCCTGCGTATCCACGCTCATCGACACGTTCATCTTTTCTCTATCCTCATAGCGCCCGGTGTCTCCACCTCTCCACCTCTCCACCTTACAGGCTACCATTCTAGAGGTTAAGGCGCACCGCCCCGGTGAACAACTGGGCGCAGGCGGCGCCGATTCCCGGTACCATCAATGCTAAAGGTAGACGCGCGACAGTAGAGGAAAGGAAACCGAAATTGCCCAGGTATTCGCTCCCCCTCGCGATTGGCGCCGTGCGCGAGAAGGCAGGTTCACGACGGCGGCGCGGTTATGGCATGTGGGGCGCGATGCCTGATCGCGCGCTGCTGGACTCGTCCTGGTGGGCCGCCGACCCTCAATGGTTTCCCGCCGGCACGCCTCCACGCGACAACGCGAGCATACAAATCCTCATTGACGGTCGGGCAACCTTCCGGGCCGCGTGGGAAGCGATTCTGGCCGCTCAGGAGTCCGTCTGGCTGGTTGACTGGGCCATGTCCGTGACCATGCCGTTGGTACGGGGCGGCGACGCACACGAAGTGCCGCCCGCCACCGGGGCCCGAGGCCCGGGCTTTACCGTTTTCGATCTCCTGACCGCCGTAGCGCCAAAGCTGGACGTCCGGTTGCTAGTCTGGAGCGGATCACGGCTCTTCCACCCCAAAGCCGCGCTGGCGCGGCAGGGGATCGCGGAATTGCGCCAGGCGAACCCACGCATCCGCGGGGTTCAGGATAGGCACAAGAAATGGTCTCACTGCCATCACCAAAAGGCGATCGTGGTGGATGGGAACATTGCTTTTGTCGGCGGCCTGGACATGACTAATTTCGACGTGGACCGATGGGACACCACCGACCATCCGGTTCGATCCGGGCTCAATTGGCACGATCTCTGTCTGCGCCTTGAGGGGGAGGCGGCGCGGGATGTGGCGCGGAACTTTGTTCAGCGCTGGGAAGCCGCCACCGACGAGCCGCTCGCCCCAACGACGCCCATGAAGGGACAGACGCCGGTAGTAGGATCCAGCAAGGTGCAGATAGTCCGTACCATCTGCGCCGATGCCTATTCATTCGCCCCCAAAGGGGAATTCGGCATTGCCTGGGCTTACCGAGCCGCCATCCTTGCCGCTCGTTCGTTCATCTATCTGGAAAATCAGTACTTATGGTCTCCCGCCGTGGTGGATGAGCTGATTGCCGCGCTGAAGCGCGTCCCGGACCCGGACTTCCGCGTCGTTCTGGTGCTCCCAGCCCGGCCAAACATCGGGAAGGGCGATACCGATGTACATGTGAGAAAGCTATTGGCGGCCGATGAAGTGGGGAGGGTAAGGGTCTTCACCCTCTACACCGCGGCCCAGGGAAAGAAGGGAGCCTGGACCTATAAGCCAATCTATGTACATGCCAAAGTGGCGATCGTGGACGACCAATGGTTCACCGTGGGATCGGCCAATCTCAATGGGCGAGGATTGGAAGGGGATAGTGAACTGAACGTTCAGGTACGCGATCCGGAACTGGCCCGCGCTCTCCGTCTCCGCCTATGGGCGGAACACCTGGGGTTGCCGGAGGCGACCGTGGCCAGCCTGCCCGCGGTTCAAGCGGTGGACAAACTCTGGACGCCGTTAGCCACGCACGCGCGACAGGTGATTGATGGTCGGCAAGGTCAGTTGGGGTGCATGGCAGTTCGATACGACACGGGCACCATGCCCGCGGATTTCAGCCTGGGAGAACTCGAGGCGCAGATCCTCGACCGTTAGCAAAGCGCCGAACCGCGTACTCCAGTGCTTCCTCCAGCTCTTCCATGGCATAGGGCTTGGCGACAAACACCTGGGCCCCGGCCGCCAATGCCTCATCATCGGGATCGCCACTGGAGAGATAGCCGCTCAGCACCACGACCGCGGTAGGCGCTTGCTCGGCGATTTCGCGGCTTGCCTCGAGTCCGTCCAACAGAGGAAGCCCGCGATCGATGACCGCCGCGTCCGGTTGGGTTTCTTTGACTACGTTTACCACTTCAATGCCGGTAACCGCGACACCCACGACAACATGGCCCCGCTCGGAGAGTTGCTGTACCAGGAGGTCGCGGAGCACTTTATTGTCCTCGGCCACGACCACCCGATACGGGGGCAATTTGTACGGGCGGTCTTCAGACATTCCATCCACCAATTCTGGCTGAGGCGATAGTGGCTGTCGAGGTTTGCTCCCCGATCTCACATGCTATCGACCCCGGCATGATACCACCCAGAGAAAGGAAATCACGCCGGTGGGCAATTGAGGTACTTTGCAGACTCACTATAGCCGCCCGCACGGGGGCCGTCAACACCCGAGGAAAAAGAGCGGAGGGGCCGTGCGATGAATGGGTGGTTGAGGGCGCATCTCGGAAGCCCACGCGGCGGAGCCTTTAGGCATCCGTCAACAGGAAATATTTGCACTCGGTTGGGACGATCCCCGACTGTGCTCGGGGATCGTACACGTTGCCTCTTGACGGACGACTAGCCGCCGATCGCGAAGCTCAGTCCGGCGGCCGGGACACCGGGCTGGACTATCTCCGGTCCACGGGCGGCCATCCCATCCTTGGCGGCGATGCCATCCTTGATGGGGAGGATGTCTTTCACTTCCCCTGTCTTGTTGGGAATCGCGGCGGTTCCGTCGAGTGAGCGGAACAGATCGGCGTAGCGGGCGCCGACGTTGGCCCAGCTCATGGACTTGCCGTACTCGTAGGCCGACTGCTCGCAGTGCTCGCGCAGGGTGGGATTCTCAAGCAGCATGGAGATACATCTGGCGAATGACCGAGGATTCTGGAACTCGGCCATGAGCCCGCGCCCTTCCGCCAACGCCTCCGATGCATATAGGTAGGGAGTGGAGATGACGGCCTTGCCGCAACCAAGCGCATAGGCCAGCGTGCCGCTCGTGATTTGGTAGCGGTCCACATAGGGGGTGATATAAAGATCCGTGGCTTGCAAGTAGCGGATCAGCTGCTGCTGAGTCAGATACTGATTGACGAAGCGGACGTTCTGTTCCAGATGCAGTTTCTTGATCAGTTCGATCAGTGAGTTCCGATACTTCTCGCCGTCCCGACGCCGAACCTCTGGATGGGTCTGGCCTATGATCAAGTAGAGCAGATCGGGATGCGCCTTCACTACCTCTGGGAGTCCACGGATGACATATTGAATACCCTTACCCGAGCTAAGCAAGCCAAAGGTGCTGAGGATCGGCCGGTTCTCGAATTGCATGGATTGCTTGACCCGAGCCGGCGCGGTCCAGCGCACAGCCGGCACACCGTGGGGAATGGTATACAGTTTTGCCGGGTCCAGACCGTATTCGTCCTCCAGGATGAGCCGAGCCATGTTGACCATGGTAATCACCGCGGCCGAGCGGTCGTGCAGGGCGCGGATCGCCTCCCGCAAATCTGGTTTTGGGTGAGGAAGCACGGTATGAAGAGTGGCGACCACCGGCTTGTCCAGGTTTTCCAGGAAGCCCTTGAGATAGTCTACGAAGGCACCATTCCGCTCGAATATTCCATGAATGCCAAACTCATGCTGGATTGATACCAGGGATACGCGCGATGCACTGATTTCACGAGCTACCGCTTTCCAGCTCTCCGGATCGCACTGGTCAATCGTCCATCGCACCTGACTTGGGTAGCTGTACCTCGCACCTTCATCATTGATCGCCGCCACGCGGGTAGCGATATTCCGCCCGCTCGCGGCGACCGCGTCGCTCAGATCGCGCGTAAAAGTAGCAATGCCGCAAGCTCGCGGGGGGAACGAACTCAAATACGCTACTGTCGACTCTGATCTCATCCTCCGAACTCCTTTGACCGCCGCTACAAGTGGCCAGGACGCCTCCTAGCCAAAACGGGCAGCCATCAACATGCATTCTCCTCCGATGATCGCGTGCCACGCCTAAACGCACGGCGAGCAGGCGATCACCAATGGTGCCGGAGGGCCTTCCGGCCCATCGGCTCTCCTGCCATTATTGGGGCTCACCTGGCCACCGGTATCACCCGAACGATGGAGCGGCTAGGGGAAAGCGGTCTAATTCCTGCGTCTGCCTTACCCGCCCGGTAGCGGCGTCAGTGCCAATCAGCAGATCGTCAGCAGGTGCCTGTTTATTCCTTACGTTGGCTCATGTACGATGAGAATACATAGGGGAGCATGAAGCTCCCGTCATCATGAAAGGGCGGTACGGGGATGCGAAAGACTCTGGCTACCTTGGTTCTGGCCGGATCAATGGTGGCGGGATTAGGACTGCCGCGGCTGAGCCTGGGGGCTCAAGGGGCCGGCGCGCGCGTCGCCTCAAGCCCGACGGGCGGCAGCCTGGTGGGCAGTTCGGCGCTGCCGCCGTCCACCACCAACCTGACCAGCGAGGGGACCACCGACTGGGCCCACTGGGGCCTCACCGGCCCCGCCAGCTTCGACCACAAGGCGAGCGGCGGCTCCCAGATCTCCACCTTCAGCAACCTTGGTG
>DATLQX010000159.1:0-6792 GCA_035534995.1 Chloroflexota bacterium | reverse complement strand
GCCATGGTCAAGGACTTCGTGGAGGCGGTACGCGAAGGACGCCCGCCCGCTGCCACGGGCCGGGACGGCGAGCGGGCCCTGGCGGTGGCCCTGGCCGCCTACGAATCGGCGCGCGCCGGCCGGCCGGTCACGGTGGCGCCGTTGATGGGGTAGGGCGACCGCGCATATTACAATTTGCGAATAGATATTGACATTTTGATAAGTGTGATTGATAATCTAGCCATGCGAATGAGCGAGTGTCGATAACATGGAAAGGACCATTCGTCATGGCGAACGAGGAGCAGACCCGCATCCTTCAAATGGTAGCCAACGGCCAGGTGTCGCCGGCCGAGGCGGGCGACCTCCTATCGGCTCTGGAGCCGCTGACTCCACGTCCGGCCCCGATCCCGGTATTCCCGCCGGCCTCATCCCTGGGCCCGCGAGCGCGCACTTCCCGTAGCCTGATCATTCAGGTGATGGACGGGGAGCGTTCCAAGGTCAACGTGCGGATCCCGCTTGGGCTGGCCCGCGCCGCCGAACGCTTCTTGCCGCGCCAGGCCCAGCAATACCTGCGCGAGCAGGGGATAGAGTTGGGCGAGATGCTGGACAGCGTGCAGGGGAACGAGGAGCCTACCAGCCTCCTCGAGGTTGATGACGATGATACCCATGTTCGCATCGCAATCGAGTAAGGAGGCGGGATCAATGGTGCGCGGAGTATGTTTCCATGATGCCGGCGACGCGCGGGATCGGGCGCCCCCTCTTGCAATCCCTCTTTGTATCATCCGTTACAGTGGCACGCCTCCTGGCCGGTGTATGGTGGCAGGGAGTGATCACGCGGTGGGAGGATAATTCTTGGCGGACACGGCCAGCGTGGAAGCGATCCCCATAGCGGAGGTACCAGCCCCGAAGCCGGTCCCCCTCCTTCGCAATCGTGACTACACGCTGCTCTGGGCCGGGCAACTCGTCTCCTCGGTGGGCGGCGGCGTTTCCGGACTCGCTTTCCCCCTTCTAGTGCTGGCGATCACCGGGTCGCCGGCCGACGCCGGTTTCGCCGACCTCCTCCGCAGTCTCCCCTACCTGATCTTCAGCCTTCCCGCCGGGGCGCTGGTGGAATGATCATCCGCGCCCTCAACGCCGCCGTGACCTTCGGTCTCGCCCTGTTGGCCAGCCTCAATAGCCAGGTCCGCGGCGCGGCGCGCCCGGCAGCCGCCGCGGCCGCGTGACCCCGCCCCCGCCGCCGGACGGCCGCCAAACCTGGTGGCACCGCCTTTCGCGTCTCGCCGCTCTGGATGTGCGCCCCTTGCGCCACCGCGATTTCCGTCTTTTGTTCGTGGGCAAGACGCTCTCGTTCCTGGGGAGCATGATGACCTATGTCGCCCTCCCCTACCAGACCTATCAACTCTCTCACTCCACCCTGGCGGTGGGGCTGCTCGGTCTCACCGAACTCGTGCCGCTTCTCCTCTTCGCCTTCGTCGGTGGTGCCCTGGCCGACGCGGTTGACCGGAAATGGTTAGTGCGCCTGACTGAAATGCTGACCGCCCTGGCGACCTTTGTGCTTCTACTGAACGCCATTCTTCCCCATCCGGCGATTGGGGTGTTGTATGCGATTTCCGCCTGCATGGCCGGCCTCGATGCCCTGCAGCGCCCCTCGCTGGATGCCATGACCCCCCGCCTGGTAGACCGGGACGAGCTGACCGCGAGCAGCGCCCTCAACTCGGTCAGCTACGGGCTGGGGATGGTGGTGGGGCCCGCGGTGGGCGGAGTGCTGATCGCGATGGTGGGGCTGCCCATCGCCTATGGGATCGATCTACTCAGCTTCAGCGCTACCCTGACTGCCCTGGCTCTGATGCGCGCCGTCCCACCGCCTCCGGAGGCTGAACGGCCCAGCCTGCGCCGGATCGTTGAAGGGATCCAGTATGCGCGGAGCCGACCGGAACTGATCGGCACCTACGTGGTCGACATGGCGGCGATGTTTTTCGGCATGCCCACCGCCCTCTTTCCGGCGCTGGCCCAGCACTTTGGCGGCACTTACGCCCTTGGCTGGCTCTACGCGGCGCCGGCCGCCGGCTCCCTGGTCGCGGCCGCCACCAGCGGATGGTGCGGGCACGTCCATCGGCATGGAAGAGCGATCATCGTGGCCGCCACGGTATGGGGAGCGGCGATCGCCTGCTTCGGGTTTGCCGATTGGTTGCCTCTGGCCCTGCTGTTCCTGGCCATCGCGGGGGCCGGCGACGAGATCAGCGGTATCTTCCGCGGTACGGTCTGGAACCAGACCATCCCCGACGCCCTGCGCGGGCGGCTGGCTGGGATCGAGTTACTCAGCTACTCCAGCGGCCCATCGCTGGGGAACGTGGAATCGGGCGGCGTGGCCTCACTGTTTGGCGTCCGCGCCTCCGTGGTCTCCGGCGGCCTCCTGTGCATGGTGGGGGTGGCGATTGTCGCGGCGGCGCTGCCCGCCTTCCGCGCCTACGATGGGCGAGCACACCAGCCTCCGCCGGCAAACACGTAGTCGGATGGCTCGGCTCGCCTCGCCCCAGCCGGTTGGATCGTAGTACAATAATGATGCCGTCATGGACGTGGCCTGAGAGAAGCGGGGAATCGCCGCCGGCGGGCTGGTCTGAGTCGCGTCAATACTTGCTTGTCAACTTCGTGGAAACCTATCTTGAATTTGACAAAGCCGAGCAAGCTATCTATGAAGGGCGGCTGCGCCAGGAGGAACACATGACCGTTAAGGCGCTGGAGCTAACCTGGGGCGATAGGATTCGCAAGCAAGCGCTGGAACAAGGACCGCGAGGAGGGAGCGCTGGCGGCTAAGCGCGAAGTGCTGCTTGACCAACTGCGCGCGCTTTGGCGAGTTGCCGGAGGCGCTGGTCGGACGCATCGCCCAGTCCGATGCGGCGCGACTCACCCAATTGCTGCGTCAGGCGATCCTGATTGAACGACTGGATGATCTGAGCCTCTAATGTAGTTCAAGGAGCGTGCTCCATGCCCCGTTACCAGCCGATGGACGCCAGTATCTCACCCCGCTTCGTCGGGATCCGCACCTTCATGCGCTTGCCCCACGTAACCGAGATGCAAGACGTGGACGCGGCAATCATCGGCATCCCCTTCGATACCGGGGCCACCTACAGGGTGGGCGCCCGCTTCGGCCCGGCCGCCGTCCGGGAGGCCAGCGCCCTCCTCCGTCCCTATAACCCTACTCAGGGCGTGTCCATCTTCGAGCACCTCTCGGTGGTCGACGCGGGCGACGTGGTGGTGACTCCCGGCTTCATCGACGACTCCTATACCCGGATCACCGCGCACCTGGAGCCCATCCTCCGGGCTGGGGTGACCACTCTGGCGATCGGCGGCGATCACAGCATCACCCTGGCCGAGTTGCGCGCCGTGGCCGCCGTGCACGGCCCGGTGGGCTTGGTGCAGTACGACTCGCATGCCGATACCTGGGACCAGTATTGGGGCCACCATTATACGCACGGGACGCCGATCCGCCGGGCGGTGGAGGAAGGGCTGATCGCGCCCGAACGCTCGATCCAGGTAGGGCTGCGGGGGGGACTCTACGCCGAGGGCGATTACGCGCTCTCCACCGATCTGGGGATTCAGATCGTTCCGGCCCTGGAGGTGCGTGAGCGCGGCCTACCGGCGGTGGCCGAGATGGTGAAAGAGCGGTTGGGTACGGGGCCTAGCTTCGTCACCTTCGACATCGATTTTCTGGACCCCGCCTACGCCCCTGGTACCGGGACGCCGGAGATCGGCGGCTTCACCACCTACGAGGGCCAGTTCCTCCTCCGGGCCCTGCATGGGGCCAACCTCGTGGCGGCGGATGTGGTAGAGGTGTTGCCCTCGTTCGATCACGGGAGTGTCACCGCGCTGGCCGGCGCCGGGATGCTCTACGAATTACTCAGTCTGCTGGCCCGGCGGTAGGGATACCGTGCTACGGCGCCGGTTGCGGCGTGGTGGTCGGCCCGCGTACGGTGACCACGCCGTGCCGCCAGGTGACGGGATCGATGCGGAGATTCCGCGCCCCACCGCTGCTGTAACCGGGGCCGCCGGTCCACGCATGGTAGGCCAGCCACCAGCCGCCATTGGGGCCCTGGAAGAGCGAGCCGCCCCCTGGACCAGTTACTGTCTTGGTTCCACGCAAAATTGGGTTTCCCCGGTATTTGGTGAAGGGACCAAGAGGCGAGGCGGCGGTGGCGTAGCCCATGGCGTAGTCGTGCTGCCAGTCGTTCCCCGAGTAGAACAGATAGTACGTGCTCCCCTGCCTGACCATGAACGGACCCTCGACCGTACTGAAATAGGGTCCGTGCTCCCAGGACTGCGAGAGGGTGAACAGTTGCTTCCGCTGGCCGGCGACATGGAGGAGGTCCGGAGCCAGGGGGATGACCGAGATACTGTGATACGGATTGTCCACCGACAGGTAGAGATATGCCTTGCCGTCGCGGTCGATAAAGGGATTGGGATCGATATAGCCCTGGCCGAAAAGGTCGGAGCAGGCGAGTGAGCCATGATCGGTGAACGGCCCGATCGGCGTTCGCGCGGTCGCCACGCCGATGCAATGTACACCGTTCGCGACACTATGTCCCACGTAATACATATAGTAGGTGCCGGCCCGAACCGCCACATCGGGGGCCCACCAGTCACCGAAGCCCCAATCCGGCGGAGTGGTAAAGGCATCGGCGATGTAGCGCCAATGCACGAGATCGGTGGAGCGGAGAATGGGAAACCTATTGTTCAATGGTTCCCAGGGTTGCGAACCGGTCCAGGTACCGTAGGCGTTGCTTCACGAGGGCCAGCATGGCATCGCCATCACCGCCCGTGAGCCCGCTCTGAAAGTCAATCGTAGTGGTGCTCGCGGCCGAGGCGCGTTTCGGCAGCGCCAAACCGGTCCCCAGAGCGCCGGCAACGGCCAGGCCGGCGGCGCCTTGCGCGGTCTTGCCAAGGAACGTACGCCGGCTCAGACCGGGCGTGTCCGCCTCTACCTTCTGGATTTCGTCACTCATGTACCTACCCTCATCTCTATAATTGAGTTCTCGATGCCGTGACACCGCGGCGGGAAGCCGACCCCAGTACTGGATGCCTTGACAAATGGCGGCGCCCGATCGGCCCATGCCGAGGCGCGCTAATTCGCGCTCGCGGTCACCTCCTCTCCCGTCATGTGTGTAGCCAATCCGTCGGCGGAGAAGTTGGTCCGCGCCCGACCGATCGTGCTTTCGCGTTCGATCAGGCGGAACGGCAACTCAAACCGCTCAGGCGGCCCGGTGCGCCGTCCCTGAATGCGATCGATCAACAACTCGACCGCGCGCCAGGCGATGGCTCGTTTATCGGGCGATATCGTGGTTAAGGAAGGCGTGGCATAAGCGCTCTCCTCGATGTCGTCAATGCCCACCACGGCGACATCCTCGGGTACGCGCAGGCCCGCGTCATAGAGGCCGCGCAGGGCGCCAAGCGCAAGAAGGTCATTGAAACAAAAGATAGCGTCCGGGGGCCGCGCCAAGGCCAGCAGCGTCTTGACCGCCGCCACCCCAGCGGCTCGGTCGGGAATGGGAAAGGCCAGTAGCAAGCTCGGATCGACGGCAAGACCGGCCTCGGCCAGGGCCGCCGAATAGCCTGCCAGACGGAACCGCGATGGACCGGTATATGACTCGCCCATCCGGGCCAGCTCCGCCTCGAACATGTTGATAAAGGCGACTCGGCGGCGGCCAAGGCGCAGCAGGTGGGCCGTAGCCTGGCGCGCGGCGGCCACGTTGTCAATTACGACATGATCCCAGGGCGCCCCATACAAATGCTCTCCCAAAAGGACGAGCGGCAGGGGAATCCGCTCTGTCCGCAAATCGTCGAGCGTGAGGGAGTCCGCGTTAAGAATTACTCCGTCGATCAGGTGTTGACGTAAACCATGGGCGATCAGTATCTCGTTCTCGCGACTCCCGCCGGTGTGATCGAGGAGGACGGTGTAGGACTGGGCGGCGGCAGCGGCGATGATTTCCACCCCGATATCGGAGAAGTAGGTATTGGCGAGGTTGGGGAGAGCCAGGGCCATGACCCCAACCGGTGACTTGCGCAACGAGCGAGCGACCAGATTCGGTTGGTAGCCCAGGGCGTCGATCGCCTGCCGGACGCGCTCCCGCGTCTCCTCCGCGATGAACGGGCGCTCGTTGACGACATTGGAGACCGTCTTGATCGAGACTCCCGCCTTCCCGGCCACGTCTTTCAAGGTCACCGCCATGGCGAACTACTCCCCGACGCCCCTTGACCGCATATTTCCAACGTTGCATTCAGCGCTGCATACAACGTTGGAAACTTGCCGTCAGTCTAGCAGATCCCACTACAATAGACAATACGTGAGGCGTCACGCATTTGTGGTCGAGGTACTTTTTAGACGATTCAGATTCGAGGGAATAGCGCGCATGGCCGAATCCGCCGAGACTCTGCATCCCACGCCGCAACAGGCCCGCACCCGCTGGATTGACCTATGCGGATCCTGGGGCTTCGCCTACGACGACCAGAACCAGGGGCTCGATCAAGGATGGCAAGGACGAAACGACGGGTTCGACCGCCAGATCCTGGTCCCCTTCCCTCCGGAATCCCCGGCCAGCGGCATCGGCGACCCGAGCTATCATCCGGTGGTCTGGTATCGGCGGACCTTCTCCGCCGCCTGCCGGCAGCCGCATGAATGGCTCATCCTCCATTGCGGCGCCATCGACTACCGGGCCCAGGTCTGGGTGAACGCCCAGTTGGTGGCCACGCATGAGGGCGGTCAGACGCCTTTTCACGCCGATATCACCAATGCGCTGATACCCGGCGACCAGCAAACCT
>DATLQX010000158.1:0-27529 GCA_035534995.1 Chloroflexota bacterium | reverse complement strand
GTTGCCATCGGTCCAGCGTTCACGGATGGGCAGGGGTATTTCGCGGCAGTGGTCTAGCCCTGGTGCGGTGTCCACAGCACCCCCAGCACTTGCGGGTCGGTCCCTGCCTGGGCCAGCGTCTCCGCCGGCAGGTGGATATCGTGCCAATGCCACCACTGATCCGCCGCGTCGGGAATGTCCAATGCCCACCCGGCGCCGGCGTTGAGGATGACCACGTCGGCGAAGGAAAAGCCGTCATCCGACTCCAACCGCACGGCAAGGTCACCCGCGATGTACTCGATTGCCGCGGCGGTGGGCATGGTCAGGCTGTCGCCCAAGAATTCTTCAACGTGGCCCATGTTCATCCTCTATCTACCATGGTACCAGTATACGCTTACACACCGATGGGGCGCCAGTGCTCTGCCAGGTGGGGCCGAGTACTGGCCCGAATGGGTAGTGCCGCGCCCGTTATCTTGGCATATTATCACTCTGTCGCCCTTGCATGAAGGGTTACCAGTATCCGATTCCGCCCGCTGGCGACGCCGATGTGCCGAGAGCAAGGGACGGGACCATGAATGTCACCGACGCGGAAGCAGCCGGGCCATCCTTGGTCGGCGTGTGGATGGTCACCGACACGGGAGCGGGGAACGTGGATCTGGCCGCCTTCACCAAGGATGGTCTCATGATCGACGCCGGGTCGATCCCGTTCAAAGCGCCATCGCCGGGCGACAACACGCCCATCACGATCGGGCTCGGGAGTTGGGCGCCGGCCGCGAATGGAGGCTATGATCTGACCTTCGTTTCGCTTGCGGCGGGCAAAGACGGCGCCCTTCAAGGGACGTTCACGATCAGTGCTCATGCCACGCTCAGCGCGGATGGGGATACCTTTCATGCCCCGTATAAGGCGGCAGCTCGTGCCGACGGGAAGATCGTCTTCACGGAGAAGGGAAGGGTCACGGGCAAGCGGATCAAGGCGGTGATGTGAGCGACCACGGCGTCACTCTGGGAGAACCGGGGTGGGAGACGCATATGACGAGCCGCAAGGGGCGTGGTCCCGGCAGAGCTGCTTCTACCGGGGCTGCTACTGATGCTGATCACAATGGATTTACGCAGGCGTGAACACAATTTCAAAAGGGATTGGTTCTACTGGAAGAACTGATGGCTTGGTGATATCGCCGACGGCACGCTGCCGAGCCAACCGCGCAACAATACCATTGGAATAGGACTGGTTGGGACTGTCGGGGCCTACGCGCAAGAGCGTTTCGACGTCGCGCGCGTAGGGATAGCCTACCGAGGTATAGATGACCGCCGGGTCCGCGTTCGCGGAGGCAGCATCCCACAGCCAGAGTTCCAGATGTTCCCCGGCCGGCAGTACCGGGAGTCTGTTCACCATGAGGCGGACGGAATCCAAAGTACAGGATCCGCAATGGATCAATTGCTTGTCACTGCCGATGCTATCGAAGCGCTTCGTGCTTATCGACGGCATTGTATTGAATCCCCTTCATTGAGCCACTTACAGAACAATTGTGGGCTATGGCTCGCCCTAATGCATGACCGTCGGGTGGACAGCCTGAATCTGCACGAGGCTAGCAAGCCATATGCCGAGTTGGTGTTGATGCGTCAAGAGCAAGGCGAATCCAACGAGAAAGATGATCAGCTTTGCCGTGGCGTCAATAAACTCGTCTTCGCGATGTCGGGCGGCCCGGCTTTGGGAAGCTCGCGACATGATTAGACCCCTCTTTGTACGTACAGCACAGGTAATTCCCGTGCAATGGAGCAACCATAGACCGATTGGAAAATCCGATCTATAAGGGTTTCATCGAACCCCGCGACCGCGCCCACCGGTCAGAGTCCGTGCCTAACGACCTAGTGCTAGTGATGGCCCTGGCCTGCTGGTATGGGGAGCCGTGCTACGTGCCACCGTCTCCAGTCTGATTGGGATTGCGTCGTGGCGAGTGATACGGTCCGCCGCATGACTCGGGAGGTACTCCCGTGAATGCGGTTCACATTTCGGCTCGAGTCGCGCAGCCGATGAACTGTTCCTATTTCTTCGTTGCGTGCTGGCTGAGGTCGCTCCCAGCCGCGGATTTTTCCTTCGCGGTGGCATTCGGATCACGCAGTACGCGGGCTGCTTCACTAGCTACCCGATCGCTTGTCTCCCGTGCCTGTGCAACTGCCTGGCTCAATGCACTGCCCGCGGCAGAACGCTCCTCCCTCGTTGCCTGCGGACTCCGAAGAACCTGTGCTGCTTCACTCGCCACCTTGCTGCTTGTCGCCTTGGGCTTTGTCATGGCTCTTCTCCATACGTGAACAGATGCTGATCCCCGACAAGAGATCAGTCTAATGAAAGTCGATCCGCAAACGTGTAGGGAATCAGATGCTTATGCTCCGTCTCTTTCCATGCCGCCTCCTCATGTGATCTGTTCCGAAGCTGCTTAGCAGTGAAGCTCACGAACGTATCACTCACGTTCCGCAATACAGCCATCTCACGCTCGTCAAACATCGAGGCATCAAAGGAGACGCGGGCCCGGTATTCCATCCCCGTCTGAGGCCCTTCTTGGGTAGAGAACAGTACCTCCTCAGACTCGATAATATCGTCTTGCTCCAGTTCCTCAAGCAACGACTTGTACTTCACAGGCACCGGGCCGTGGTAATGGCGCACATAGGCGGAGCCACTCAGCGACCGCGAGGTACGCTTGTACGCCAAGAAGTCAGAATAGAACAACAACTTATTGAGTTTGGTTTCCGTAGGGACGGAGTTTGGTCGCCCCGGTGGTGGCGTAGTAAAGAACACGACCATGTTTGCGAAGCGGTCTAACTCGAACACCGTGTTACCTCGTTCGATCGGCGCGTACTGGCTTACAGCACCCTCCAATACACGGCGCAAGCTCACTTCGCTCCCCTCGCGCTGTCTCGCACTGATTGCCTCCTCCACTCGGCGTCTGTCAAGTGGAGTAAGCCTATCGCCATGTGTATGGATGTATCGGGACATCTGTGCATCGTCACGAAGCATGGTCAGTAAGTCGCTGTGCACTGAGTCGGGCAGCGCGCCACCTTCATATCGGTGAATGGTCATATCTCCCCAGCCAAGGAGACGAGTGAAAGCCCGCTGGCTAAGCCCGTACGCTTCCCGTAGTTCCCGGATCTGATCGGGATCGAGAACGTTGTACCGCTGGCGATATAGCTGATATGCGTGCGCGAGCGTAGAGGCGTCGAGGGTCTCGTTCTCTATCGTCTGGCCGCAGCAATCACATACCACAACATCTGCTTCTAGCTTGATAGGAGTCCCGCGGACGAGTAGTGTTTCAGGTCGCGTCTCGACATGAAACTGGCATACCGCCTCACATTCCGGGCAGAACTGCTTACTGTTAACCATGCTGCCCCTCCCTATCTTGGTATGGTCATCGATACATATAACGCATGGGCGCTTCGGCTTCATGGAAAGAAATGCATATCAACCAATCGTGCACCTCGCTGGGCACAATCTTCAGTTTGATATAAACGTCAATCGTAGATGTCTCATGAGGGACCACGCGCTTGAAAACATACCCTAGCCCCCGCCTCCCCTCTGGGGGCTCATCACAGTGGCAGAAATCATCCGATGTGATCTCAAGTAGTATCTGTAAGCGCTGCTGATGCGTGAGTCCGTATTGTGCCAGCAGGGCCAGATTCTTATCCCTTGGCAGGAATTTCCGATGGCCCTGACCGATCAACTCCTTCGCCTGTCTTAAGAATGCATCCACGGCAAATCGGGGGACATCGGCCATTGCAACTCATCTTCACTGATTGGATGAAGACAGGTGCGGCAACTTTTCGCCACTTTCCGATACAACCAAGCATCGCCAACGCCCATCGACCTAGATAGTGTATTCTTATGACTACAAAATTGCAATAGGAGAGATAGTAACTCTATATACACTGGTGCTAGAAAGCTCGTGGCGCGGTGGTGCCCCTGGCTTGCGGGACGCCCGCGTTGCATCCATAGTCACTCACAGGCATCATCGGCGAAAGAAAAGCCGCCATCCGATTCCAGTCGTACGGCCAGGTCGCCCGCGACGTACTCGATCGCCACGGCGATGGGCAGGGTCGGAACCATCCGTAAGAATCCTCCGTTCGCCCGGGGATCAGGGTACCCAGGGGGCCGGCTTGCTGGTACGGGCGGATACCGAAGACTATGTGGACCAGCAGCCCGTGCATGCCCCGAGTTAGGTTCAGTACCCCTCCAGCACGCCCAGTTCGTTAAAGGCGGAGATTTCGCCGGAAGTAGTAATGGAAGAGGATCCCCTTGAGTACGCCAAGAGCATCTATGGTGGACGAGTCGTGACGACGGTGCCCGACCATGCGATACGGATTGGCTTCCACTATACGCGCTCGACCAACGCGGCACGGATGCATGAGACGGGAATACGCATTACCAAGGAGTTGAGCAACACAGGCGGCGCGGTCCATGGGGTCAATCGAGATGGAGAGAGCCTTTACACTACAACGGATGGCAACTGGCCGTATCAGCATCCGGAGGAGGATTGGACTCAGTTCAGCGTATGGGTGGATGGTCAGATCTACCGGGGCATGAAGAAGATTCCACCGCCACAGGCCATGGGCTTCGGTAACGTCAAATGGTGGCAAGACGACCCCGAACTTCAGAAGTTTATCACTGAGTGTGACGTGATCATTCGCGACGAAGGCGAGGGGCAGGACATTAAGTTCAACCCCCGTGCTGTGCCGTTCCTTGCCCTTGTGCCGATGAGTGAGCAACGGGCGGATCCGAAGTTCAAGGCGCTTCGCGCGGAGTCAGGGCTGGGCCAGGTACCCAAGCGCGCTACGGCAGACCTGCCTGAGGCGCTCCAGCGCTATTGCCTGGAGACTTTCAAGGCGACCCAGTCGCTCGATAACCAGGTAGCTGATCTGGATCAGATCCTCCCCCAACACTACCCAGGCGTCTCACGCACCACTGTCCTACAGTGGATGAAAGACCGAGGTATCAAGGGGAGCCTCTGATGCTGGGCGACTCATCCCATCCGGCTCCTAGTGCTCCATTCCTCAACGAGAGTGCAGAAAGATGGTAGGCTGGTGGGGAGAGGAGGGCACCACCATGCCAAAGTTGCTGTTTGCCCGCCCGCCGGCCGACGCCACCGAGAACCGGCAGGTGCGGAGACTGGCGAGCAGTCGCCATGCGCCCGGGGACTGGATCCTGCGGGCACGCATGATCGCTCGCAGTTGGGCGGGGGACCGGCCTTGACACCATCGCCGCCGCGCTGGGCTGCCACCCCTAGACGGTGCGCGAGCGGCTGCTTCGCTTCAACGCTGAAGGCGTTGACGGCCTGGGGGACCGCCCGGGCGTGGGGCGCAAGCCGCGGCTGAGCGAAGCGGAGCGGAGTATGGTGATCGCGCTGGCCCGCAGCGAGCCTCCGGGGAAGCTGACCCGCTGGTCGGACGGGAGCCTGGAGGCCGAGCGACCGGAGGAAGAGGCCCAGTGGAGCCCGGATGCCCTGGCCGCGGCGGCCCAGGAGCGCGGCATCCAGGTCGGTCGGAGCCAGGTCCGGCGCATCCTGCGACGGGAGGGGGTGCGCTGGCGGCATACGCGCACCTGGGCCAGCAGCACCGACCCCGAGTTTGCCCCAAAAGGGCCCGGGTCGTCGCGCTCTACACCGACCCGCCACCCGGTGCGACGACCATCTGCGTCGACGAACCCGGGCCGGTGACGCCGAGCACCTACCCGCCCGCCTCGGGGTGGTCGCCCGACGGGCACCGGATCAAGGCACCGCTGGACTATGGCCGTGGCCCGGAGAAGGTCTGGGTGTATGGCGCCCTGCGGCCACGAGACGGACGGGTGCTCACGCTCACCGCGCCTGCGCGCAACACCACTGGCTACCTGCGCCTGCTGGAGGCGATCACCCAGGCCAACCCGACCGGTGCCCTGTGCGTGGTCATGGACAACCTCTCCAGCCACACGAGCGGCCCCGTCCGGGCGTGGCTGGCGGACCACCCCCGCGTCGAGCAGGTGCCCATCCCGACGGGCGCGTGCTGGCTGAACCTGCAAGAGGGCTGGTGGCGCCTATTCCGCCGCGCGGCATTGGCCGGGCAGAGCTTCGCCGATGCCGAGGAGATCGCGTTGGCTACGGCGACCGCCACGCGCCAGCTCAACCGCCGCGCCAAGCCCTGGATTTGGGGACGACCACCGCCTCCACACCGACATCTGCGCCGCCGTTTCGTCTACCTACTTTGAGGAATTGAGCACTAGCCGACCCATCACCCTGGCGAGACCAGCCAGTACCCGATCTGGGTAGATCCGCTCTTTCCGGCACCCCCTCGGGACTATTATCGCGTACTCCAGCCGGGGCACCACACCGCGCCGCGACCGAGGGGGTCCGGTGACCGATATGGCCTGGGCGAGGTGTAAGATAAGGCACCAGTTTAGGAATTTCCGGACACCTCAGGAAGCTGTGCCATGAGGTGCGGTACCATTAATTACGTAACTGTACCCATCGAACGTCGAGCAGTCCTACTGAGCATCAGCATGCCTGAAACTTGTCATGCGCACCCGTAAGGGGATAGATTGCGCGTTAGAAGAAGGCCGACTGCGGCTTCAGTAGGCGAAAGTAAGGTGGGCAGCGTGGCCAATAGACCTAGCGCTACGGGACCAGGTACCGTCGATCGTCGCATTAACTTCTATAGGGCCTATGTTGGGCAGGAAGATAACGGAAAGCCAATTCCATTTGAGCCCATACCCATCCTCAAAATGATCGATACACTTCCATTCAGCGCTGACGGCACTGGCCGTTATCTGGACGATGCGGATACGAACGGACTTTGTATCTTGTCCGCTTCTGGATACGAATCCCACCCCTGCACTTGCTTCGGGGCCATTCGCCGTATCGCCTTGCCACAAGTGGAATCAAAGGGCAGGCTTACTGAATTAGAGATCAATGATAGGGACGGCTTGGCTGAGGCAATTCACGTGGTCTTCTTCCCCAACAACATTATAGGTGCAGAATATAATCATCACGGCCCGCGCCTGAGCCGCCTCAGCCAATATCTACACGAAAAGGGCGGCCCTGACACGCCAGTTATCCGATTTGACTCCCTTGTACGCCGTGATGTTGCCGAGCAACTGAACCGATTGGAAGATGTGCGACTTTTCGACTTACGCATTCTGCCAGCTTACATCGACGTTGTGCGCCAAGCTGATTCGAGTTTGGCAGCCGCCTTTGATGCGGCGAGGCAGCTTGGAAATCCAAAAAGCCTTGAGATTGTCATCAGGCTGCCCAACTCCGGTCAGGGGGCATTCGGGCGACGTTTACTGGATGCCGCACGTCAGATTATCGGGTCAACTGACAGTGCATCCGCCATGGAGCGTTTCCAAATTACAGGACGGCGAGAAGACACGAGGCGGAGCGAAACGATTGACCTACTGCAAAACCAAATTGTTGCACACAAGCGAGTGATCCGTGCGACACCAAGAGGGCGCGCCCTCCAATCGGAGTCCGTGTATGAGGCGATTGTCAGTGCATACACCGAAAACCATGAAGACATTCAGCAAGCGAGTACATTCCAATGAAGACGATCAAGTTGTTTTGGCAACGCAGATTTCTCGGCATCGAGTTCTGCGTCGCTATTTTGATAACCGGCATATTCGCGTTGGGAGCCTGGATCTGCCAGAGTAGGGGCATATCGGTAGCAGACGCCCTTTTGGGCCAGCAGCGGACCACCGTATACGCTACACTCGCGTCGATATGCGGCTCCCTTTTGGGATTCTCTATTACGGTGACGTTTATCGTGGTTGGTTTTGCAGAGTCGCATCGCCTAGAGGTCGTGCGGAACAGCCAATCCTATCCCATTTTATGGCGGACTCTGGCGGCAAGCGTACGCGCTCTAGGAGGTGCTACGCTCGTCACTATAGGGGCCCTGCTACTGGATCGCGACAATGACCCAAAGGCATGGGTGATGGTCGCCGTAGCTGGCATGATGATTCTCGCCATTTTTCGTGTTTCCCGAACGATTTGGGTACTCGAGCGCGTAATAATGCTCATTACCGGGCCGTCTCGTGGCTATCCCCCCGCCGATGTTGGTGCTATTGGCGTTTCAGGTAATCCGGTTCACTAACTGAGGTAAATGGTAGTAGCGTTTTGCTGGCAGGCACTCCCAACATCTCCCCAGCCTCCAGCGACCCAAGCCACGTCCGCGCCATGATCGGATCGTCCAGATGGCGGCGCGGATTATGGAGGTCCGCAGGGAGAGAAGTACACTTTTCGGGTCACTAGGTTGCTGACCAACACGTACGGGTTGTAGGAGGCGGATACGTCGATCGTCTCGACGCCGCAACGCAGGGGTAGGACCGGTAGATTCACGGCGAAGGCGCCAACCGGGTTGGCAGTGACCGTCTTGACCTTACCTATCGTCATGGGAAAGTATTCGGCGTGCACCTCCACGCTCCTGCCGGGCGTGAAGTGCCAACCCTGAACATGAAGATGCCGCGGGCTGGGAACTACCGCGACGGTGATCGTGGGGACCGGCCCCGCCTGGACCGCCGCCGGCGGCAGCGCCGACAGCGCGCAAAATCCCGCTACCGCCAAACCAATGGTGAACCGGGCACAAGAACCGTGCAATCTCTTCATGGCTGCTTGCTCCGTTCGCGCTGGCCACCACGCATGTGGTGCACAACCCAAATCTAGGCGCCAGGTATTGTCGGGCTGTTTCCCGGTTGTGGTCGAATATGAAATGTCTGTAAACGATCTGTAGCACCGCTTACCCAACGCAGAGTCTGTACGGATCGCCTCTGTGAAAGGCTTGAGCGTCGAGAAGTCGGCCCCAGTCCACACCGGGGCCGCCCGCATGTGTCCTACGTCCCTATATGCGTGGCGGTCAGACTCGTGCCCGCGGTACCGAGTCCCGCTCACTTCGCTCGCTCTATCTGTCGTCGGGCCGCGACAAGGGAATCACGATTGACTGGCTGCTCGTGTCCGGCGCCGTGGTAAAGAGCCCATCAGGCGCTCGAGAGAGCCTTCCTCGGTCTCCGAGAAAGGTTCAGCGCAACCGCCGCACACCGATGCGGCCGCCTTTCCTCTACGCGCTGGGAAAGACGGTCATCGGCGGAGCCCGCGCTACGCCCCGCAGGCGCCGGCTTGGCTGCTCAAGGCCAGTTCCGCGCCCTCGCCGGCCAGCCAGGTGCGTGTCCCCTTGGGCAGCGGGGCCAGATCGGCGGCGCTCACCGAGCCGTCTTGCGGGAGGGCCACCAGGCGCGGCTTCAGGGTACGCACCAGCGTGCCGGCATTTATCGGGTCGGACCTATCGGGGAGCACGAGACTGTCCAGGCAGCGTCCGTCCGTCTGAAGCATGGTCGGATCGCCGTCGACCGCCTGCCGATTGACCACCAGCACCGTTTGGTGCCCCAGATGCAGACGGTAGGCGACCGGCGCGCTGGGGTCGTCAAGGTTCACCGTGTCGGGCGCGAGGACGTCAATCCAGTCACCGGCTCCCAGGTCCAGACGCATGCCTATTCGGGTGTGCCGTTCCTGGACCCCGGCATCGCGCAAGACCCCATGCCAGCGCGCGTAGGTGATCGAGGGGTAGATGGATCCGGGATCGAACTCCTCGCCGATCTGGTACAGCGTGCTCAGGCCGGCCAGGCCGCCAACATGGTGACTATCGGGCTGGGAGACCAGCACGGCGGTCAGGTTCCGTTGCCAGAAGGGGAGGTGAGCGCCGACGATTGCCTGCAGGAGGGCGGGGTTCTGCCCACCGTCAAGCAGTACCGCTTGCCCGCTCGGAGTCTGCATGAGCAATGCCTGATCGCCGCCCACCCCTTCCAGCCAGATCGTCGCCTGGGCCGGCGGTCGCGCGATGAACAGGGACACGGAGATCGCCAGCAACCCGGCCGCCAGGAAGCGCATGGGCCACCGCGCCAGCGCCGCCAGCGGTCCCAGCGAAAGCTGGGTCACGGATGACGGGGCCAGGCGACGGCTCAGGATCAGCAGTCCGGCATAATAGGCACCGGCTACCCAAGTGGAGAGTGGGAGCGGCGGCGTGGCGGCGAAAGGCAGGGCGGCCAGCAACTGGGTAAGACCGCTGAAGAGGGCCAGCCATGGGTACAGGGCATAGGCCAGCAGGTGGCCCACGGCGGGGAGCGGCACCGCGACCAGCGCCGTTAGGCCGCCAAGCGCCATAATCGGACCCAGAAGGGGGAGCAGCAGGCCGTTGGCCAGGGGACCAATAAGCGAGATCTGACCAAATCCGGCCATGGTCAGCGGCAGGGTGGCTACCTGGGCGGCCAGGGTGACCGCTGTCGATTCGCGCAACAATGGGGGCAGCAGATGAAGGCGCCGCTCGAAGAAGAGAGTGAAGGCGACGATGCCCGCCGTGCCGGTGACCGAGAGTTGGAAGCCCACATCGTGCAGCAGCAATGGGTTCCACCACAGCATGGCGGCGGCCACCAGGGCAAGGCTGACCCACACATCGCTTCGTCGCCCCAGGCTCAGGGCGATTACCGCCAAGCCCCACATCAGAGCGGCCCGCAGGCCGGATGGGGTCGCTCCGCTAACCAGGGTGTAGAGGCCCACCGCTCCGAGGGCCGGGAACGGGCGGACGCGGGCCGGGAGGCGCCAACACAGGCGCGAAACTGTCCCCGCCACCAACGCGACCTTCAAGCCCGAGATAGCCACCACATGGATCAGTCCCGCCCGGATGAAGGGAGCGGTGAGCGTCCCCAGACTGCGGGTGGGGGCGCCCAGGAGGATCCCGATCAGGAGCGCCGCCATGTCGTGCGGCAACATACTGAGGATGGCCTTCCGGAGAGCCTCGCGCAGCCCGTAAGCGATCGCCTGGATCGGATTCCCGGCCCCATGCGCGTCAAGAGTGAGGCTGGGAAAGCTCATCACGGCGTGGATGCCCTGTCCGGCTAGATAGGCGCGATAGTCGAATCCGGGCGGATTGTAGGGAGGCTCCAGCAACCCTTGCAGGGTAAGGCGGTCGCCGTATTCAAGGGTTTGCGAGCCGGTGTAGTGGACGAGCACGCGCCCCTTGGCGCTGACCGCCCGGCCATTGATCACCAACTGCTCCACCGCGACGGGCAGATTCTCGCCCAGCCCGGCGGTTTGCCCCTCGCCATCCACCACTCCGGTGATTTGCGCCCGATGCCACACGTAATAGCCCACCTGCCCCGGCCCATCGTGATAGGCGGTACTTTGGTAGTGCCAGCCTCCCAGGCCGAATGCCGCGAGGCAGCCCACGACGAGCAGCGCGAGCCCTCGCTTCTTGCGGCGCCATCCCCAGGCCACGCCCGCTAGCCCCAACACCGGTAGCCACAGGGGAGCGCCGAGCGACGCGCTCCACAGTCCGGCGATCAGTGCCACGCAGACATAGGCAAGGGCCAATGGGTAACGCATGGGTGGCGAGACGGGCGAGGCCGCGTTCGCCGGAGGCATCGCTCAGTGAGCCGCCGGACTCACGGGCCAGTGGGTCACCTGCAAGCTGGGAGCCGCCGCGGTGCCGTGCCACGCCACTGCCAGGAGCACCAGGGCAACCAGGAGCATGGCGACGCCAAGAGGATCGCGCCAGCCCTCGCCCCTCATCCATTTCATGGGAAGGTCCGATCCGTCGGCACGAATCCATCTGGCGGCAGCGGAGGTGCTGCCAGTGCATCCTCCGGCGGAGCCGGCACCTCACCCGGTGGATAACTGAGTTCCTCATGGGTGGTGACGCGGTAGGCGACAAACCCGCGCGCTTGGTAATTTGCCATCGCGAGGGGGCTGTCAAAGTTATCGGTGTGTAGCCAGATCCGCGAGGCGCCGCCGGCAAAGGCATGGGCCACGCCCACGGAAAGTACATGCTTCCCGATCCCCCGCCCCTGCTGGGAAGGCAGCAGACCCAAATAGGCAAGTTCCGTACCCGGTTCGCTTGAGGCGGAATCCAATTCCGCGAAGCCCATCGGCATGTCCCGCCGGAAGAGCGCCAATATGGTGACGGACGGGCGCGCCAGGTGTTCTGTCCACTCGGCGTCAGTCCAGGCCGCCCGCCCGTCCCATTGCACCGACCAGCCCACCGCGGTATAAAGCCAGCGAACAAACGGGGCTGCCGATGGCTTGGCCGCCAGTATCCGGAGGTCCGGATCGTCCACGAACGCGGGCATGAATGCCGCGCGCGAAAGCAATTCCATATAGGTGGTATGGATGGTGAACAGTTTCATGTGCTACAAGGTAGTGCAAGTGCGGAGCAGTACGCAAATCTCTCGTGGCGGAGGGTAAAGGGAAGCGGTGGCTTCCCTTTACCCTCCGCCACGATTGCTACTCAAACTCCCAATCCATCGCCCTTAACAGCCCTTGCAGGGCCTGGGACGCGCGGCGGAAGCGCTCGGGCCCGCTAAACCCGCTGAACTGGCCGGCCTCGGCCAGATGCGGCTCCAGGGAGAGGACGCCGTTGTAGCCGTCCGCGCGGAGGCGGGCCAGAAGGGCGGGCCAGTTCGACAGTCCCTCCCCCGCTACTGCCACCGTGCCGTCCTTCCGCGCGTCCTTCACATGGACGTAGCGGATCCAGGGCGCCAGCGCCTCGTAGGCGGCGGGAAAAGGCTCCTCGCCGCATTGGATGAAGTTGGCCGGGTCCAGCGCGGCCCCACACGACGAGTCGTTCACGGCGGTCAGGAGGTCCACGCAACGGGCGATCGTGTCCCCGTAGATGCCTTTCTCATTCTCATGGACCAGGGTGATACCGGCGGCGCGGGCGCGGGCGGTCATTTCGGTGAGCCGGCGCAGTACGTCCCCGCGCCAGGCGGCGGGATCCACGTCCGGCGCCGATCCTTTGGGTGGATAAAAGGAGAAGATCCGAATGAAGGGCGCCTCGAACACGCGCGCCAGGCGCATCGCTCGTTCGAAGCACTCCAGGTGCTGGTCGAAGTCACTGTCAATCGGCACCTTCCCGACCGGAGAGCCGATGGCCGCTACCCTAACGCCGGCCTCATCGAGTTGCCGGCGCGCCTCCGTGACCTGGGACTCCGTAAGGTCCAGCACGTTGACCCCCCACGCCCCACGGAGATCGATATGACCAATCCCTTCCTGAGCCAGAACCGCGATCTGTTCCTCCAGGTCGGCGGCTATCTCGTCGGCGAAAGCTGAGATCTGGATCATGCTAGCTCCACTTCTCGACCGATCCGGGCCGATTCATAGATTCCCAGAATAATCGCCACTGAATGACGCGCCCCAATTCCATCGAGGATCGGCGTGCCGTCCTCCCGAATTGCCCGAATCATATCGGCAATCTGGGCCGCGTGAGTGGTGGAAGAGGCGAGGGCCGCCTGGCCGGCGCCGCTCGCCGCGGTGTCGAGGGCCTGGGGGGCGGTGGCCTTTCCGTAGGGTCCGGCTGGTTCCTGGTCATCACGGGCCAGGTGGAGATAGCTGAGACGGTCGTCGCTGATCACGGCTGAACCCTGGTCGCCGAAAATCTCCACCCGCGTGGTCACGCCTGGATAGGCTCCCGTGGTGGCGGCGATAGTGCCCAGAGCGCCATTGGCGAAGCGGAGGATCGCCACCGCGGTGTCCTCCGTCTCCATGCGATGAACCAGCGTATCAGTGTACGCTTGTACGCTCTTGACCGGGCCCATGAGCCATTGCAGCAGGTCGATAGAGTGAATGGATTGATTCATCAGCACCCCCCCGCCATCAAGCGCCCAGGTGCCGCGCCACGCCCCACTCTCGTAGTAGGCTTGCGAGCGCCACCAGGGTACTTGCGCGTTCCCCAGTACGAGGCGCCCCAGGGCGCCCTCGCGGGCCAGCCCATGGACCCGCATGCTCGCCTCGTCGAAACGGTGCTGGCTGATCACCGCCATCTTCCGTCCGGTCTCAATTTGCCCGCGAAGCATCTCGTCGATCGCCGCCAGAGTAATCTCCATCGGCTTCTCGACCACGACGTGCGCTCCAGCCCGCATGGCCAGGCAGGCATTCGCCCCATGGAGGCCGCTCGGGGTACAGACGCATACCACGTCGGGTCGTGTCTCCGTCAGCATCCGCTCCGGATCAGAGTAGGCCGGCACCTGGAAGCGGGCCGCCAGGGCTTCCGCCCGAGCGCTCACCTGATCGGCCACCGCCACCAAGCGCGCGTCGGGCAACGAGACGATCGCCTCGGCATGGGTGGGGCCGATGACCCCGCAGCCGATAATCGCGAACCGGAGTGGTGGTTTGGCGGTGCTCATGGCGCTTCCTTCTCGCTCCCTTATATCCGGAGGACAATCTTGCCAAAGTGCAGACGCTGCATCAGCAATTGATGGGCGGTCGCTGCCTCGGCCAGGGGAAGAACCTGGTCAATCACAGGATGCAAGCGGCCCTGGGTGAGCAATTGAGCGATCTGGCGGTAGCGATCCGCTATCTGGTAGGGAGGAAGAGCGCCCGCGTGCAGGCCCACGACACTGATTCCGCGAGGGATCAGCTTGCGGAGATCCAGCACCACATCGCTGCCCGCCACCATGCCCACCGAGACTATTTTGCCGCCCGGAGCCACGCACTCAAGACTCCGCCGGAGGATCTCGCCCCCCACCGGGTCGATCACCACTTCCGCGCCCCGATTGTTGGTGATGCTCTTGACCTGGAGCGCGAAATCGCCGTGGGTGTAGTTGATCGCGAAGTCGGCTCCCAACTTTCGCGCCCGGTCCAGCTTACTGTCGGCCCCGGCGGTTACGATCACCCGGGCGCCGAGCAGTTTAGCGATCTGGATCGCCGTGACTCCCACTCCGCTCCCGGCGGCGTGTATCAGCACCCACTGGCCCGGCACCAAGCTGCCGCGATCCACCACGGCCTGCCAGGCGGTCAAGGCGGCCGTGCCCATGGCAACCGCGTCCTCATAGCGCATGTCCTGGGGGATAGGCACCACCATGGAATTGGGCACCACTACGTATTCGGCATAGGTGCCGTCCCGGAGCCTGCCCAGGGTATCACCGGTCACCAACACGCGATCGCCAGATCGGGCATCGCCGCCGCCGCCGCGGACCACCGCCCCCGCGCCATCGGTGCCGAGGATATGGGGCAGCGCCTTGCCGATCGGCAGGCGGCCCTCGCGCAGGAGAATATCCACCCGGTTCACGGCGGCCGCGCGCAAGCGGACCAACACCTCGTTCCGTCCCGCTTCGGGAACCGGAACTTCCTCGTACTTCAGTACCTCCGAGCCGCCAACCGCATGAATCCGAATCGCCCGCATCACCGCTCCTTACTTCAAGTGCCGGCGAGTGAAAGTGTATCAGGGGCGGGTCAGGACACTTCACTCACATGAGAGACGTCATTGACGCGGATGATATCCGCGTCGGCACGGTCGAAGTCGAACCTGGCCCGCAGCGGCGGCTTGGCGAACCGGACCCGGCTAATCCCGCAGTTGTTCATGGTAAACCACACCGAAGTCGCGGGCGGCATGCGCAGGATGGCTCGCAACAGGTAATTGGCGAAGGCGCCATGGGTGGCGACCACTACTCGATCGCTGGGAGAAAAGCGATCGCGCAAGCGGGCGATCGCCGATTCGGCGCGCTCGAAGGCCGATTCGTAGGTTTCGCCCCCATGATCCCATCCATCCGCCTCGACCCCCGCCGGGAAAAACGCCCGAGGATAGTCGCGGAGTAACTCATGCCGGCCAAAACCGCGATGAACAGTGGTCCTATGCTCCTGCAACTCAGGCCACACCTCGACCCGCTCCACGCCGACCGCCTCGGCGATGGTGCTGGCCGTGGCAAGCGCGCGGATGAGGGGGCTGGCAAACACATGAGTGATACCCTCTTGCGCCAGCCTGACCGCCGTTTCCTGGGCTTGCCGGCGTCCCAGGGGCGTCAGGGCGCCATCCGGTACGTCGTCCGTGGTAATGTTACCGGTCGATTGGCCGTGGCGTACGATGATCAGATCCATAGCACTCCGTCATTCCTCTCTATACTCCCTAACCAACATAGCAGGTAGCACCGCCATGCCGTCAGTCGTGAGTGCATGGAGGATCGGGCGAGGAAGCGGTCTGGATACGGATCGTGCTCCCCTCACGTAGCAATGGGCCTCCGGCCGCGGCCGGAAGCCCATTGCTACGTGAGGGGAGAGCTGAGAGAAAGCTCGTTCAGGCGACGGAGACGATGCGTACGGTTCGCTCCCCGGCGGGCGCCATCACTTTCACCGTGTCGCCGGACTTATGATTGAGGAGCGCCCTCCCGATCGGGGATTCATTGGAAATCCGCCCTTTGAGCGGCGCCGCCTCAAGAGGGCCGACCACCGTATAGGTTTCCTGCTCGCCGTCCTGTTCGATCGTCACGGTCGCGCCCAGTTGCACCGTATCGTGCGAGCCGTTCTCGATTAGCACGGCGTTACGGAGAAAGTGCTCAAGGGTGGCGATCCGTCCCTCAAGGAGCGCTTGCTCCTCTTTGGCGTGATCGTAGGCCGCGTTCTCGGACAGATCCCCATCCTCGGCCGCGGCGCCGATTGCCGCCGCTACCTCCTGGCGTCGCACCGTGCGGAGATGGGCCAACTCCGCCTCGATTTCGGCGCGCCCCTCCGAGGTCAGCGGTACAGGCTTGTCATTCATCTATTGGTCCTCATTTCTTCCCCTTGCCCGCGCTGCCGCGCGAGGCAAGTAAATCCTTCAAGGCAGTTTCTACTTGCATGCGAGTGTGGGCTAACTGGCCTGAATTGTCAATAACAACCTGTACACAATCTCGGAATTGCTCCAGGGAAGGCTGCGCGCGCAGCCGGGCCAGCGCCGCCTCCCGGCTGAGACCGCGGCCGGTGGTCAGTCGCTCAATCTGCTGGTCCACGCCGGCCGTGACCCACCATACCTGATCCACCTGGGCCGCCAGTTCCCCTTCCAATAACTTGACCGCGTCCACCACCACCAGAGCATCCTTCGGCATGGCCGCCAGACGTCCGCGGATGGCCCGTCGCACGGCGGGATGGATGATGCCCTCCAAGGCTTGAAGAGCCCGCGGATCAGCGAAAACAATTGTCCCCAACGTGGCTCGTTCCACCGAGCCGTCGGCGGCAAACACCTCAGGTCCGAAAACCCGGAGGAGAGCCGCGCGCACATCCTGGTCGGCGCGGAGCAGATCGTGCACCACGCGGTCGGCGTCAAGAACCTCGGTGGCACCCATGGTGAGCAACATCGCATCCACCGTGGATTTACCACAGGCAATATTACCGGTAATCCCGATAGTCAGCAAGCCGGGCACGCCTCCTGGGGCCGCTCAGTGCTCGTGTTGCGTAGCCCCATTTTGCCAGGGGCTCCCATTCGCCCGCGCTTTCTTGATATAGGTACGGACCTCATCCACGACCGCCGCGAAGTCGAGAAACTCCGCGTAATCGAAATCCATAACCAAACTGCGTTCAAGGAAGCCCACGCTTACCGTCTCCGAATCCGGGTCATCCCAGGAGATAAAGAACTCCGTCTCCACGATATCCGGAAATTGTTCCTGTTTCTTCGCCACGTCACCGTCCTCCGGGCCGCGCTACACCGCGATTAACTCCTGAATCTTGCTGGCCGCTTCCTGGACACTGGCGACCGGAACATACCGGCTGCCCCGTAACAGGTCGCTGCCTGCCTCCTCCTGGGTACCGGCGAGGCGGACCACCACCGGAACGCGGATCTCCATCCGTTCCGCTGCTTGCAGCATCCCTCTCGCGACCTCGTCGCAACGGGTGATACCGCCAAATATATTAAAAATCAACCCCTTGACGGCGGCATTACTGAGCACCATGGTCATGGCCTTGACTACCTGGTCCGCCTGGGCGCCGCCGCCGATATCAAGAAAGTTGGCCGGCTTGCCGCCGCTGGCGGTCACCACGTCGAGGGTATTCATAACCAAACCGGCGCCGTTGCCGATCACGCCGATGTCACCGCCAAGGTGCACGTAGGTCAGCCCCTGTTCGGTGGCCTGGCGGTCCATCTCGTTGTCGAACGACTCCTCGCGATACGGTAGGAGATCGCGGTGGCGGAACAGCGCGTTATCGTCAATGTCCACCTTGGCGTCGGCCACGACCACCTGCCCGTCTCCGGTTATGACCAGCGGATTGATCTCCGCCAGCAGGCAGTCATACCGCGTCAGCGCCTCGTACAGCCCCTTGAGTACGCGGCCCAATTCGCGCGATTTGGCCCCGGAAAAGCCGGCTTCCCGCATCCCCTGATAGACCACGAAGTCCAGCAAGCCGTAGGCGGGATCGATAGGGAGGCGGATGATTGCCTCGGGGTTCGTGTGCGCCACATCCTCGATATCCACCCCGCCCATGCTGCTGAGCATCAGAATAAAACGCTTGCTGGTCCGATCATTGACGATCCCCGCGTAGTACTCGGTCTGGATGTCGAGTGCCGGCTCGACCAGGACTTTATGGACGGTCAGACCCTTGATATCCATCCCCAGAATCCGCCCGGAAACCTGCCGCGCTTCCTCGGGAGTAGCGGCCACTTTGACGCCGCCCGCTTTCCCCCGCCCTCCTACGTGCACCTGGGCCTTGATCACCACTCGTCCCAGTCGCCCGGCGATCTCGGCGGCCTGATCGGGGGTGGTGGCTATCTCCCCCTTGGGGACGGGCAGGCCCACCGAGCGAAAGAGTTCCTTACCTTGATATTCATGCAGCTTCACGGTAGCGATCTCCCTTTTAGAAGAGGGCGCGCTGCCGGAAAAGGGCGCGCGTATCCCATTCTACACTCGGGCGATCCCGTTCCGCCACCTGAACGTCGAAGGGGAGGGGCCGGCGGAGCAACTGAAAGTGGCGGCGCATGGCGGCCAGGGCGATCGCTGGCCGATTATTTTCCTCGCTCAGGTGGGCCAACCAGACCCATCGATCATGCGTGCATTCCGCGAACTCCTGGAGGAGGCCGGCGGTCTGTTCGTTGGCGAGATGCCCACGGTCGCCGGAGATCCGCCGTTTCAGAAGTTCCGAGTAGCCGGAGTTCGCGGCCAGCCGGCCCCGGTCGTGATTGGCCTCGATCACCGTGAGATGCGTCTCGCGGAGCCCCTCGCGGACGTGAGGCGAGCAGTGACCGAGGTCGGTGGCGATCCCCACCCGCCAGGGCCCCATTTCGACGCGGTAGCCCACCGGATCGGCCGCGTCATGGGGCACGGGGAACGCATGGACCTCGAAAGGGCCGATAGTCACGGTACCGCCGGCGGTTACCGGATTGATGGGAGTGCGGGCATTCAAGCGCAGCGCCCCCAGGGTGCCGCGGGTGCCAACCAAGGGGGCGCCGGTTTTCCGGGCCAACACATCGGCGCCCACGCAATGATCGCCGTGCTCGTGAGTGAGCAGAATACCGCGGAGCGGGGAACGGTAGACAGCATGGCGGACCAGCAACTCCTGGAGGGTCCGCGCGCTCAGCCCGGCGTCCACCAGAAGCGATCCGGCGGCACACTCGATCAGCAAGGCATTGGCCGAGCTGCCGCTGGCTAACGCCTTCACTCGCACGTTCGCGGTCCCAACTATCATTGTTCCTCTCGTCGGCATGTTCAGTATGCTGGTCGTCTCTCTCATCTTACAGCCTTGCCGCTGAGTTGTGGCGCGCGTAGTGGAACTGAGGAATGGCATTCCCCCATGAATGGTTGGCGCGTGTGATACCTTGTTTTCGGCTATGTACGTAACGGCACGTTTGTACGTACACATGGCGTGCGAGACGTAGAGAGCACAATAGAGTGTTCGACTGGGATGAAGCGAATGTGCCGCATCTCCTGGCGCGGCACGGCGTTGGTCCAGATGAGACCGAACTGGCAATCCAGCAGCACAAACCGTATCAGCGCCTGATGAAGGAAATGCTGCTGGCCTCGCTCACCGGGGGGGAGCAATCTTCCGCGCCGAATGCCGCGCGCGGCATTGATCGATGAACGTGTAGGGATCCCGCGCGCCGATGTTGAGCGCGTGTTTCCGCGGGTGCCCGCACCCCTTTTGGGGCGGTGAGCCATGCTCCCGCGGTCCTCCGAGATCAGGGCGGCCTGCCTACTCTAGATTCGGCTGGTTGAAAAAATTCCCCACGCCTCTACCCCAGGGCGCCTGCTCGGGCTCGCTGGACCGCCGCGTGAAGGAGAGGGTGATACACGCGCTCAAAGGCGCCCGCGTAGTGGATGGCCTCCCCGCCGAATCCCGCCTTGAAGCGGCTGATCCCGGCCAGGGGATCGCCTGGATCATCGCTTGCCGCGATCCCGAACAAATCGTAGCGGGCGGCGCCCCGTTCCTTTGCCCATCGCATCGCTTCCGCTTGCAGCAAGTGATTGGGCATCAAATTCCGTCCGGCGTCGCTGGAGGCTCCATAGAGGTAGGTCGCTTCATGGGCGAAGCGATGGACCATGATCCCAGCCAGCAGCGTGCCCTCGTGCTCGGCCAGGAGCAGCACCGTGTCGCCACTCCCGCGCGTCGATTCCCAGAAGTGGCGATAGTACTCGGGTCCTCGCACCGTAAAGCGGTCGCGGGCACTGGTGGTTTCCAACAGACCATACCACGCGGTAAAGTCGTCAGTGGCCTCAGCTTGTCGCACCCGCACTCCGTGCTTGAGGGCCAGTCGCGAGTTGGAGCGCCACTTGGGTTTCTGGCGGGCGGTGATTTCCTCGAGAGACGGAGAAATATCAATCACGCGGGTCGCGCCGTGCTGCACCCCTTTGGTCGGACGCAGATTGTACTGGGCCAATCGAGCGGCGAGGCCCGGCTCGTCGGGGATCGGCAGCTCCCAGGTGATGCTGATCGCGCGATAGCGGCGGGCGAGCTGATCGAGCGCGTCCGTCATAGCGCCCAACGCCGCGTGATCGTGGTAATCCAGGAGCGGGCCGCGGGGAAGATAGCCCACCGTGAATGGGCTGTATGGGAGCCGGCGGAAGAGCGCCTGCGCCACGGCGGGCGGAGCCGTTTGGCCGGCCGGCAGGACCAGGCGGGCCGGCGCCCAGCCAAAGCGCTGCTTAAACCGGCCCCAGGCCCAGGACTGGAGGAAGCCGCCTGCTCGATGGGCCGAGACCAGGGAATCCCAGTGGTCCGGCTTCCTCGTCGGGGCAGGCTGCGCCAACAATTCAACCAAGGCGGAGCACCGCCGCGTGCTGTGTATGCATGAAAATGAGTATACCGGGCCCAGTATCCCTACATGGAGATTTCCTAAACCCCTTCACACGAAGACTTTTTTGGGATACACTGCCAGTGGAGATTGGCGCCTGGTAGGTGTGAGCCGCATTCGGATGTAGATCCGGTGCCGAGCCACAAACCGCTAGGTGTTTCGTTTGTGGCGAGCCGGGAATATGCCCCAAGAGGACGGCCACCAGGATCTCCCCGCCCTGATAGCCAGTCAAAAAGGCGAGCAGGTAGGCTCTCCGCGACGGCGGTGGCCGCCGCTACTGGGAGCGCGCTAGTCTAAGTGATCTGGCGTCGTGCCGGTCAAACGGTGAATGACGAATGAGCCGTGTGCCGGCTTGTAGAGAGCATGGGCAGCGGTGACGCGGGATAGTGGAACAACCGCGAATCGGGATCTCGGAGGCCATCGGTGTGGCCGCGACTGGAGTTCGATCTAGCACGCACGGTACCGGTAGCCTGCTTGACCAGGCCTTTCCGGCAAGACACTTCGCGCGCGGCGCGCCGATAGCTTTTCGTGCCGTCCACGGCTTGCCGGGCTGAGATTTACCGTGTTTTCTCGGGGCAAGGCGACCAGGATCCGCCGAAATATTCTGATCGAGAAGAACAATCGTGAGGGCCGGTCACCCGGATGATTCCGAGTTGCCGTTTCCGCTTCACGGTACCGACCAACCAGAGAGGCGGGCAGTCCCCGATGAAAGGATACAACGGGTAAGGTATGACAAAGGTACGACTCTTGAGCGACGATGAGGTCGCCGTTACGCGCCCGGCGCGCAAGCGCGCCACCAAGGCGCCGCAGCTAACCAGTCAGTCCACCGAGGCCATGGATTCTCCCCCAAATGGTGCGAACCCACCAGTGACCACGCAGGCGAAAACGCGGTCACGAAAGCCCGTCGCCGCTCTGGGGGCCAACGAACCTCCGGTTCCAGCGCTCACTACCGAGTCGGCGCCGCTTCCGGTAAAGCCGGCCCGCGTCACCCGCGCGCGCAAAGCCTCCCCCGCCGCTGATCCCTCGGCCAGAGAGCCCGCCTCCCCCACCCCAGTACCGGTCATCGTCGCGGCAACCACGACTGACGCGCCCGCTGCTCGGCCAATTCGTCGCGTGGTTCGGCGGCCGGCGGCCACGGATCCGGTCGCGGCGGCTTCCGCGATCCAGCCGCCGGCGGCGGAGCCCTTGGCGGAACCGGCGCCGGTAGTCGCGGTGACGCCGGCGCCCGGTATTGCTCCTCTCAATCGGCCCGCGCCGCGGCGTGCTCGCGGTGCCGCGAAGCCCGCGGCGCCGAGTCAGCCAGAATCCTCCGGGTTGGATGGTCGCCAGACGACCTCGGCGGATCTCGAGATATCCAGCCATGATACGACCGCCGGTTTGAGCGCTCCGATGGTCAACACGCCCGCCGCTGTTGCCGAACCAGTGGTTTCTCCTACCTCTCCCCCCGTGGGAACGAATGGCGCCTCGACTCCGTCCGAATCGGCGTCGCCGTTCCCCAACCGACCCCGAGCCGGGACGCATTCCCCCACCTTTCAGCCGCGGAACGGGCAGGCGCCGCGCGGACCTGGTGGCCAACCCAGGCAACCGTTCGTGCCGCGCGGCCAGCAGGGTACTCCCGCGCAAGGCCAGGTACCGAACGACGGGCAAGGGGATGCACGGGGACGGCGGAGACGGCGGAGACGCGGTCGCGGCATGCCGGGTGGCATCGTGACTCCCAGCGGCGCCGGCGCCCCCATGGCCCCGCCTCCGCCGGCCCCCGTGTATGAAGAGCGGCCCCAGCCGCACGAGTTTATCCCGGCCCCACGGATGCCGGTGTTCGAGGTGCAGGGCATTTTGGATGCCTTGCCGAACGGCGAGGCGTTCCTGCGCGAGGAGAATCTCCGCGTGCGGTCGGACGATCCGTTGGTCAGTATGCGCGACATGCGGCGCTTCGATCTGCGAAACGGCGACGAGGTGGTGATGGAGGCCCGTCCAGGCCGCGGCCGCGGTCCCGTCCTGGTGGAGAGGATCGTCAGCATCAATGACGATCCGTATGACGAGCACAAGAAGCGCCCGCGGTTCGAGGATCTCACCCCCGTGTATCCTGATCGGATGATCAAGCTGGAAACCGGACAGCTTCCCATTACCACCCGCATGCTGGATATGATCGCCCCCGTAGGATTCGGTCAGCGGGCCCTCATTGTTTCCCCGCCGAAGGCCGGCAAGACGACCATCCTCAAGCATATCGGCCAGGGAGTCATCACCAATTATCCTGATGCCAAGCTGATACTTTGTCTGGTGGGCGAACGGCCAGAGGAGGTGACCGACCTCAGAGTGTCGCTCCCCAAGGCGATTATGTTCGCCTCGAGCTTTGATGAGGAGGTGGAGCGCCACGGCCACCTGGCGGAGATGGCCCTGGAGCGAGCGAAACGACTGGCGGAGCAGGGGAAAGACGTGGTGGTGTTGCTGGATAGCGTGACTCGTCTGGCGCGGGCCTATAATCTTGGCCCGAGCAGCGGCGGGAGCCGGACCCTGTCCGGCGGCATGGACGCCAATGCCCTGACCACCGCGCGCCGCATTTTTGGCGCCGCCCGCGCCACTGAGCAGGGCGGGAGCCTGACTATTATCGCGACCTGCCTCATCGATACGGGCAGCCGTCTCGATGACGTGGTCTACGAGGAGTTCAAGGGCACCGGCAACATGGAGTTGCATCTGGATCGCGGGTTATCCGAGAAGCGCATCTTTCCCGCCATCGATATCACCCGCTCCAGTACCCGCAAGGAGGAGTTATTGCTCGATCCCTCCACTTTGCAGTGGGTCGTGCTCCTCCGGCGGCGCCTGGCCAGTACGCAGTCCGGTCCCGCGACCGAGCAATTCATCGACCGGCTGAGCAAAACCCCTAGCAACAAGGTATTCCTGGAATTGCTTAGCCGCGCCCAATCGTAGAAGACCGGTATGACACGTGAGGATCGCGCGCACGCCATGAAATGGTGCGTGATCCTCTTTGTCATACCAGGACGGAATCAGCGTCATGGCCCTTGAATTGCCGCTGTCGTTAGATGACCAGGCAGGGTTGCCGCTCCACCGCCAACTCTACGGCCGTATTCGTCTGGCCATCCTGGAGGGGCGGTTGGCGGCCGGTAGTCGTCTCCCCTCCACCCGCGCTCTGGCCGCCAGCCTCCGGCTTTCCCGGAACACGGTCGCCACCGCCTATGATCAACTGCTGGCCGAAGGGTATATCACCGCCCGCTCCGGTTCCGGCACCTATGTTTGCGAGACGCCGCCGGAGGAATTACTGCACATTGGCGCCAGAACCGACGGAGTTCCCGCCCCACCGCTCGTTCCGGTCGTCCCCCCGCTTTCGGCCTGGGCCCATCGGGCCCTGGCGGGGAGGATTCACGAGTCTCCCTATCGCTCGGGTCAAACCCTTCCCTATGATTTTCGCGATGGGCGGCCCGCCGTCGACCATTTCCCCACGGACCTGTGGCGTCGGCTGATTACCCGGCGTTTGCGGAGCCCGGATCTGACCCAATTTGGCTACGGCCCCAGCAGCGGCTATCCGCCCCTCCGTGAGTTGGTGACCGACTACCTCCGTCGGGCCCGCGCCGTGCGCTGCGACCCGGAGCAGGTGTTGATCGTCAATGGTTCGCAGCAGGCCCTGGATCTGCTGGCTCGGGTTTGCCTCGATCTGGGCGATTCGGTGGTGGTGGAAGATCCCGGCTATCTGGGAGCACGCCGCGCCTTCGCCGCCCAGGGGGCACGGCTGCTGCCCGCGCTCGTGGATAGCGCCGGCCTGGTGGTGGATGATCTTGATCGGGCCACCCATGGCCTCGACCCACGTTTGATCTACGTCACTCCCTCGCACCAATATCCGACCGGCGCCGTCATGAGCCTCCCGCGTCGCCTGGCCCTCTTGCGCTGGGCCCGCGCGCACGGTTCCCTGGTGCTCGAGGACGACTATGATAGCGAGTTTCGTTATACGGGGCGTCCGGTGGAAGCGCTGCAGGGCCTCGATCACGGTGATATCGTGGTCTACATCGGCACCTTTTCCAAGGTACTCTTCCCCTCGTTGCGGATGGGATATTTGGTATTGCCGCCCGCCCTGGTGGAGGCGGTGAGCACGGCCAAGTGGCTCAGTGACCGATACACCGCCACCCTGGAACAGCAGGTTCTGACCGACTTCTTCGCCGAGGGCCACTTCGATCGCCACCTTCGAGCCATGCGCCAGGTGTACCAGGCGCGCCATGATACGTTTTTGGAGGCGTTACGACGTGAACTGGGCGATCTTATTTTCGCCGCCCAGGGGGGAGCGGGATTGCACACCCTGGTCACGCTTCGCGAGCCCGTGTGCATGGAAGCACTGGTCGAGGACGCCGCGGCGGTTGGGGTGGGCATTTATCCCGCTCACCCCTATTTTCTGTGCCCGCCGGCACACTCTTCCCTGGTCATGGGGTTCACCGGCTTGAGCGAAACAGCGATTGAGGAAGGGCTGCGCAGGCTGGGCGGCATACTGCGCCAGTCAGCGAGATCGGGCGGCCACACCCTGAACGTAGGTGGGGGAAGTGCGTAGCTGTTCCTTAACTGGGCATCAACAGGCGATGCTTATCTGATACTGGCTCTCCCGAGCGGATCAAGTGCAGCAGTTCCGCCCGGCGCGGCATCTCGCCAATCGCCACCGCGCCCACCAGGGCATCGCGGTTGAAGAGCAACTTAAAGTGGGTTTGATGGTCGACATTGGTGCTGCTGAGCGCCGCGTATCCTTCCCCCGAACCGGGAATCCGGCCCACGACCCGCATCTTCGTGTGGAACATCGTGCTCGTATATACGGATGGTTCCTCGAATGGGACGCCCTCACCCAGCATGTTGCGGGCCGCCAATCGTCCCTGCGTCGTGGCGCTGTCCCAGGTACCCATCACCTCGCGCTCCCCGGTCAACAGATTAGTGGCTTCGGCCACGTCGCCGGCGGTGTAGATGGCCTCGTCGTCGGTACGGAGATACTGGTCGGCGATCACGCCCACGTTCACCCGTACCCCGGTACCCCGCAAGAACTCGGTGTTGTAGTCGAAACCAAGGCCGCAGCAAAGGAGGTCGGTTTCCACCCGTTCGCCTCTGGCCGTGCTGACCGCGACCAGCTTGCCGTCCTCGGCATGGGCCGCGACTACCCGATCACCGGTCATCATCCGTACCCCATGTTGCTGAGCGATCGCGTTGACCACCGCGCCCCCTTCCTCGTCCAGGATACGATGGAGGAATCGGGGGCCACGCATGACCCAACTGACCGCCAGCCCGCGCTCGCACAGCGCTTCCGCCAGTTCGTAGGCGATGTAGCTGCCGCCAAAGACCACCGCCCGGCTGGCCCGCGAGGCATGCTCGATGATTGCCTTGGTGTCGTCGAGGGTTTGGAAGTTATAGATACCGCTGGTTCCCACGGTTCCCGGTAGGTCTGGGTAGCGGGGGCGCCCGCCGGTGGCCACCAGGAGCCGATCGTAGGGAAACATCTTGCCCGTCTCGGTATAGACGAGCTTTTCCCGTGCGTCCACGGCATTGACCACGGTTTCCAGGAAGAGCTGAATCCCCTTGTCCGCATGGATCTCCACGGTTCGCATCAGCACCTTGCGTTCCAGGGCCTTCCCTTTGAGAAAGGGTGGGAGCGCCACTCGGTTATAGAGCGGATACGGCTCCAACCCGATGAGGGTCACGTCGCTGGTCGGATCCAGTTTCCGCAAAGTTTCGGCGCAGATCGTGCCGGCTACCCCATTGCCAATGATCACATGGCGCGCGCCGGTAAGCGAGTCAAGCATTTGGCCTCCTGCTCTATCCGATACAAGTATGCCAAAAGTGGCGCGAACCGGTATGCGCCCCTATGCTGTGGAGGCAGCGGCCTTATTTCTCTTTTGGCGACAGGCGCTCCCAGTGCCGGTTGATCGTTTGGCGGTGAAAACGGTCGCGCTGGCGGTTGTGGACCGGCGCCAGGGGACGATACCCCTCGCCGGGTATGTTGCCTTTGCCATCATTCGTTGGCTGGGACGGATCGGGCGGATCGGTCCGATCGGCGGCTTACCTTGCGCTGGGCCAGGCCATGTAAGCGCGCACCGCCACTTTGGATGCTACCACGGCGGATCTTAGGGCGCACGGCGGGACTTCAACCGCAGGCTCGGGCGCGGCGCGGGCCTGAAGGCGGCCTGAGCTAGACGGCCTCGTAATGCTTGAGGCTGCGCGAAAATGACTCCAGTGAGTCCGTGGTTGCCGCCTCAATAACCAACGACCGTAGGCTGGCGAGATCGGTCAGCCGACTGACCTGGTCTGGAGTGCCTGGCGGCACGGTGCCAAACCGGCTGGTGAGGATATCCAGAATGTCATCTTGTAGCTTCAGCAGTAAGTCCTTCGCCTCGCGAGCGACCGAGGACACGGACGGTTTCGCCTCAGGAGCCTCCGCGTTTGGCGCCGTCATGCGATCGCTCCCGCCCGCATGACGCGATCCAGGAACTCGGCCACCGCCGTGTAGGCACGGACGCGGTTGGGCAGCTTGACCAGGCCATGTCCTTCGTCCTCG
>DATLQX010000157.1:0-24437 GCA_035534995.1 Chloroflexota bacterium | reverse complement strand
CTGGAAGGCGATTCGCGAGACGCCGCTGACGATCGGTGGCGCCTCGGAGATGAGGAGCAAAACTCTTATCCGAGCGGTAGTCATGTCATGTCGTGCCGGCTGTGGTTCCCACGTCTCCGCTGGCTGCGCTACCTGCCGCATGCTCATGAGATCGACCTCCTACCCTCGGATCGTCCTGAATCCACCACAAACCGAATCGGCCCACTACGCTGGGCTGAGAGCCCTTGGTATGCACCCAAGCTATTGGCGTTTCCGTACTTGAGCCTATAAGGCATTCCATAGTTGAGGTCATATGGCATTGGTTGCACTCTCAATTGTTATTGGCTGGCTTGCCAGTGAGGCGTGTCCACGTTGTCTGAAACGCGACCGACGCCTGAGGCACCGCATCGTACGTGAGGTCGCGCGTCCAAATAGCGCGATCCGCGAGAACGCGGCGTCGGTGTCTACCCTGACACCAAACTAGGGGCGAGGAACCGCGGCACGGCCCCTCGAATACCGTGAGGAGTGTATTCTATGCCGTACCCAGGAACTCTGGATCACCAGAGGCAATCCCATGAGAAGCTCGCTGAAAGGCCGTTTCAGTGAGCAACGCTGGCGGGACTGTACTCAGCACTCTGGCATGATACCAGCCCCTCCACGTCTCTACCATCCCAATCTGTAACTCCTCTAACCTGCCCACATTTTGTCTAGCTTAGACGTTCGAGAGTAAGGAGTCAATACCGCCAAACCATGCGCCAAGCGCCTTGACCGTGTAGTAAGGCTATGCTACCGTACCCGTTGGAATCGTGGGTACGAGCTGGTTCGCCCTTGTCATTAGGCGGAGTCTTCATGCGGTTGCGCCATTCGAGCAGGCCGCCTGGCCTCCTGGGAAGCATCGTAGTCGGTACGCTATTGAGTGTCTTGTTGATCACCGCCGCATTTGTCGTGGTGGTCACTATCCTCAGTGGCACAAGCTGGGCGCTGAGTCGGAGCAACTCGACAGGGGGACGCCTGCGGTTCGATGGCCCGTCATTTCCCGCGAACGATTTGCAAGGCAATCTCTACGTCGCGGATCAAGCAAACCAGCGGGTGGTTAAACTCTCCCCCGGTGGCAGGCCACTTGCCGTATGGCGCGCGTTCGCCGGTTTCTCCGGGGCCGAGAATGGCCCAGGACCAATCGCTATTGACGCGCGAAATAACGTCTACGTGGCCAGCGTGGGCGCTGTCCAGAAGTTTCTCCCCACCGGTAAGCGAATCGCCACATGGACCCTCGGCTTCGATCCGCAAGGTATTGCCGTCGACGCGCGGAACCGTGTGTATCTGGCGGATTCGGACACTAATCGCATTGTGGTGCTCTCTTCCACCGGGGCGGAACTTGCGGTCTGGCGGACGAAGGGATCGGGTCCACATGGAATCGCGATAGACGGGCACGGCACCGTATACGTTGCCGACACGAGCGGCGATCGGATCGAGAAGTTTACTTCCGCGGGACGGTCCATTGCCTTATGGGGTAAGTCGGGGCGACGGCTGGGCCAATTCGACCAGCCGGAAGGTGTCGCGGTTGACAGAGTCGGCAACGTCTACGTCGGTGACGCCGGCAATCACCGTATCCAGATCCTCTCACCGCTGGGCAAAGTGCTCGCCTGGTGGGGATCGTGGGGCCACGGTCGGGGACAGTTCGAGAAGGTCACCAGTCTCTTCGTGTCGGTTTATAAGCCCCACGGCACGGTGTTTGTAACGGACTCCACCGGCGATACGGTGCATGTGTTCTCCTCGGACGGTAAGGAACTCGCCCAATGGCGCTGACGGCAGTCGGTCGTGAGATCGCTCCCAACTCGGCAGCCGTTACATCGGAGGAGAGTCTGGGGTGGCCGGCCGATTAGAGTGTGCACTCAATGCGCGGATACCCGTGCCGTTATCTGCCTTGGCGCATGAGTTGCGCGCGCCCAGGCACATGATCGCGCCGCGAGTCGACGAAATGGACGATCCGCGCCGAAGTCGGGGAGGTACTTGCAGGGTCGATAGGGACGTCCGTCCCTGTGTGACCAAGTGTCCGGCCGGCGTAGGCGACGGCGCTTTCTTTCGCCAGATCCAGTAGTTGCTTGCCCCGAAAGCCGTGTCATACGGTATCTTCGCGACCAGCTCGTACTGGGTGCCGTCACGCAGTCCTCCATCGATCGCCCGATCAGTCTGGACGGTTGGACCATAGCGCAAGACAACCAGGTCGAAGTAGCCGGCGGCAATGGCTGCCTTGTACGCCGGAATACCCTGATAAAAGCGGCCGGTGGCATCAGTGTATTCAAAATTGTAGGTTTGGCTCCAGTGCAAGCGGCCAAGATCGGTCTCATACCTCGCGAGGTAATACTCCACCACCTCGTGTTCCTCGGCAAGAATACGATCACCGGAATGGACCTGCGTCCGCAACACCGCGATCATGCTGCTGCTGTTGGGCCACCAGTCAGCGAGTCGCGCGTCCGCCTGGTAGCCAGTGACGAAGATAAGCAGACACAGAACCAGGCCAATCAGGTTACGACGACCGCCCAGGCGCGCCACGGCATACCCGGCCAACGGCGCCACGAAAAATGATCCAAACGCGACATGCTTCTGCAGCGAGGCGAACTCTCCTTCGTAAATATGATACAAGGGCGCGAGCAGGGCCGAGACAAGTAGAAGCAGTCCCAGTAGGATGTAGGCCCGCCGGCTGAGGAACAGCCCCAGCACCGCCAGGCCGATGATGATTCCGGCCAGATAGATCACCAACTGTACCAGAACCGACGTCGATGCCGGAACGGCGGCAACGCGATGGAGGGCACTCGCATTGAAGGCGTTGACGCTCGCCGGGTAGCGGAGCACGCCAAGGAGGGCGGTGACCAGCAGGACCGCCAGAGCGATCCCCGTGCGTTGCAACGCCTGCCACCCCCCCCTGGCCTGGTAGGACTTCCACAAGAGGACAGCCAAAACGGTCGGAGCATACAGGATCGCGACATACTTGCTGGCAACCGCGAGCATCAGCACGACCGGAACCAGCGCGGATAGCCACGGAGTGCGGGCCGTGGCGGCCTGGACCGCCAGCACGGTCGCCAGTGAAAGTAGTCCCAGAGACATGGCATCGTAGGTAGCGAAGTGACCGATGAAAAGTGTAGAACCCTCGATCGCGAACAAGGCCGCGGCGAGTAGGGCACTGGTGCGATCGTAGAGGCTCTTTGCCACGACATAGATTGCTACCGTCGCGCCGAGCATCCATAAGAGACTGTAGAAGCGCGCGGCCTCCAGTCCACCGATCAGGTCCAGCGCTCCCCCAATCACGGGATAGATGATCGTCCCGGCTAGGAAGTCCCCGACATGCTCGGTCGGCGCCGGGCCGCCGAGCAGGTGATGGACGATTTGCCGCCCGGCATAGAGGTAGAGCGCTTCATCCTGGAACGCGGTGTTGCGCTGGCTCTCCGATGCAACCGTTTGCACGGCGAGAATAATCCATAGCGGCATCGGCAGCAGCGCCGCCAGGCGCCGAATCCCCTGCCGGCACCCGATCACTAACGCCGCGGCCCAGCCCCGTGCGCTGACCTTGGCATCAAGGCGGATCGGCGTGGACCACGTGTTCCCAGCGAACCCAGTCCCGTTATGCGCCCGCTCGTGCCCGTCACCCCGCCCGTTATCCTCAGTATCGCCATTTCTGTCGGCGAGGCGGAGTCTGACCAGGCAGTGACGTTGCCTATCGACCACCACCGGCGCCGCGTCCAGGGTCTCGGCTTCAAGCAGATCGGTATGCCCAGGTAATCGGACCCAAACCGCTGAGCGGCCGTTGCCGTCTGCCCATGCATCCGGCTCTACGAGCACCGCCAACCCGGTCGCGCTGGCGTTGATGGCGCGAGCACGGATGGGCTGTGCACCAAGCAGGGCGCCCGCGTCCGCTCTCCTGAGCTCGACCGTATAGTTCGCTGGACGTCGGGATGACAGACGACGCTCCTGACGCATGGGCCTGGCGGCGCGCCTCCCAGTCGTGCTCAGGAGAACCGCGAATACAGCGACCTCCGCCAAAATGAACAACCCGAATCCAATGGCAAGGCCAACTCGACTGCCGGGAAAGATGGCGTTCAGGGTAATGATCGAGGGTATGATCAGATAGAGTATGAGGACCGATGATGCTCCCGAGGTGTAGAGCAAGAACCGGCCAAGCAAGCGCATTCGCTTCATGTGGCCGCCCCGCGATTCACCGATGCATCCGCTTCCCTTGTCTTGGGCGTTGGCTGCCAGGAGACCGTGCGGTTCTGTAGGATCCAGTTGAGAACGGCCCAGAAGGCGGCCGTGCTTTCCAGAACCCCCGCTATTGGCGCCACGGTGAGCACATGTGCCCCGTCTATCCAGCGTTGGGCGAAGGACAGTGACCGGGACTCGCACAGGTTATACCATGAACCTACGAGCAGCGAATTGAGCCAGAGAAAGCCGACCACCACCAGCCATACCATGAACGGCGCCGGCAACGGCAGGAAGCTGCGCCCAGATACCAAGAGCCACGCCTGGTAAATCAGGTAAAGCAATGACGTCATTCCGGTAGGGAGGCCGAGCGCGAACGTCAGTACGCGGTAGCGGGTGCCCCAGATGATCTGATTGCGCGTTCCGCGGGGCAGCTTGCGAAACTCCGGCCTCCTTTGCATCATGGCAATGCCTTGCAGCGTACCGATAACCCAACGGTAGCGCTGTCTAAAAGCACTCTTCAGTGAAAATGGCGGCTGCTCCAGCATGACGCTGCCATGCCAACCGAAGATCCCCGGCCCTTCCTTCAGAAATGCCAGGACCCCGAAGACAAAGTCCTCCGCTATAAACGGTTCGCTGTCCAACAGCCCAATGTCCCACCCCAGGTCGTTCTCTAGTTCTTCCTCAACGACGAGATTCGACCCGTGCAGATGCAACGGCGTCCCAGTCTCCATCACCTCTCGGCATTCGAAGCAACCCACAGGCCGGTTTGCCTCCATGGCCTGGCATATCGGACTGGCCAGTCCATATTCCAGGGGATAATAGATTGGCCCTTCGGTCATCTTCTTGTCGGTCCTGGCCAAGTAATGAAGGAGCTTGCGCAGTTCATCCGGCTCCATGACGCTCTCTTCGTCGTAGTGGACAATGAAGGTCCGACCCGGCTTGCGGTTGAAGCCCTGGCGTCGCAACTCCACCATATAATGGAGCGCCCGTGCCTTTAATTTGGTGCCTTTCGGCGTCGCGTACTCCCCTGGGAGCACGACCGCGTCGAACGCGATCTGGGAGGATCCGTATTCCTCTTCCAGAATCTTCTTTTGTTCCGGTGATTCCGTGATCACCTCAATACTAAATAGCGGTCCATACAAGTCCGGCGCCTGCCCCACGAGGGCCAGAACGTTGTCTATGCCTCTCTTGATCACCTTTGTGCTGCCAAGAGTTCCACGGGTTGTAATTTGTATCTTGACGAATGGTATCCAGGGTAACGCCCTGATATCGTCGAGCGTGATCCGCTCCAGGCGACGATAGCGGGACCAGTGATAAAAGAAGCTGTCAAAGTAGAAGAGCAGTCGGATTCCGATAATGCTGATGAGAACCAGCATAAAGTACCCGGCGACTGATGACCATTCGAATTCTATGCCGACATTTGGCATGAGTAGTACTCCAACTTGTCGATCGTAGTACGGTAAGCAGCACCGCGGCGATTGCTTTAAACTGACACATTCCGCAGCAACCAGCACCAGGCGTACTTTGCCGCCATGCAAGCGAGCAAGGGGGATTGTTACTGGCTCCTGAGTCACGAGAATCCGCCGACAACCAGCGATTCCTTTCAGTACACGGTACGAGAAATGGCACTAGGGGGCAATTACCGCGCCACTTGAAACTGGGTCAAGGAAACGCGGCAGGCGGTTATTCCTCGCCCACTCCTGCTCGGTGTTATGGCACGATGTTCTGCCGAGGATGCACCGGCAACACGAGCGGCGGCCGTGGTGCCTGGCTGAAGTTGAAGTCCCTCGCCAGACTCCCCAGTTGCGCGGCATTCTCGCGCACGTCTGGACGCGGATCAGGCCGGCCGTCGGTCTTGGGATCCAGGCGTTGGCCGCCCAGGAAATCGTCCTCAATGAATTTGAGGTAGGCGTCAAAGGAGAGCGTCTGGTGGTCGATGTAGCCCTCCTTTGCGAAGGGGCTGATCACCAGGGCCGGCACCCGCAAACCATAACCGTTCATATCGACCCTGGGCGGTGCTACATGGTCATAAAATCCGCCCCAATCATCCCAGACCAGGAAGATGGCCGTGCTTGACCAGTCGGGGCTCCCCATCAGAGCGTTGATCACCCCAGTCACGTAGCTCTGACCGGCGCTGATGCCGGCCGGCGCGTGTTCGCTGTCCGCATAGCTCGGCGCTACCCAGGATACCTGGGGCAGGGTGCCGATAGCGGCGGCTTGATAGAGTTGGTCCAGTCCTTGAATGTTCCCGACCTGCCCGTCCTGCTGTACAGTGGTGAAGAGCGGCAGCGGATTCCAGATCTCCGGCGTCTGCGCGGTCAGGCCGCCGACCAGGCAATGGGCCGAGCAGATCGGCTGCGAACCCGCGGCGACATAGTAGGCCCAACTGACCCCTCCCTTGTGCAGGAGATAGGTGAGATCGGTCCAGGGATAGTTCACTCCCGATGTCAGCATCTTCGCCCCAAGGTCAAAGGTAAATGGGTCGCGCTGATCCTCGTTCTTGCAACTTGATGGATCGTTCTTCCTCGTGCAGGCGGCGGCCCAACCCGACACCGTGTAGAGATGCGCCGGGAGGCTATAGGAGGCGTCGGGCTGGAACATGTGGTCCTGCAGCACGAAGTTCCTCGCATAGGCCCAGTAGTTGGGTATCTGTCGTGCGTCATGATAGCCCATGACATCCGGTGGATTGTCCTTGCGCGTGTAATGGTTGCAAGCTGTATTGAACAGCACGCGGCAAGCATGTTCAGTGGGATTGCCGAAGCGCACACGGTTGATAAAGCCATCCATTTTCCCGCCATTGATGTCGAGCTGGGCATCCACTTGCAGGTGCGGCCCACCGAAATTGATGTCGTGCGGATCATAATACGGGCGAAGGCAACCGCCTATTTTCTGATCAGGCACGCACACCGTGGGAACGCCGTTCTTCATCGGGATACCATCGGCGCCAGGATAGGTACCGAAGTAGCTGTCGAACGAGCGGTTCTCCTGCATGATCATCACCACATGTTGGATCTTGTGGATCCCTTGAAGGTCAGCCGCGCGATCGCGCGGAAGGGCCGATGCGTGCAGCGCCGTGAGGCTCATACCGATCACGACGGCCCCTCCCACCAGGAGGCGCAGGGGAAGCGAAGGCGGATGCGCGTGCCGCCGGTTCACTTTTCTCTCGCTCGCGAACCGGTGCGTGATCTTCGCGCGGATGCATGCGACCCGCATGAGGATAGGCCGGCCTGGCAACCTGATTGCTTGGTGCCTCCGTCCGTCCGTAGGACTAGGCCAAAGCTCGAGTTTGCTCCATCCAATGCAGGATGCCGGGGCACGCCCAGTGGCGTACGATGGTCATGACAACTGGGAACGTGCACACACATGTATGAAGGAGAGGAGCGAGTCCAATGGCCGGCCCGAACATTATGAGCCCGGATCAGCAAATTACGCGGACCATCGAAGAGGAAATTCAAGCGAGAATGCGATCGGACGCGCCGCCCATTAATGTAGCCGTCCTGGGCGCGACTGTAACCCTCACTGGTCATGTGGCGAACCAGGAGACCAAGGACGCGCTCAATGACCTGGTTCGGGCGACACCGGGAGTTCTCAACGTCACCGATAATCTGGTAGTCGGCGGTGGCCATCCATTCCTGGATTGGTTGTTGCCGAGCCGAGACCCAAACCGAGATCTTGTCGAAGGCGACACCACGGAAGGTGCCTGAGCTTCGTAACGCTGTTTCATGCTCCTGTCACCTGCACGGGCGTACGCTGATCTCGTGACCTCGGCGCTCCCTCCGAATCGGGTACGCGCTCCAAAGCGATGACGTATCATCACTCTCCTACTCCACGCCATGGTCACCCGGGCGAGTGAACCGCGCGATCGGTTCACTCGCCTTCTTTATTAGAGGGCAACCGGAATCAGGGCGGGCGGGCCCGACCCGCGATACCCGCCCGCGATGCTCCCGGTGACCGTCGTCCATTTCCCAGGTGACGGCGGAGTGGTTAAAGGCGAGGCCAGCCACCCCGGCAGCAGATGGCGGAGGTCGGCGTGCCATGCCGATTCAGGTTGTGGCCCCACCAGTATGCTATCCAAGGGGAGGGTGTTGAGGGTGAGAACCCCGGATGCTACCGATCGCCCGGTAAGGACCATGGGCTCGCATGGCGGTGCCTGGCACCGGAGGGGATAAAGGTAGCCGTGGATCGCCGCCGTATGATTGGTCCAATAATCGGGACGCAGAGCCGTTTCATGGCGGAAATCGATGGTCGAGTAGCTGGGCGCGGCCGCGCCGCCGGGCAACAGCAGCCAGAGTACCAGGCCGATCCCCACGAATGGAGCGAAGAGCGCCAGCAGAACCAGGCGTTGGCGGCGAACCGAGCCCACGGCCGGCCGAAGCGGGTTTGGCGCGCTCATCGCTGTTCGATCAATCGGTGAATGGCCCCAAGCAAGGGGACCAGGTTCTTTTTGCGTGAGATGATGCCTGGAAGACGGAGAATATGCTCACCCTCCAATGGTACGGCAAACGCTTCAGCGATGGCCGTCGCGTGTCCCGCCACCAGCAGCGTGGTCCGTTCATGCAGGATGTCGATGATGGCGAACAAGACGCTGGTGTAACCCTGTTCCCCCAGGCGCGACATTTCAGCCAGCAGTTCGCTCTGCCGGGCAAGCACGTCCGTCGCGTTGGTAGTCTCGATGACGCCAATCCCAAATTGGCTGCCGTCCACCCGCAGTTCCTTGAAATCCCCTGTCAGGAGCTGGGCGGCACTCCGGTCAGACACATCGGAGGCAAGCTCCAGGATACGGGAGCCCAATTCCTGGATGTCCTCGTTGGCTGCCTCGCCCAACCAATTCGCCATCCGCCGGTCCTCGGGCGTGGTGGTTGGCCCGCGGAACAGGAGCGTGTCAGCAAGAATGCCTGACAGGAGCGCGCCCGCCACTGGCGGAGGGACCGGCCGGCCGGCCTCCGCGAACAGCTTGGCCACGATCGTGCTGGTGGATCCCACGGGTTCCAGCCGCATATAGGGCGGGGTGCTGGTTTGGAAGTCCGCCACCCGATGATGATCGATCACCCCGACGATTTCCGCCTCCTCGATGCCCGCTACCGATTGGCCTCGTTCATTGTGATCCACCAGGACGAGGCGGCGCCGAGATGGGCGGAGGAGATTGGAACGGCTGATCAGCCCCACCACATGGTCTCGCTCATCAATCACCACCAGTGACCGCACCTGGCCTCCCCGCAAGATGTCCCGCACCTCGTCAATCAAATCATCAGGCCGGCAGGTAGCCGGATCGGAGCGCATGATGTGGCGGACGGACATGCTCAGATGAATGAGCCGTACCGTCGTGTGGGTATGATGAGGCACCGAGATCAGGGTGACTTGCCGTTGCCGGGCTAGTTCGATGATCCTCTCACTTACCGGGAGACCGCCGGTGATCAGAAGCGCTCCCACCCCTACATCGATTGCCGCCTCCTGCGCGTCCTCTCGGTCTCCCATCACCAGCAGCACCCCAGGTTTGATGCGCTGCAGCATCGACTCCACCCGCATGGCACCCACCATCACCTCGTCATTCATTGGGCGCTCCGAGGCGACCAGGACAGTTGCCTGGAGCGCGTGGACCATGTTCGGCAGATCGAGGGGAACATGATCCAGCAGATCGGTTTCCAGACCGCGAATAAAGGCCCTGGCGAAGTCTTCCACTCCCGTGACACCCTTGAGCCGGCCGGCGTCATCCACCACGGGCAGGGTCCGTATGCCGTGGCGCTGCAGGGTCAGGCCAACCTCATGCAGGCTGATATCGAGATGCACGCAGGTTGGATTCACGGTCATCATATCGGCCACCCTCGGGCGCACGTCGGTGACCAGCAGCGGGGGCGGTAGCCCGAAGCGCTCGAGGATGAACGCGGTTTCCCGACGGATTGGGCCCTGGCGGGCCGCTCTGGCTTCCGCCTGTCCCTGTGCCTGAAGCAACGAGGCATAACCAATCGCGGCGCAAATCGAATCCGTGTCCGGATTCTTGTGGCCCAACACGTAGAGCAACGGAGGTGAAGCGTCAGATTTCCCGATCACCGGTCCCTTTCAGCCCCTTCCTCCACCAGTAGCAGGGTACCGCCTGGATACATGGCCAGGCAACCAGTTGACTCCGGTCTGCCGCCGGACTCCGCGTGGCTCACGCACCCCACGCCCCTTCAGCGCTGAAAGACGAAGTTTTCAATCCCCCGGTTAGGCTATTCCTCCCCCATGTAGTTGCCGCTACGATGCGAGAGGTGAGTATGGATCCGCTTGCGGCCGATGCCTACACGCCTCTCCAGTTAGCCGGCGGCCCGAGGCCGGGACTGGGGGTGGACCATGCGACGCCCTCCTGAGTGAGCGAGCTAGAAGAGAGAAGGTCATGGCACAGCTAGAGAGCGCGGATAGTTATCTCTCGATGGCTCGGGCGGAAGCGATCAGCCGGGTACCGGCCGCGGTGCTGACCGCTCACGCGGAGGTTGGGCGACTGCGGGCGTTGATGCACGACGGCGCCTGGCACACGACCCGTCGTTGGCTGCACCATTATCTGCTGAACGACCTCGGAGATCACCGATCGCTCCCCTTGCCTCAGGGCTATGTCTCCCCAGAGGGTGAGCCGCAGCGGAAATTGCGCTTCCACGAGCTGTCGTCATCGTCCTCGAGATAATGAGGATCGCGGGTCGCCCGGCCAGCTTGGCGCGGCAATTGCCCGGGCCGCGTATTGGGCACGCTGATAGGAGCGCGGGTCTCGCGGATAAGCAAATAAAAAAGGGACCGCAACGCGGCCCCTCTGGTGGGCGATCGGGGACTCGAACCCAGGACCTCACGGATGTGAACCGTGCGCTCTAACCAACTGAGCTAATCGCCCTTCCGGTGCATCGAAGGATAGCATAGGATTCGGCGCCGCGCAAGCGTGAAGTACGCTACCCTATGGGTAAGGAAGCGTTCATTCCTCGTGGCGATTCCAGGCCCAGGTTGAAGGGTCCTTCAGGAATAGGGAAAGGGCCGCGCGATGGTATCAGTAGCTGAGCGGATCCAGACCGCGCCCGCTCATGGGCTCGCGAATCCGGGAATCCCGCTCGACCGCGGGTGGGTGGAGGCCGCGCGCGTGAATCGGAGCGCGGTCGAGCGGCGGGCCGCGACCCTGCCGGCTCGGAGGACGGTGAAAAAGGAATGGCAGGCGGCCTGGCTCCTCCGCGCGGTCACGCTGATCGACCTCACCACCCTCGCGGGAGATGACACGCCGGGGAATGTCCTCCGCCTCTGCGCTAAGGCTCGCCGTCCGGTCCAGGCGGAAACGCTGGAGGCCCTCGGCGTCGGATCAATACGGCTGAAAGTCGGCGCCGTATGCGTCTATCATAATCTAGTGCGTACGGCCGTGGAGGCGCTCGATGGGAGCGGGATTCCGGTCGCGGCGGTGTCCACTGGTTTCCCAGCCGGGCAGACCCCACTCGCCCAAAAACTGGATGAAATCGCGGCTTCGGTGCATGATGGGGCGGCGGAAATCGATATCGTGGTCTCCAGGGCGCATATCCTGACTGGGAATTGGCAAGCGCTCTACGATGAGGTACGCGCCTTCCGGGCAGCCTGTGGCGCCGCCCATATGAAGACGATCCTGGCCACCGGCGATCTGGCGACCCTCCGTCAAGTCTCGCAGGCCAGCTTGATTTGTCTGATGGCGGGCGCCGATTTCATCAAGACATCGACCGGCAAGGAGGCGGTGAATGCCACCCTTCCGGTGGGCCTGGTGATGGTACGCGCGATCCGCGCCTACGAGCAGGCCACCGGATATGCAGTCGGTTTCAAACCGGCCGGCGGGATCCGGAGCGCCAAGAACGCGCTGGATTGGATGATCTTGATGAAGGAGGAGCTGGGAGATGAATGGTTGAGGCCGAGCCGGTTCCGTCTCGGCGCGAGCGGCTTGCTCACCGATATTGAACGGCAGCTCTCGTTTTACCTGACCAATCGCTACGCCGCCGCCTACCGCCTTCCGGCGCCGTGATTCCACTCCGCCAGCGCCTGGCCCGTGCTCTCGCCATCCGCGCTCTGATGGCGATGGCGGTGGGGGCGGCGCTGGCCGGCCCATCGGCGGTAGCCGCGACTCACCCGGCCCCCGCCAATTACGCGGCGCTGGTGGACCCACTGTTGGGAACCGGCAGCGGCCAGCCAGCGTATGGGATTGGCAACGAGGGCGGCCACGTCTTTCCCGGCGCCGCTTTCCCCGAGGGTATGGTGCAATGGAGCCCGGACACCACCAGCGCCGCCGGCGGCTACCGCTACGAGCAACCGATCATCCACGGCTTCAGCCTTACCCATTTCAGTGGCCGGGGGTGTAGCAGCTACCAGGATATTCCCTTCCTGCCGATCTCTGGTCCGGCCCCCGCGGCCCCGTTGAGTGCTCTGCGACATGGGGCGCGCTTTAGCCATGCGCGCGAGCAGGCCGCCCCTGGTTACTATTCGGTTCGGCTGAACAACGGAATCGCCGTCTCCCTTACCGTCACCGCGCGCACGGGCATAGCCGGCTTCGTCTATCCCGGATCCTCTGGCGGCAGCGTGCTGGTCAACACTGGCGGCAGCGCGAACGGTGACGATCCCAACGGGACCGCAATCCAGGTGGACGGGACGACGGAGGTGACCGGCTCGGCCGCCAGTGGCCATTTTTGTGGGAACAACCAGTACCGTGTATTTTTCGCCGCCCGTTTTAACCAGCCTTTCGATGCGTTCGGCACATGGAATGGTGGGAATCTCCAGCCGGAAGCGCGCGCGGCGGCCGGCGCCCGGAGTGGCGCCTACCTCCACTTCGCCCACCCGGCCGGCGGACTCGTGCTGGCCAGGGTGGGCATCTCGTTCGTCAGCGTCGCCAACGCGCGAGAAAATCTGGCGACCGAGAATCCAGGCTGGGACTTCGATCAGATTCGTACGGCGGCGACCGGTGCCTGGAATCGGTCGCTCGGGCGGATTGCGGTGACCGGTGGCACCGCCGCCGAGCGTTCCATTTTCTATACCGCCCTCTACCATACTCAATTGCATCCCAATGTCTTCAGCGATGTCAACGGGCAATACCTGGGATTCGATGGGCACGTCCATCAAGCGGTAGGCTACACCCAATACGAAAACTTCGCCGGCTGGGATACCTATCGTTCGTTGATTCCCCTGCGCGCCATGCTGGATCCGGGGGCCATGAGTGACATGGCGCAATCACTCCTGGCCGACGCGGCGGAAGGGGGCGGCGGCTTACCTCGCTGGCAGGTCGCCAACGACAACTCGGGTGGGATGATCGGTGATTCCCAGGACGTGACCCTCGCCGCCGCCTATGCTTTCGGCGCGCGGGGCTTCAACGCCGCGACGGCCCTCCGCGTGATGGAGCTGGGCGCGTCGGTTCCCGGCGTCCGCTCCAGCCGGAACCTGGTCCGCGAGGGGCTCACCGGTTATCTCCGGCGCGGCTATGTCGATCAGGGAACGCCGGGCGGCTCGGCCGCCATCACGCTCGAGTACGCAACCGACGACTTCGCGATCTCGCGCCTGGCCCTGGCCATCGGGGATGCGTCGGCCGCCTCGCGCTACCTTCAGCGTTCAGGGACCTGGCGGCAGCTCTTCGACTCCCAGATTGGCTACATCGTCCCTCGCGATCCCGCCGGCAATTTTCTCTCCTTCAATCCCCGCAGCGATATCGGCTTCCGCGAGGGCGACAGCGCCCAGTATACCTGGCTGGTTCCTTTCGATCTCCACGGACTGTTTGCCGCCATGGGCGGCGATCAGGTAGCAATCTCGCGCCTGGATCGCTACTTCCAGCAGCTGAACGCGGGTCCGAACAGCATACACGAGTTCATGGGCAACGAGCCGGATCTGGCGGTGCCCTGGGAGTATGATTTCGCGGGAGCGCCCGCTCGTACCCAGGCAGTCACGCGGCGGATCGCGGCCACGCTTTTCACTACGGGGCCGAACGGGCTGCCCGGCAACGACGACAGCGGCGCCATTTCGGCCTGGCTCGTGTGGGCGGATCTCGGCCTCTATCCCGAGATTCCTGGGGTGGGCGGATTCTCCGTGGGAAGCCCGCTGTTCCCTCAGGCGGTCGTGCACCTGCCTGGTGGGGATCTGAGGGTTATTGGCAGCGGCGCGGCCGCCGGCTCCCCCTTCGTGCAAAGTCTGCGTCTCAATGGCGTGCCGGTCACCTCTCCGTGGCTGGGCTACTCAGCCCTACGAGGAGGAGGAACCCTCACCTTTTCGCTAGGCCCGCGCCCTGACCCTGCTTGGGGCGCCTCGCCAATCGCCGCGCCGCCATCGTTTGCGCCATGAGAGTGCCGGCGAAACCGTCTGAGTGATGCTCCCAGGAAGAGGCTGCCAGTGCGAGTCGGGTATCCATGTGTAGGTGCTTACTTCAGCAGTTGCCTGAATGCATCCTGAAAGCTCCGCTCGCTCATCTCGCCGATTACCACTCTGCGGACTATCCCCTGGCGGTCGATGAACAGGCTGGTAGGAACGCCGATCACATGATATTTTCCGAAGACCACGGCGCCATTGGGGTCAAGGAGAATGGTCGTGTAGGGCTCGCGACGGCTCTTCAGATAGGCCCGCACCATACCCGGAGTCTCCAGGTACGCATCGACCCCCAGGGCGATGCCCCCCTGCCGCACGAAGGGGGCGCTCGCCTTCAGTAAGCCCAGACGCTCGTGGGCGCAACTGGTGCAGTTCACGGCCCAGAACTGGAGAAAAAGCGGATGGCCGCGGAACTGGCTCGGGCCTGCTCGCGTCCCGGCCAGGGTCGGGAGGGTAAAGCCCGGCACTACCTGGCCGACTACCGGGCCGGCGGCCTGCTGCTCGGTGGGACTCGCGGGCCGCATGAGCAGGAATAGGATGGTGGACACGGCAATGAGGAAGCAGAGGGGCCAGATGAACAGGCGGCGGCGAGCACGGCGAATGGCAAGGCGTTGCGGCGAGAGGCTGGGAGTACTCATTCCTGGCAGTTGCACTCAAAGCCGGGGCGAATGTAGATTCGGTGGAGCAGGGGCCACAGGGTCGTATCGTCAAGCGAGCCCCAGTCCAGCACCGGGATGGTCCGGGCGGCTAACTCCAGCTTGAGAACCGGCACCTCGACCGCGCGACCGGCCCGATCGTGATTCCCGAAGGTGCCGGTAAGCCGCACGTCACTGAGCGGCAGATGACTGGTGTAGAGCTTATGAAGGACGAGGAAGGTCTCCACCTGGGCGCCGGCGCTGACCGAGCCCATGGTAAGGTCTCCGTTTACGGCCCAGGTGAGAGAGAGAATCCGCTGGCCGGGGTGAGCGGGATCGGGCACCAAGGAGTCAATACGAAAGCGGGTAACCCCGCGGTCGCTCGGTCCCAGCACCTGGTTGACCACGGTGGCCACGCGATAGTACACCGTACCTGGCTTTCCGGGGATGGCGGCGGTCGTGGCGGCGGCGGAAGAGGGGGTTGGGGACGAATTGGTGCCGCCATGGAAGAACACGATTTGCTCAATCAGGAGGCCCAGGCCCAGGAGGATGGGCAGGAGAATCTTGGGGCGGATGGTAGTCCGCCGGGTGAGGAGAGAGGCCATGGTTCCCTTAATGTACACCAGTCATTGACGATCCCCCGACCACAGTCGGAGGGATAGCAGGGCGGAGGGCCGGCGTGCCGGCCCTCCTTCATCTGTCGGTATTCGTGCCTGGCCAGTTGGCTACTGGGATGAATTCTGCGGCGCACTGGGAAAGCCCTGGGGATCCGGGAAGTACGTATCACTCTGGGGCGGCATGTACTTTTGCACCGGCGCGTGAGACGCTTGCTGTTGTTTCACCCAGGTCTGAAAGTTCTTGGCGCTCAAGACGGCCATAGGGCCGCGCATGTGCCCGTGCCAGATACCGCACAGCTCATCGCACACCACCCATTGCGAGCCCACCGTCTTGGCATCCATATAGACCGTGGTCGTTGTCCCGGGCACCGCGTCCTGCTTCACGTCCTCGTTATAGATCCAAAAGTCGTGGACCACGTCCAGCGAGGTAATACTGAACGTAATCGGAGTATTGACCGGGACGGCCAGATCATAGGTCTCGAAGCCGCCATAGCTGGGATAGCGGTAGGTAAAGTGCCATTGCTGGGCAATCACCTGCACGACCAGCGGGTGCGGTCCCGCCGCCTCGGTAACCTCGTTCAGGGTGAAGGTGCCCCAGGCGGCCAGGAACACGACGGTGCTAAAGGTGATACCGCACCAGATAAGCAGAGCAGGTACGTTGGTTTTGGCGGGTTCGGTACGGGTAAGGGTCTCCGGTTCACTTCTGTCGCGGAACATGATAACCGCGTACACCATATAGACGCAGATGAACACGAAGATCGGCGCCCCGGTGAAGAAGAAAAGGCGCATGGTCGTGTGCTCGCCGGCGCCCGCTTCCGACAAGGTGGGCCCTGGAGTGGGGATCGCCGTGATCAGGAGAATCTCGGCGATCACGCTGGCAATCAACCAATAGATAAAAATCCGTACGGCGTGCGCGGTATTAGTCACTATGGCTATCCTCCCCAACGGGAACCCGCGAGTGGGTGCGTGAAACTCCGCCCCGTACGCGCGCGCTCCGCCTCACCCACTCTAAACGACCTGAATACGTCCGTCCATATAGCCATAGGTCTGCATCGGACCACCGTTGCCGTACGCGCCCCACCCACAGGGATCAAAGCACTGCCAGTGATAGATCTTCTTCACGTCCCCACTGTAGAAGGTGAATCTGATCGTCTGATACGTGTTCGGCGCCGCGGTCGCCGATACGCCGGCCAGGGGCACGTTGACTCCCAGGCCCGGAATACTGAAGGTATGCGAGGGAATGTCGGGGCTGAGCGCCTGAAACGGTTTGCCGTTGAGGTAGGCAATATTGCCTTTCGTTCCCTGGACCAGGCCGAAGAACTCGTTGCGGAGGGTCGTGGGCGTGTCATACTGGTGAATGGTCACCGTGACCCAGGTGGAAACGGGGATGACGAACTGAGTGGCGGACTTACTGGCATTGAGGTCGAACGTTTGATATTGCACCCAATCTGGGTGCGGGCCCGCGCCGGCATTGGGGACCACATCCAGATTAAGACTGGCGGTGCGGCTCCCGGTGGACGCCGCGTGCACCGTGCTGGTGGGAATCTGGGCCAGATCGACGACATACGCTACCGCCAGGGCAATGACGACAATCGTGGTGCCAAAGATCGCGAGAATCGGCTTCATACCTGTGCATACCCTCCTCTATTTCGCACCTAAGAGCGCGCCGGAATCGGCGGCTACGTCAACAACCGCCGCATGAACCTCGGCTCGGGGCAGGAGAACGGTCCCCCGTGAGGCCGGCTTGAGATCGGCGAGCGAACTCACCCCATTTGGCAGCGTCTGCTCCTTCAACCATTTGAAGAGGAAAATCACGAACGCGGTGCCGTACAGGAACATGCCGGGCACCCACATGATGCCACCGGCAATTTGCTGATCGGATAGGGCGGTGAGATTGCCCGGCCGCGCGGTCAGTTGGGCATAGGCATAGATGGGCGAGGTGGCCAGGGCTAGAACGACCGACAGGAGGTGGTTCTCCGCCGCCGCCACCACCACGTAGACGCAGCGCGCCCCATAGCCCATCCGGCAGCGGAATTGCGTCTGGTCGATGACCTGTGACCACAAAAGGATGCTCACCCCCAGGAACATCACGTGCTCCAGATCGTGGACCGCCGCGTTCCGCAAGGTGAGGTTATACAGGTCACGGGAATGCCAGGCATACAGGGTCAGGGCGAAGGCTACCGAGGCCCGCACCGGCTGACAGAGCCAGGTGATCGCGGCGGCCAGGGCTTGCACGGGCGGCCAATGGGTGATCCGCGCCAGGGCTTTCCGGCGGAAGGCAAGCGGGAGACCGCGGAGGAGTGGGAGCGCCGGATCCCCGAGCAAGGACAGCGGTGCCACCAGCATGATCAGGATCAGATGCTGGATCATATGGGCCCACATCAGGTACGCCGACAAATAATCCAGCGGAGACTCCAGCGCCAGAAACACCAGGGCAAGCGAGGTGTAGAACATGGCGCTCTTCCACCGGCGCGGGCCCAGGCGGTGGCCAGGAGGCAACAGATGCTGGGTAGCTTGGTTCCCAATATGGTACAGCACGGCTGCCAGAACCACGCCGATCACCACCAGAGGATCGAACGACCACCTGGTAATGACATTGCCAAAGGTGAATGTAATCATACGTGTTGGCCCTTTGCCGGCGCCTGGCTATTCAAGGTGAAGGAACGGGAGAATATACAGCAAGGTGTAGGAGATCGCGCTCATCGCGATCAGCCAGCCCCAGTATTCCCCGAAGGCATCGATGACCGCCATGTTCTCGCGGGAATACATCCCCTTGATCGCCCGGTAGCAGAGGCCCACCATGAACACCAGCGAGGCCAGCAACACCGTCCCGAGAACGCGGGTGAGACCAAAGAACACGCTGGCGTAGCCGCCAGCTTGCGTATCGAACGGGGTATGAATGAGCGACGCCGCCAGGAAGGCCGTAGCCCCAAGCCCAAGCAGTAAGGCCAGGGCACAGTAGCCGCTGAATTTCGCCGCCGCGCCGCGCCGCATCTCAATCTGGCCCCAGAAGTACACCAACCCACTGAGAAGGAGCAAAACGATATTTCCGATGCCCAGGATCGCGGCGGGATGGGTGATTCCGGCCGGCAACCACTGGTTGTTGCGGTCATAGAGCTCCAGGAGGATGAAAGCGAAGAAATAGGAGGCGAAGAACGTCGTCCCCGCCGCCGCCAACATCCGGGCAAGCCAGACGGTAAGGCTTCGGTCAATACGCCGCTCCATCGCGTCGGCGGTCGCCGGATCGGGCCCCAGGCCCTGCTGGCTGGGATTGAGGATAGCCACGGGAGGGGCGTCCTTGATCCCGTATTCGTACGGAGCCGACACAATCAGCGGCACCTCGGCGAAATTGTCCACCGGAATCGGGGTAGCCACCTGCCATTCAAGTCCACGGGATTCCCAGGGATTCGCGGGGGAAACCTTCCCCCAGCCCCAGGAGTACACCAGATTGAACAGAAACACCACGATCGAGGCCCCAAGGACAAAGGCGAAGGTGCTGGCGATCACGTTCGCGGTGTGCAGTTCGGGAAGATAGGTAACTACCCGACGCGGCATTCCCATGAACCCGACAATCATCAGGGTGATAAACGTGCCGTTGAACCCGATCCAGCTCCACCAGAAATGGATCTTGCCCAGACGCTCGTTCATCAGCCGGCCGGTGAACTTGGGGAACCAGTAGTAGGTACCACCAAAGAGGGCGAACACCGTGGCCCCCATCAAGACAAAGTGGAAGTGAGCCTGCACCGCGTAGCTGCCGTGCAACTGGACATCGGTCGGGACGTCCGACAGGAAGACGCCGCTAAAGCCTCCCATCAGGAAGTTAAAGAAGAACGCGAGGGCAAACAACATGGGGGTGGTGAAGCGAATACGCCCCTTATATAGGGTTCCCACCATGTTAAAGAACACGATACTGGTTGGGAAGGAGATCATCTCGGTCGAGAACATGAAGAACGGACGCAATCCGGGATCGATGCCGCTCATGAACAGATGGTGTTGCCAGACGAACCAACTCATCAAGCCGATGCCGAACATCCCGATCACGGCGGCGTTGTAGCTAAAGAGCGGCTTGCGCGCGAAGACCGGCAAGCACTCAAGCACCACCCCAAACGCGGGAACGGCGAAGATATACACCTCGGGATGCCCAAAGGTCCAGAAGAGATTCTCATACAGATAGGCACTCCCGCCTACCGCCGCGATGAAGAAGCCGGTATTGAACGTGCGATCGAAGAACACCATGGATTGGGTGGCCACGACCACCGGGGCGGCCAGCCAGGCAAGAATGGCGGCGACGATGATCGACCAGACCAGGAGCGGGATGCGCGTCGGCACCATCCCAGGCGCTCGGAGGAACAGCACGGTGGCGAGGATGTTAATGGAAGAGACAACCAATCCGGCCCCGACCAGAATAAAGGCCACGATATAGCTGTCCATCCCCGCGTGCGCCTCGTCCGCGAGCGGCGCGTACCCGGTCCATCCGGTGGGGAAGCCGCCAAAGGCCAGGGTACTGGCAAGATAGACGAAGGCGAGCAGGAGCAACCACAGGGAGAGCGCTTCCAGCCAGGGATAGGCCATGCGCCTGGCCCCGATCATGATCGGGATGAAGTAATTTCCCAGGGGGCCGATGATCGCGCTGGTGCCCATGAACACCATGGTTCCCGAGTGCAGGCCCACCAGGGTCAGATAGGTATCCGGGGCAAAGAAGGTCGAGTCAGGCGTGATCAACTCCAGGCGGATGAGCATGGCACTGAAGCCGCCGAAGCAGAACATGGCCAGAATCAGGGCCAGATACTGAATCCCGATCACCTTGTGATCGAGTGTCAGACGAAAATAGCGGGAGATGGTCTGGCTCTCGCCGTAGGTGTAGGCGGCCTGACGGGTTGAAGGGGCGGGCAAGCCAAGTCCCCACCGGATCGCGGGATTGAAGAATCCCAGACCGAGCAGATAGCCGAAGCCGCCTACCGCGTAGGCCATAAAGAGCGGTGCGTTATCATCCGGCGCGAACCCGGCGGCGATCCCCAAGCGCAAGCCGATGAAGAACCCCAACACGCAGCCGATAGCCGCCGTTAGAATGTTGAGTCGGAACTGCCGAGGCTGCCGGGCCACCGTGGACGCGGAAAGTGTTGCCATACTTACCCCAACCTCGCACGAACACTATTGGCGCCAACCTCACAATGGCGCCTTTTTTGCTCCTCATCGTAGGGACGTGTTCCGACTGCCGCACCGCCAACAAATCACCCTTCCCAGGTGGGCACGTAGGAGAGAACCTATCTGGAAGTTCCACCTACCTGCCATTCGCAGCAGTATATACCTATCGGTGGCTGATGCGCCAGTCAAATACCGGTCAAATCCACCCCAATACGATATTTTCCTTCGCCGGCGTGGACACCGTACTGAAGTTTGGCCGGCGGTGGTATCCTCACTCCCATGCGGTTTCCGCTGGTCCCGGGAATGGAAAGGGCGTTGCGTGGACAGGATCGAGCGTCTGGTATCCGCCTCGCGAACCACCATGAGCCAGGTCATGTTGCCGGAGGACGCCAACGCCGACGCGAACGTCCATGGCGGTACGATCATGAAGTTCGCCGATACGGCGGCGGCGGTGGCGGCAATCCGCCACTGCCGGAGCCGCGTGGTGACCGCTCGGGTGGACGGGATGGATTTCGTAGCCCCGGTGTATGTGGGCGATCTGGTCCATGTGATGGCGTCGGTCAATCTGGCCGGGAAGACGAGCCTTGAGGTGGGGGTTCGGATTGAGGCTGAAAAAGTCCGCCTGGGTGAGGTTCGACACGTCGCCTCCGCCTACTTCGTCTTTGTCGCCCTGGACGATGAGGGACGAGTTACCGCCGTGCCATACCTCACACCCGAGACGGACGAGGACCGGCGGCGCTTGACCGACGCTACCCACCGGCAACACGCACGCCAGGAAGCTCGCCGCCGCGCGCGGGCGCGTATTCCCGGCAACAAGGATGGCTGACATGAGCGGACCACGGGGTGCGAGGTCACATGTATCGAGAGAAAGAGGAACCCGATATGACGACACAACACATGCTCACCGGCGCGGTCCTGGCCGAGGACCGAGCGCACTTGATTCATCCGTTACAGTATCCCGCCGACCATCAGCACCCGATCGCCTTTGCCCGCGGCGAAGGGGCGATGCTAATCGACATGGATGGCAAGGAATATATCGACGGTCTCTCATGCCTGTGGAACGTGAACATCGGCCATGGCCGGCGCGAACTGGCCGAGGTAGCCGCCGAGCAGATGACCACGCTGGCCTTTGTTACCAATTACGTGGGGGCCACCAACGAGCCCGCCGTTCGTCTGGCCGCCAAATTGGTGGAGTTGTGCTACCCGACCATGAGCGCCGTGTACTTTACCACCGGCGGGGCGGAGTCCAATGAATCAGCGTTCAAGACCGCCCGCTATTTCTGGAAGCTGCAAGGCCGGCCGGAGAAGATTAAGATCATCTCCCGCGTTCATGGTTATCACGGAGTCACCATGGCGGCGGCCAGCGCCACCGGCATGGCGATGTATCACAAGATGTTCGCGCCCCTGGTGCCGAACTTCATTCAGGTGGCGCCTCCCTATCCCTACCGTTGGGCGGAGTACGGTGGTGGCTCGGGTGACCCAGGAATCGAAGCCGCCGGCGTGATCGAGCAGGCGATTCTCCGCGAGGGCCCCGAGACGGTGGCGGCGGTGATCGCGGAGCCTGTCCTCGGCGCGGGTGGGGTCATCGTGCCCCCCGCGACCTATTGGCCGCGCCTCCGCGAGATCTGCGACAAACATCAGGTCTTGCTGATCGCCGACGAGATCATCACCGGCTTCGGACGCACCGGCTCGTGGTTCGCGCTTGACCACTGGAACGTGGTGCCGGACATCGTCTCCTTCGCCAAAGGCGTGACCAGCGCCTATCTGCCTCTCGGCGGGATCATCCTGTCCGAGCGCGTCCACGAGGCCCTGAACAACGCCCCCGCCGACATGAAGTTCACCCACGCCGCTACCTACTCAGGCCATCCAACCTGCTGCGCGGTGGGCCTGCGCAACCTGGAGATCATGGAACGGGAAGGGCTGTGCGAGCGCGCGGCGGCGGTGGGCGCCCGCCTCCTTGAAGGCTTGCAAACCCTCGCCTCGCATCAAGCGGTGGGGGATATTCGTGGCCTGGGGATGATGTGCGGAGTAGAGTTGGTGGATGACCGCGCTACCCGCGCTCCGGCCATCGGTCTTGGCAACAAAGTCGCGGCGGAGGCCCGCCAACGCGGCCTCTTTATCCGCAATCGAGGCGGTGCCCGCGGCGAGTTCCCGATTGGCGACACCCTCTGTATCGCGCCGCCGCTGATCACCAGCGAGGCACAGGTAGAGCGCATCGTGGCTGTTCTCGATGACGCGCTGCGAGCAGCCACCCATTAGCGAGGCGTACTGGCCTCAGCCGGGGGCTTCTTGCGATGAATGAGGCTGGCCCTCTGGGGCTTTCTTCCCGACCCAGCGGGCCACTCCCTGGCACAGACGTTCGACATCAAATGGCTTGCCGATCCATTCATCGGCGATCATTCCTTCCCGGATCCCGCGGGGCAAATCAGCGGTGATCCCGATGATCGGGATCTGACGAGTATCGGCGCTTTCGCGCAACTGGCGACTGATCCCCGCGCCGCCGATCCCTGGCATTCTCACGTCAAGAAGGATGACGTCCGGCCGCTGGGTCCGCGCGAGGGAAAGAACGTCGTCGCCGTTCGCGGTGCTCACTTGATACCCTTCGTCCTCAAGCAGCAGCCGAATCAGCTTGAGCAGCATCCGATCGTCATCGACCAACAACACGGTTCCTGTAGGCATTCCTGCCCCCTTTTAAAGCTTGCTGGAGTGAGAAGACAGGGGATTCACCCAATCTTGGGCCAGGTCGCCTCGCCGTTTCCCATGACCTCTACACCCCCAGCGCTTTGTACACCGTTTTTTGCTCACTGTACAAGCGTGACACGCGATCCGCCGGCGCGCGCCACCTAAACGGCTGATTCCTTTGGCAAAGAAGCACTAGGGCGACCCTCATTCGTCAGTCTTGCGCCCTTCCTGGGCACCGGAACGTACACTACAGTCATACCCCCGTGGCTAGCCGTTCGGGGAGGAAAGGAGGCGCGATCACACACCAGGCTCTCATTGTCGTGGGAGCATTGGCCGGGGGAGTTGAGGCATTGTCGGCTCTGGCCGCCGGCTTCCCGCCCGATCTGCCCGCCGCCGTTTTCGTCGTGCTCCATACCACCACCCGACCGAGTGCCCTCCCCGAAATCCTTGCTCGCGCCGGTCCGCTGTCCGTAGCCGCGGCGGCCGACGGCGGCGTCATACAGGGAGGGCACCTGTACGTGGCGCCCGCTGGGCATCATAGCCTGGTCTCACGACAGCACATGCATGTGGTGGCGGGACCGAGGGAGAACGGATTCCGCCCGGCCATCGATCCGTTGTTCCGCGGCGCGAGCCGCGCCTATGGTCCTCGCGCGATCGGCGTGATTCTGAGCGACATGCTGGATGATGGGACCGCGGGGCTGCTGTCGATCAAGCGGCATGGCGGTCTCGCGGTAGGGCAGGATCCCGACGAGGCAGTCGCGCCGAGTATGCCCCGGAGCGCCATCGCCTACGTCGATGTCGATTACATGGTCTCCATGGCGAAAATGGGGCCGCTTCTTGGTCGGCTGGCCCGGGAGTTGGGGCAGCGGAAGGAGGA